>DATFMC010000016.1:0-2398 GCA_035267105.1 Geopsychrobacteraceae bacterium
ATGCCATTAACGACACAAGTTTGGCCGGGACGGAAACCATTCTGGTCGTCGACGATGAGGACCAGGTGCGCAATACCATTTGCGCACATCTCATCGAGGCTGGGTATAAGGTCATTCCGGCCAAAGATGGCGCGATGGCCCTGGAGCTGTTCCAAAAATCGAATCAGTCCATCGATCTGGTTCTAACCGACATGACAATGCCGGGGATGAATGGTCGGGAACTGATCACAGCAGTGGCCGAACTGAATGCATCGGTGCCGGCCATTCTCTTGTCAGGCTACAGTCAGGCTCTTTTCAGCGAAGAAGAACCCGAAGATGAGCTCGTCTTGTTTCTTCAGAAACCCTTCAAACCCGAGGAACTGCTGTTCTGCGTAAGATCAGCACTGGACTGACGCGCCAAGGTTGCTGAGCGAGGCACAACACTCCAGTGTCACCCGAGAGTGAACACCACGTCCTCCCTGTAGACTTGGACTCGACGCACCGCAACCCGGGTATTTTGGCTGAGTAGCCCCGGGGACTGGTTCGAAGAGCGCACGGTTTGTTGTGCCCTGGCGCCCCTGACCGTTGCCGACTGTCCTCACTAACAACACTTATCTACGCTGTAACGCGCATTTGGAAATGCAAAGGGGTCAACGCTCCATTCCTCACGGATAATGGTATACATGAAAAATGGTAAACATTAAGAATAGTGCGTTGACCCCTGAACTCCGGCAGACAAATGATTTGACCTTCCCCCGAAATTGTGGACAGTCCGAAAAGCTGCTACAACAGCACCAGGAGGACTGGCATGGTTTCGAAGAGAAAACGTTATTCCCGTGAGTTCAAGATCGAGACGGTTCGTTTGATAACCGGCAGCGATCATTCCGTGTCGGAGGTGGCCAGAGATCTGGAGATTCACCCCAACACGCTTTACAAGTGGATTCACCAGTACGGCGAGAATCCCAAAGAGGCCTTCCCGGGCAAAGGGAAGCAAACCTCTGAAGCAGAAGAACTGAGTCGGCTCAGGCGCGAAAATCAGCGCCTTAAAATGGAGCGCGACATTTTAAAAAAAGCGATGGCCATCTTCTCCAGCGACCCGAAGTGATTTTCCATTTCATGCAACGGCAGCAGACGGAATTTCCCATCTCGGTCATGTGCGAGGTGCTGTCGGTCTCACGCAGCGGCTACTATGCTTGGCTGAAGACTCCAGAATCCAAGCGACAGCAGTCAAACAACAAGCTGCGGAAGAAGATTCGCACCGTCCACCGCGACAGCGGGGAGTCTTACGGCAGCCCCCGCGTCTATCAGGCGCTCAAGCAGCAGGGTGAAGCCTGCAGCGAAAATCGCGTTGCCCGCCTGATGCGAGAAGATGGCCTGAGAGCAAAAACGAAGCGACGCTTTAAAGCGACCACCAACTCAAAGCATGATTTGCCTGTCGCTCCCAACTTACTGGATCGGGACTTCTCACCGGAAGCACCGAACCAGGTTTATGCGGGCGACATCACTTATATCTGGACCACCGAAGGCTGGCTTTATCTGGCGGTGGTTATTGACCTGTTTTCCAGGTCGGTTGTTGGCTGGGCCATGGATAAGCGCATGACCCGGCAGTTGGTTATGGATGCCCTGACGATGGCGGTGCAAAGGCGCGGAACGCCCTCAGGAGTCATCTTTCATTCTGATCGCGGCTCACAGTATGCCAGCGGCGATTTCCAATCTCTGCTGACCACATACGGCATGAGATGCAGCATGAGCCGCAAGGGCGATTGTTGGGACAACGCCCCGGTTGAAAGTTTCTTTGGCAGTTTGAAGCAGGAACTGGTATTTCATCGGAACTACCCAACCCGCTTCCATGCTCGACAGAGTCTCTTTGAGTACATCGAGCGCTTCTATAATCGCCGCCGCCTCCACTCGACTCTGGGCTACAAAAGTCCGGCCGACTATGAGTCGACCTATTTCAAACTTGTAGCTTAACCCGGTGTCCACTCAACCAGGGGAACGTCAGTTTCAGAGGCTGCTTCCCATTGTAATCTGTTTATTATTAGCTCTTTTTTCTACTTCCCCTAACTTATCCTTGGCAGCCTGCAATCCTTCGGTCAAGATCTTAGAAAATGGCTCCGGTTTCACATCCATACAGACTGCGTATAATTCTGCCAGTACTCTCTTTTCTAGCTTTACACTTCAGCTTGCGGGCGAAATCTTCTATGAAGATATAATCCTTAACGGCGGGGCCGTTGTGCTCGACGGCGGCTATGACTGCACATTCTCTACCAAGGACTCGACCACGGGCATTTTCGGCACTGTCACCATTGCTGCCGGTTCGCTCACCTCTGTAGCGGACACAGGATATGTTGGTATTTTATCAACAGACCGATGTGATTTTGACACCGATTTAGATGGTTTCACCCGTATCGGTTCCTGT
>DATFMC010000017.1:0-6203 GCA_035267105.1 Geopsychrobacteraceae bacterium
TGATTGGTGGAACAGTTCGGGTGGATACCGATCTGCTGGATCGGTTTATCAACCTGACCGGGGAACTGGTGACCAATCGCTATATGCTGCAGACCGCATTGGGGGCGCAGGACTGGCGTGAATTGCAGGAGGGATTGGGGCAACTGGGCAAGCTGGTTAAAAATCTTCATGGTCAGGTTTTGAAGGTGCGGATGATGCCGGTGGGAAGCATCACCGAGCGACTGCCCAGAGTGGTCCGCGATCTATGTCGAAAAAATAATAAAGAAATTACCCTGAAGATTGAAGGGGCAGAGATTGAGTTGGATCGATCAATCCTGGAGGAGGTGGCTGATCCGCTGATGCATATGGTCCGCAACTCGATAGATCACGGCATTGAACAACGGGGAACCGTGCTGGTTAAGGTCTGGCGTGAGCGGTCGCAAGTGCAGGTTCAGATACAGGACAATGGTCGGGGAATTGACCCCCGGAAAATCCGTGAGCAAGCACTGGAAAAAGGGTTGATTAGCCCAAAGCAGGCTCAGAATATGCGCGATACAGACGCGTTGCAGTTAATCTGCATGCCTGGGTTTTCAACGAAGGAGCAGGTCACGGAAACCTCCGGCCGGGGCGTCGGGATGGATGTTGTTAAAGCGGCAGTGGAAAAACTTGGCGGGACGTTGTTGATTGCTTCGAAAGTGGGCCAGGGTAGCCGTATTACCATGCAGCTTCCCCTGTCAGTGGCAATTATCAGAATATTGCTGCTTGAGTGTGATGGAAAGCTGATGGCTCTGCCAATTTCAAGGATTATACAGACCCATCAGGTTGAGCGGCATGAGGTTCAGAGCAGCGGTAAACAGTTGGTGGTTCAGCTTAAGGACGAGAAACTCCCCTTGCTCTCCTTACGTAAAATCCTGAAGATGCCTGTACCTCCTGCCAGCAGCCAGATATCAATCGTTGTGATGGAACTGTTCGGTCGTAAAGTTGGACTGGTTGTAGATCAGTTGGTAGGCCACCAGGAAGTATTTGTCAAAAAGCTACCCGCACCCTTCGACCGCCTGCGTGGAACCAATGGAGGTGCGATTCTGGGAGACGGGAAGATTGTGTTTATTCTCGATGTGCAGAGTTTTTTGGAACGACGTCGATAACAGGACAGAAAAGGGGTTTAATGTCAGAGCTTCAAGGTAAAAATAAGCTGCTGGAGCAGTATCAGAAACAGATTCGCACCGGCATGGATCAGGCTGCTGATATGTTGTCGAATTTTCTGGAGGCAGGTTCAGATTTTTACATCCTGCCGCTAAATGACTCTGAATCCGCACAAAATGACCTGCAGAATGAGAGTCTGGCCGGTATTTGTTTGAAGGTGGAAGGTGCTGTCGATGGCTCTATTCTCCTTTTATTTGCGGAAGAAGATGCGCGACGCCTGGCGGGACTGCTGATGCGTCAGGCGACACCTGAAAATCTGGAAAGCGACCAGATGCGTTCCACCCTGCAGGAGGTCGGTAATATTTTTGCCTCCGGAGTTCTCTCCAGCCTCGATGATCGGCTCAATCTGCGAGCTATGCCATCGCCACCTTCCTTTCTGCTGGGAACCAGCCAACAGATTCAGGACAGCTGTCGGGAAAACTCCCCCCATAGAGAAACGTTGATGGTCGAGTCGAAGCTCAATTGCAGCGCGGGTCATGACCTGCTATTTGAAGGTTCGGTCTTTTTTCAGATCTCGACCAGCTCTTTAAAGCAATTTAATTCCTGAGTGATCTTCAGTCTATTGCCAGAACGACGATCACCATTGCCTCGTCGAACATCTCCTGATACCCTTCTCTTTTATCTGAATCCTCAATGCTCTGGAGACAATTTATGTTAAGGCTGGTTTTGGTAGCAACCGCTCTTCTCTTTTTCTTCGGCTCGGCGACTGCCGCTGAAAAAATAGATCTGCAAGAGGTCCTGCAGACTCTTGAAAGCCCCTTCCGGCCTCTTGAGCAGGGAATAAAAGGAGAGCGCATCAACGATTTTCAGGCCGAGTTTCTTCAGGAGTCTCATATTGCTGCAATCGACCGGACCCAGCATGGCTCTGGCACGGTCAGTTTCAAGTTTATTCAGCAGGGCAAGAATGCCAAGGGTGCCATGTTTCGCTGGGAATACCTGAAGCCCGAAGCCCAGGAGATTGTTTCTGACGGTCGTACCATGTGGTTTTATCTGCCTGAAAATAAACAGGTTATCAAGAGCGATATGAGTCGCCTGGAGCAACAGCAGGGAGAGAACCCTGTCACCTTCCTGAGCGGGCTTGGAAATCTGGGCCGGGATTTCTCTGTCGCCTGGGCTGTTCCTGATCACGACCTTGATGGTAACCCGATACTGTCACTGCAGCCCCGCAAAAAATCACAATTCATCGATCGGCTTGAAGTCGTTGTAGCGCAAGGCGCTGTTGCCGATTATGTTGAACGAAAAAAAGCGGGTGAGCTGTTTCCGATCGTGTCGACGACTGTCGTCGATCCTAACGGAAACCTCACGACAATCATTTTCCAGAAGGCGATCATGAACCGTGAACCGGATGCGGAAACCTTCCAGTTTGTCCCTGCCGAAGGGGTCGAAGTGGTACACTCTTCCGCTCAGGGGGTGGGGTACTGATCTGCTGGCAAAAGCTCCGATATGCTTGAAACCGTCCCGTAACTTCCATTCCGGGACGGTTTTGTGTTATAAGTCACCGATTCTATGAGCTTCTTGATCCAGACAAAGGGGAAGGAGAAAGGCTATGCCGAGTTTCGATATCGTATCCAAGGTTGACATGCAGGAAGTCGACAACGCGGTTAATCAGGCGATTAAAGAGATCGATCAGCGCTATGACTTCAAGGGAACGGAGAACGAGGTCAAGCTGGAGAAAGACAGCCTGACCATTCTCGCTGCTGACGATTACAAATTACAGGCGATCAAGGATATCCTGATCGGAAAACTGGTACGACGCAACGTTTCGCCAAAGTGCTTTGTTTACGGTAAAGAGGAACCCGCCTCTGCCGGGGCCGTGCGTCAGAAGGCAGCGATCATGCAGGGGATCAGTAAAGAGAAGGGCAAAGAGGTTGTCAAGGCGATCAAAGAAACCAAGCTTAAAGTTCAGGCCCAGATCATGGAAGATCAGGTCCGGGTCACTGGCAAGAAGATTGATGACCTGCAGGAAGTGATGCAGGTTCTGAAGTCTAAAGATCTTGATATTGAGCTTCAGTTCGAAAATATGCGTAGCTAGCCATGCTCAGCACTAAAGAGCGGAACGTCAGGAAAGAAACCTGTGGATAAATTTAAAGTCAGTCTGGTCAGCCTCGGTTGCCCTAAAAATCTGGTCGATGCCGAGGTCATGCTGGGACATCTTCCCGAAGCGCGTTTTGAGATCATCACCGATGAAAGCAAGGCCGATATCATTATTATCAATACCTGCTCCTTTATCGAGGATGCCAAGAAGGAATCGGTAGAGACCATTCTTGAGGTTGCAGATTACAAAGAACATGGGGCTTGCCAGTTGCTGGTGGTCAGCGGTTGTCTTCCGCAGCGTTATCAGGATCAACTGGCTGGCGAACTGCCGGAAGTGGACCTGTTTCTCGGCACCGGAGATGCTCCGCGGATTGTCGATCTGCTGGAACGGCAACTGCTCAAGAAGACCCCCAGCCAGGAGATTGGCACCCCGGACTATCTCTACGATCATGAAACACCACGGGTCCATTCCTCACCGTTTTACAGTAACTACATAAAGATTGCCGATGGCTGTGGTAATCATTGTTCCTACTGCATTATCCCTCAACTCCGCGGCAACCTCAGATCACGAACTATCGACTCGGTCTGCCAGGAGGCGCGTAACCTTGCCGGCAAGGGGGTGCGGGAGATCAACCTGATCGCTCAGGATATCACTGCCTTCGGTGCGGATCGCAACGATGGAACCAGCATCGAGAGGCTACTTCGTGAACTGGTCAAGGTAGAAGGGATCACCTGGATTCGTCTGCTCTACGCCTATCCGGACGGAATCAGCGATGAGCTGATCGACCTGATTGCAAGGGAAGAGAAAATCTGCAACTATCTTGATATCCCACTCCAGCATATCGATGACCAGATTCTTAAGCAGATGAACCGCCGGGTTACGGAACAAGATATCCGCACTCTGCTCAAAAAGTTACGTAGCCGTATTCCTGACTTGACCCTGAGGACATCCTTTATCGTCGGCTTTCCGGGGGAAACTCTGGAGCAATACGATAAACTGTACGCTTTTGTCCAGGAAGGCCATTTTGAACGGGTCGGAGTCTTTCGCTATTCCCGTGAAGAGGGAACCACGGCGGCTGAACTGCCGAATCAGATCCTTGCCCGGACAAAAAAGAGCCGCCTGAATAAACTGATGCGCGCTCAGGCGCGGGTCTCTTTTGCCAAAAATCGGAAACTGGTCGGCACCACTGAAACGGTCCTGATTGAAGGCTATAGTGAAGAAACCGATCTGCTCCTGAAAGGGCGTAGCGCCCGGCAGGCACCGGATGTTGATGGACAGTTCCTGATTACGTCCGGGCAGGCAGAGGTTGGCGAGTTTGTGCAGATGAAGATCACCGATTCTTCAGAATACGACCTGATCGGAGAAATCGTCGAGGAGCAAAGCTGATTGTGTTTGGGCGGCCGCTGTTCCTGGTTCTGCTGCTGATACTGGTTGCTCTGCTGGTCTGGCTACGCCAGCCCGCAGCCGATTCTCAAATCTCCCGTACCGCGCTGGTGATGGGCACACTGGTCGAGATCAAGGTCTACAGTGATGACCGGAAACATGCGGAGTTGGGGATCGACGTCGCCTTCGCCGAGATGACTCGCCTGGAACAGCTGTTTTCCACCCATATCCCGACCAGCGAAATCAGTCTCCTCTCAGCAGCTGAAAGGTCGATGACCGTCAGCAGTGAAACCGCCAGCCTGCTCCGGTTAGGCCAGGAGATCGCACGTCGCAGCGCAGGTTCTTTTGATATGACCCTTGGTGCTCTGAAGGACCTTTGGCGCATCGAAAGTGAGAATCCGCGGATTCCTGCAGAGTCGGCCATAAAAGCAGCGCTGATCGGGATCGGACCCGACGCTTTGCAGATAGACGGCCGGCAAGTCCGTAAGCGTGTCTCCTCACTCAAGATCGATCTGGGAGGGATCGCCAAGGGCTATGCTGTTGATCGAGCCGTTGAAAAATTACGACAGAGTGGCATTCGCTCGGCAGCCGTAAATGCAGGCGGAGATATCCGCCTGCTTGGAGATCGTCAGGAGAAGCCCTGGCGTATCGGTATTCAGGACCCTCGCCAAAGCGGTGAGATTATTGCCACTCTTAATCTTAAGAACCACTCAGTCGTAACGTCCGGGGATTATGAGCGTTACTTTGAAAAAGATGGTGTTCGTTACCATCACCTGTTCAACCCACAGACCGGGCAGCCCGCCAGAGAGTGTCAGAGTGTGACCGTGGTTGCCGCTGATGTGGCGACTGCCGATGCTTTAGCCACCGCTGCATTCGTTCTCGGGCCGCAGCAAGGACTTGTCCTTCTGGAGCAGACGGAAAACGTTGAAGGTCTGCTGGTGGCCGCTGATGGACAGCGGCTGGCGACCAGAGGGCTGGAGGGTCTTCTGGAATGGCACTAGCCGATCTTTGGAAACGATTGACCCCTTTTGATAGATATCTGGTTTTGGTTCTTGTCCTGTTGGTCGGCGCTTCATTTCTGCTTCCTTTCAGTCGTCGGTCAGGAGCGGAAGTTATTGTTGATGTGCAGGACAGGACGGTCTTCACTGCCCCTCTTGATCAGGCCAGACGCTTCGACATCGAGGGGCCTCTCGGCATGACCCAGGTGGAGATCGACAATGGGGCGGTTCGGATGCTCAGCTCGCCCTGTCCGCAAAAAATCTGTATCGGCCTTGGGAAGGCACGAAGAACAGGAGACTTACTGGCCTGTGTACCGAACCGGATCGTGGTTCGGATTGAAGGTGACAATGAAGAGGCCGAGTATGACCTCCTCAGTCGTTGATCCGGACCAGCTTGAAGAGGTCCGCAAGCGGGTCTTCCTGGCCCTCTTTATCGCGCTGGCTGTGGCCTTGCATGCTGTGGAATATCTGCTCCCCAGTCCGCTCCCCTGGTTCCGCTTCGGGATGGCTAATATCCTCACCCTGACGGCACTCTTTCTTTACGGCCCGCGGGCCGCGTGGGTGCTGACCCTCTGCCGGATTCTGGTTGGAAGTCTGCTTCTCGG
>DATFMC010000018.1:0-17556 GCA_035267105.1 Geopsychrobacteraceae bacterium
ACGAGCGGCATGTCTTTTTGAGGTGTATTTCGTCGTCGGTTCACAGGAATCAGATAATCGCAGTAAATCCATTTTTATAGAGAATTCAATAGTTGTACAGGTGGTTGTTTTGTGCTTTTTCGACCACCAGGAAAGCGGAGGTTGCAACGTTTGAAGGCCCTGATCTCAAGGGACAAATCGATTGACTTCACAGTGTCGCTATGTTATTTAAGGACCGCTTTCACGGCAGATTGTATGCTGTATACAGATTGATTAGATGGCAGAAGACTACAAACAATTATTTAAAACACTTGGTTTCCTCTCAAGCGTCGGGATTACCATGGTGGCCTCAACCTTCATCGGGCTGGCCATGGGTTACTATCTCGACAAATGGCTGGGGACCGACCCGTGGCTGACCCTGATTTTTCTGTTGCTTGGGATCGTTTCGGGATTTCGCAATATTTATATCCTGACCGCTCGCGAAGTTCGACGCCAAGAGCGTGGCGCGCAGGAAGGTTCTAGTGACAAAGATGACCGAAAAGGATGATGACCGACTGCTTGCGGCTCTGGCCCGGCGGAACTGGTATATTCTTGGCGGTTTGACCTTGTTGAGTCTGGTGTGGCGTTCGGTGCCCGTGACTCAAGGTGTATTGGTTGGTGGGTTGGTGGCGATTATCGCTTATGGCTGGTTATACCTGTCTGTGGCCAAGGCCTTGGCTCACCCGGATAAGGCCGCACCGAAAAGATTTCGAAGATCATTTATTGTGCGACTGGCAGCGCTTGGAGCTGCCATCTTTCTGCTGATAGTCAAAGGTGGAGTCCATCCTCTGGCTCTGGCAGCGGGTCTGTCGGTGGTTGTTATCAATATGATGTGGACAGCCTTACGGCGGATGATCTAACGAGGAGATTTAACACATGGTTCATCCTTTTCTAATTCTTGAGTGGCTGGCGCATAAGCTTCACCTTGATTCACTGCTCGCCCCGTTGATCAGTAATCCCGATAGCCTGAAGGCCCTGCTTTATACCTGTCTGGTCAGTGCAATTCTGATCGTGGTTGCTTTTATTGCTTCACGCTCCATTTCTGAGGTTCCTTCGGGTATTCAGAATTTTATGGAATCGGTTGTTTCCGGGATTGAGGGTCTGATCGAATCAACCATGGGTGAGGAAGGGAAGGCTTACTTCCCGATGCTCGCGACCTTCGCCATGTTTATTCTGGTCTCTAACCTGATTGCCCTGGTTCCCGGGTTTTATCCGCCGACGGCTTGTGTTAACACCAATGCCGCACTGGCTTTGACTGTTTTTGCCATGACCCATGTGATCGGGTTCAAAAAACATGGCGGTGCTTACCTGAAGCACTTCATCGGACCGATCCTCTGGCTGGCTCCTCTGATGTTCATTATTGAGATCATTGGTCACATTGCGCGTCCACTTTCGCTGACCCTGCGTCTCTTCGGTAACATGTGGGGGCACGAAATTGTCCTGATGATCTTTATCATGCTGGTCCCCTTCCTGGTGCCAATGCCGATGATGCTGATGGGTGTTCTGGTTGCCTTTATCCAGACCTTCGTCTTTACCCTGCTGGCGATGATCTATATCGCGGGCGCACTGGAAGAAGCACACTAAGATCGTTTAGTTCCGTTTCGCAGGTGCGAAACGTCAGTCCTATAACGTATAGGAACAATACAAACCTCGGAAAGAAGGAGTCGTAAAATGGAATTTTTTGCATGGTGTATGCTCGCTGCCGGTCTTGGTATGGGTCTTGGTTCTGTTGGTACCGGTATCGGTCAGGGTCTGGCTATCAGGGCAGCCTGTGAAGGTGTCGCACGTAACCCGGGCGCTTCCGGTAAAATCATGACCATCATGATGGTTGGTCTGGCCATGGTCGAGTCGATCGCAATCTACTGTTTTGTTGTTGCCATGATTATTCTCTTTGCCAACCCAATGAAAGCCGACGTGCTCGCTCTGCTGGGCAATGTTGCCGGCTAGTACCTGGAACAAATTGTTGTGAGAAAGAGGGCGACCCGGATGGTCCGCCCTCTTTCTGCTTGTCGTTATTAAGTTTTGCAATCATACCTTTTGTCTTTTGCGGCATAGCAGGTTTGAGTTGCTTGGCTCTGATTCAATAAATCAAAACTGCCTGGCATCAGATTGATAGATGGCAGTCTAACTAGATATACTCAGTTTTTCTGGTCACATCAGCAGGTTTGTTTGGTACCTCATTTATGGTCGGTAGTTCTTTCCCTTCCGACATTGTTATTTTTCTTGTTTTTGTGGATTGTTGTTGTTTGTGAAGGTTTTTCAGCAAAGGAGATATTTGATGAGATCGACCCGGTTGCTTTTCGTTTTGACCCTGATGTTTTGGGCGCTAGGTTCTCAGGCATTTGCAGAGAACGGCCTGATTGCCTCCCCTGAGACTTGCCTTGAGTGCCATGAGGATGTGATCTCTGCAGAGGAATTTGCCGCTTCCGTTCACGGTCCTAACGGTTGTGTTGCATGCCATATTGAATTGACGGTTCTTGACCTGCACATGGAGGGCGAATTGATGCCCGAAGCGGTCAAGTGTGTTCGCTGTCATAAAAATGAGACTGCTGAGCATTATTCCAGTGTGCATAAGTTGAACGAAATTGAGTGTGCTTCCTGTCACTCAGAAATCCATTCGCAGCAACCCTGGAAAGGTGACAAGCTGATTGCCACAGCGAAGTGCGCTGAATGTCATGACGATGCCCACGAAGTCTACCATGACTCGGTTCACGGCAAGGCGATTCAGGCTGGCAACATGGATTCAGCGGCCTGTCTTGACTGCCACAACCTGCATGCAATCAAGGAAATTGGTGATCCCAACGATCATGACACCAAGGCTTTCCATACCGATGTCTGTCAGAAGTGCCATGCAGACGAAGAGTTGATGGACGAAAACGGTGTGAATCACCTCGCCGTAGAGACCTTTCTCAGTAGCTACCATGGCAAAAATTATCTCCTGGGGTACCCGGAGCTGGTAGCGGGATGTGCCGATTGTCATACCTCGCACGCCATTCTGCCACATGATGATCCCAAATCGAGCCTGAACCCTGACAATCTGGTCGAAACCTGCGGTCAGTGTCACGAAAACTCATCGCCCATGTTCACCAAATTTTACTCTCACGGTCAGATGACCGACAGAGAGAATTACCCGATTCTCTTTTACACCTACATCTCCATGACCGGCTTGCTGCTGGGGACCTTTGCTGTTTTCTGGATTCATACCCTGCTCTGGATGTTCCGTGGTTTTGTTGAAAATCGCGAAAAGAAGCGCGCACTGATTGCCGGCCATCATCATGAAATCAAAGATGCCCACAAAATCTACCGGCGCTTTACCAGGGTTCATATCTTCCTGCACATTCTGGTTATCACCAGTTTCCTGTTGCTATCGGTAACCGGAATCCCGCTCAAATTCGCCGGGCAACCCTGGGCTGTGGTGATGATGGATTTCTACGGCGGTGCTTATGTCGCGGCGTTCCTGCATCGCGTCGGTGCAGTGATTACCGGGGTTTATTTTGGCGCAGCTCTCTTTATGAGCGCGAAGTTTCTGTTCTATAAGCTGCAGTCGCCGGCTGATTTTTTCCGTCGCCTTTTCGGACCAGAGTCTCTCTGTCCAAACTTGCGCGATATCAGGGATGTCACCAACATGGTGCGTTGGTTCCTGTTCCTCGGTCCCAAGCCGACCTTTGAGCGCTGGACCTACTGGGAGAAATTTGACTTCATCGCGGTCTTTTGGGGTATGTTTGCCATCGGCGGTTCTGGTCTGATGCTCTGGTTCCCGGAGTTTTTTGGAGCGGTTCTCCCTGGCTGGGTGTTTAATGTTGCAACGATTATCCACTCGGATGAGGCGCTGCTGGCTACCGGCTTTATTTTTACCGTCCATTTTTTCAATACTCACGGACGTCCTGAAAAGTTCCCAATGGACTTCGTTATCTTCAATGGCGAACTGCCGAAAGAAGAGTTTGTTGAAGAGCGGGGCGATCAGTGGAAGCGTTATCAGGAAGAAGGCATTCTTGAAGATTATGTCAAGGAAAAGCCGAGTGGCATTGCCTATGACTTCTTCGTTAAGGGTTTCGGCTTTACTGCTGTAATTATCGGGGTGGTGCTGCTGTTCCTGATGATCTACGCCTTTATGACGAGCGGTTTCCATTAAGCGCTATAGTCGTTATCTATCCGAAAGGGGTTGCCGTTCGGCAACCCCTTTTTTAGTTATCGAGGTGTTATGAAAGATAGAGACCTGATTTGGTCTATCTCTGCAATCGCTACCTATATCATCGGTGGTGTATCCACTTTCGTTGGAGCAGGATTAATCTTGCTCATGAAAGGAAAGGATCTCTGGGGCTGGGGAGAGGGGCACGCGATCGGATATCTACTGGTATGCGTCGGCTTGGTCCTGTCGATATTGGGGGTTCTGGTCATGCGGATTATGAGAAATCGATTATAATAATTATGCAGCGTGATGGGGCGGTCCTGACGTCTATCGATCTGAGTAATACCATTCCTCGGTAAGCAAAATGATTTCTTGGGAAACTTTTATGAATCAGAAGGGCAGTCGATCTGACTCTTTCCCTCCATGGTCGGGATTTTCCAAGGAAGGGACTTTTTTAACGCTAAATTCCAACCTCCTTCTGTATGCAATTTCTTGCAAATAGAACGCTGGTCTATTATTGTTGTTATGTGTTGACAGTAACTTACCGTACTGGTAGTGTTTCGGCGTTCAGTCCTTTCCGATTCAATCGCTTATTGTTTATATAAACAGAGTCTGTACCGTATTACCACTGTGGTTTTCTGATATGGATGATTTCCGTCCCCAAGGAGTATGATTCAATGGCTACCTCTCTTTCTGACATCCCTAAGGCTTTTCTGAAGGGCATTGCTCATAGCAGAATTTCTCTGATCGGCGCAATGATTGTCACTGTCTCCTTTCCGTTTCTGGTTGGAGCCGTTCTTTATGATCTGGCATTTCAACTGGAGAACCCGTATTTTGCCGGGTTGATCTATATGATCCTCGGTCCAGGATTTATCGGCGGGTTGGTGCTGGTGTTTGTCGGACTTTTCTTTGCTAGAGGGAAGGAGGAAGTTCGACTTTTTACGCTGGCTTATTTCCGCGATAAATTGGCTGACGAATCCGGTTTCGATAAAATTCGCAAGCTTGTTTTCCTTGGAGTTTTCCTGACCTGTATCAACATCTTTGTCGTCGGGGTCCTGGCCTACAGCGGCTATCATTACATGGAGTCGAACGCTTTTTGCGGCGAGGTTTGTCATGTGCCGATGACTCCTGAATATACCGCATATCAGAATTCCGCTCATTCACGCGTGCACTGCGTTGAGTGTCATATTGGTTCCGGCGCGTCCTGGTTTGTCAAATCAAAGATCTCGGGTGCGCGTCAGTTGTATGCCGTTGTGGCCGATACTTTCGCGCGGCCGATTGAAACCCCGGTTCACGGTCTGCGTCCAGCTCGGGATACCTGCGAGCAGTGTCATCGTCCTGAAAAATTCCATGGCGATAAGCTGGTCATCAAAGATAACTTTCTTGAAGACGAGAACAACACACATGTACAGACGGTATTACTGCTGAAAATCGGCAGTGCCGGAGACCGGAGTGCTGATTCTCATGGCATCCACTGGCACGTTGCCCCAGAGAACGAGATTACCTACACGGCGACTGACCGGCAGCGCAATATTATCCCCGTGGTTTCCCAGCGGGCTGAAAATGGACAGACGATAGTCTACCGTTCTGGAGAGGCCGAGGAACAACTTGCAGAGGCTGATCACCTTCAGGAACGGGTCATGGATTGCATCGATTGCCATAACCGCCCGAGTCATATTTATCTGCCTGCAGACAGGGCAATCAACAGCAAAATTTTGACCAAGGATATTCCAGTTGAATTGCCCTATATTAAACAACAGGCAATGAAAGCTGTCTCGGTTGAATATCAGTCTCATGACGAAGCCAGAACTGGGATCGCCAACAGCTTGACCAGTTATTATAAGAAAAATTATCCAGAAATCTTTACCAAGAACCGCAAGTTGGTAGATCAGGCAATTGCGGGCGTTCAGGCAGCCTATGTCGAGAATGTTTTTCCGGAGATGCGTATCCAGTGGGGAACCTATACCTCGAACCTGGGACATACCAACGAGCTTGGTTGCTTCCGCTGTCACAATGAGGAGCATGAAACTGAAGATGGTGAGGTTATTTCCATGGACTGTGATACCTGTCACACTATTCTCGCAGAAGATGAGGAAGATCCGGAAATTTTGAAAACCCTGATTGGGGATATGTAGTATTTGCGGTGATATAAATAAAGATTCTTGTTCACTTGTCAACTGAAGGGAAATTTTATGAAAAAATTACTCACATTGTTCCTGGCGTTACTGACTTTAACCTCTTTCAGTAGTATCTCTTTCGCTGACAGTGAAAGTGCCACCGTTGGCGAATGTATTGAAATGACAAAAATGGCTGCAGAAATGATCCTCGAGGATAAGGATGCAGCGTTAGAGGAAATATCCAAAAAAGATGGCAAGTTTGTCTGGAAAGACTCTTATGTTTTTGCCATGGATTTAAAGGGTAAGATGCTCGCTCATCCGATGATGCCTGGCTTGACGAAAATGAAGAGCTTGCTGGGAACTCCTGATAAAAACCCGACTGACCCGAAGATGCTTTTTGTTGAGTTTGTGGTCACGGCGGGCACCAAAGGAGAAGGGTGGGTTGACTATATGTGGCCTAAACCAGGGACCACGGAGCCATCTAAAAAAGAGACCTATATCTACCGTGTTCCTGGCACGTCTATTCTTGTCGGCGCGGGAATTTACCGATAGAAATCGAATAGATACAATTTTTCAGTTTAAGAAAAAGGGGTGCCAATGAAAGTTGGCACCCCTTTTTGTATGGCTTCACACGGAATCTTTAATGCTGTCGAACTCTGTTATAGTGCAAAACGTTGACTGCATCTTCCTGAATAAAGGCCGTTCAGGGCATTTTTAAGTGACAAGCTCGCTTTTCTTGTCCGAGTCATGCGCTGAAGCGTCAGGACGCTCCGGTTTTTTCAAGGAATTCGTCTGGCTCTGCCAGCTTGATAGGGCCACGGATTCTACAAACGCGGTAATAGCGAAGACAAAAATGCTGACCACCAGCCAGATGCCACTGATTTGGATCATGTCAATCAAGAAAACTTTACAGCCTCCGATCAGAGTGACCAGAACTGAAACGTTCAATAGTTCCTTGTTTCGTTTCTTGATTGCGATGATCATAAGTAAAAAGGCTGCTCCATTGATGATGACTGATTGTGTGGACATGAACGCGGTGTTAAAGTCCCCCTGGTAGTGTGTGATAAGTATCTGCTTTGAAGTTGCGCTCAGTGTGACATAGGCGCAGATCAGACTGGAAAGCAGAACGGTGATGGTTGACAGATCCTGTTTGTCTATACGGGTATAGAACAGTGAATGTTTGGGGGGGAGGTGTCGGCGTTGGAACCGATATTGAAATAATGCTAAAAGGCTGCATAGGGCTGTGATGATTATAAAAAGCCATGGGTTCTCCGGCCTGTCGTTGTTGAGCAGTGCATAGACCAGGGTCAGGCAGATATACGCCTGCAGAAAGGTCGCGGTAATGCGCATCCCTCCACTGAACCAGCGTCTTGAAAAGTAAGCGATGCCAAAGGCCACTACTGAGAGCAGTGGCAAGGGATTCAGCATGCTGTCGAACATCGCCGGAAGGGACAGGCAGGAGAGGATGACCCCGCCGGAAACAAAGGTATTGGTCCCGGGAGCGTTCCGTCTCACCCGGGATGCCAGCCATGCGGCGATGCCAAAGTGGACAATGGCCGCAATCGCTGCGGGGGTGGCGAAGGTCGCCGGTGATTTCATGGCGAAGACTGCAGCCACATAGCACCAACCTGCGTTGAGTGCCGGCAGGGAAAAATCAAATCTCGAAATTTTTTCGTCGCCACTACGAATGATTCCGAACAGCGAGATAAGCATAAAGGTCAGGCCAATCAAAACAACCACGGGAATGAACCATTCAGGGGCCAGGTTTGGTGAGCTTCCATCTGCGCCGAAAAAATTACCGCTTAACTTGATTCCCCATATCTGCAGCATAAAATGAGTTATGAACATTACAGTCCAGCGCAGCCAGGAGCAACGCTTTATGCGGGTAGCAAAATAGGCGAGGATGTTAGCGAGCCAGAGCAGCAATCCCAGGAAAGGAAAAAACGGGTTGGGGTAATCGATAGTAACCCCCGCCAGACACATGCCAAGGGTACCGACAATGATCGGAAGGGCCGCATTGTTGGCGTAGCTGATCAGGGCCATGCCGACACCTGTTGTTGCCAGCATGATATAGAGGACAACCATCGGGATAGATGCAAAGCGCACATAGGTTTCAACCAGAATGCTGAACATGAGCAGGGCACCGGTGGTGGAAAAAATAGGGGCCAGGGTGCTGTTTTTTCGATAAAAGAGGTGGCCGCTAAAAATGAGCGCCGCAGCATAGCAGATACCGATAATCGTACCGATATTAAGGTTGAGCAGGCCATTGTCGGTCAGTGCGCGAAGACCAAGAGCTGCAACCAGAAGAAAACAGAGGGTAGAAACATGTTGCAATAAAGAGCTGCTGCTGGCCAGCAGCATTAATTCAACAGGCTTTTCTGCTTCTGTCGTCACTGCGACCTTGGGAGGGATTCGGGCTATGGGAGCTGTTGCTGGTGCCTTTGCTTCAAGCTGCGCGACACGCTGATTGAGTAAGGTGATCTGCTCCTGGAGTTCGAGGACCTGTTGCGCCAGGGGAGACTGTTTTTGGGTCATAAAAGCACTCCTTTGGAGTAAGAAGCTGCTTAAGTAGAACGCCATTCTATAAAATATTAAAACTTAGCACAACCTTAAATTTTGTATTGTCAAAATTGAGTATTAAATGGGGATTCAGGTAAGTGGATTTACAATTAATTTTGTCGAACTTACTTAGTTTTGAGATAAAATCTTGACACGGCTTGACAGGAACTCAATACTGAATAAACATTGTTCTGAAAGTTAAGGTGGAGGTTCCGATGTTGAAACCGCATGTATGGCGACCACTTTTTGTGGTGATAGGAATCGTTGTCCTGATCTTGCTGTTCCGGATGGTTTATGTCCCGAGTGACTTCGGCGTACAAGAGAGGGGCTACACGTTTGGATACCACCGTCTGAGCAACGAACAGGAATGGAAACAATTTCCGGGCAAGTACAAAGACAGCAATTACTGTAATGACTGCCATGAAGAGAAGGTGGCCAGCCTTAACGCTTCACAACACGGCATGATCCCCTGTGAAAACTGTCATGGGGCCGCCATGAACCATCCGGAAAATCCTGAGCAGCTCGCCATTGACCGATCGCGCGAACTTTGTATTCGCTGCCACAGCAGGCTCTATATGCCCTCCAGCGACCGCAATGATATTCCCGGTATTTTACCTGCTGAGCATAATGTTGGAATCGAGTGTAGCGAGTGTCACAATCCGCACAACCCGAGCCTCGAGGAGATGTAGCAATGAAGAGACGTGATTTTCTGAAAAACACGGCCGTTTTTGTCTCCGGCGTCTCTGCTTCTGTCGCAGCTCTGGAGTGGCTGGATCCTCAAAAGGTTCTGGCCTCCAGGTCCGATTTGCGTTGGGGGTTTCTGGTCGATACGCATAAGTGTGTCGGGTGTGGTTTTTGTGTCAAGGCCTGTAAGGTCGAGAATGATATCCCTGTTGAGGCGAATGTTACCCGAACCTGGGTTGAGCGATACGTCATCAAAAAGGATGGCAAAGTGCTGATGGATTCCCCAAAAGGAGCCTTGAATGGGTTTACCAGCGAGGATATTGATCAGAATCAATCGGGGATGAAGAAAGTTGCAGATGAGGAGATCGCTCAGGCCTTTTTTGTGCCGAAACTCTGTAACCACTGCGATACCCCGGCCTGTGTTCAGGTCTGCCCGGTTGGTGCCACTTATCAGGCTGCTGATGGCGTCGTCCTGGTTGACCGCAAGTGGTGTATTGGTTGTGGGTACTGCATCATGGGCTGCCCATACGGCGTGCGCTTTTTCCATCCGATAGAAAATGTCGCGGACAAATGCACCTTCTGCTATCACCGGATCAGCATCGGCGGCGGGAACACGGCCTGCGCACAGGCATGCCCGTTTGGTGCGCGCCAGATCGGCAACCTGCGTGACCCGAACGACCCGGTGACAAAGGTTGTCATGAACCAGCGGGTCGGAGTTCTGAGAGACGAATATGGAACCAAGCCGCAGGTGTTTTATCTCGGTCTGAACAAGGAGGTCCATTAGCCATGGTTGAACAAGTTGCGCAAATGGTTGTTCACGGTGAGGCCTGGACAGTGAAAGATCTCTTCGTCCTGCCGAATGAATATGTTTACTGGTCGATACAGATCGTCATGTATCCTTACATGACCGGTCTGGTTGCCGGTGCTTTTGTTCTCTCCTCGCTTTATCATGTTTTCGGGGTTGAGAAACTCAAGCAGATCGCGCGTTTTGCCCTGGTCTTTTCTTTTGCCCTGTTGCCGGTGGCGATGCTGCCGCTACTGTTGCACCTGATGCAGCCGTTTCGCGGCATACATGTTTTAATGACACCACATTTCACATCAGCAATCTCGGCCTTCGGCATTGTTTTCATGACCTATGCCTGTATCGTCGGTGCAGAAATCTGGTTCGTCTACCGGGAGTTTATCGTTGATTCGATTCATCGGCTGAAAGGCTTACCCAGCCTCAGTGTTTTTGGTCGATTGCTGTTACTGGTCTACAAAGTGATCTCTCTTGGAGCGACGGACACCTCCAGGGAAGCCCTGGAATCGGACCATAAAGCGGTTAAGTTTCTGGCCGGACTCGGTATCCCGGTTGCCTGTTTCCTTCACGGCTATGCCGGTTTTATCTTCGGTTCGGTCAAGGCCAATGCTCTGTGGATGACACCGCTGATGCCGGTTATTTTTATCTGCTCAGCGATCGTTTCAGGCATTGCACTCTGTATCATCAGTTATTACATCTTTATGGAGATGCGGAAATGGGCGGCCAAGCGGGGAAAAAACATACTTCTGCCCGATGCTATGGCTCATGGCAGCTCAGCGGTTGATTATGAACACCTGCGCAGCGTTCAGGACCACGAAGTGAAGATGACTTCCAGGTATCTGCTGATCTTCATGACCCTGGCGATCACCCTGGAACTGCTTGATATGATTTTTCGCGGGTACACCGCGGTCAAATCCTGGGATGCGTTGCGGATGGTTATCTACGAGCACGACTTCGTCAAGATCTTCATCATGCAGTACGCTATAGGTAACGCTTTGCCGTTTATTCTGCTGCTGATTCCCGGGGTCACAGTTCGGCGAGCCGCTTTGGCGTCGATTCTGGTCCTGTTCGGGGTACTGATGATGCGTTGGAACGTGGTCATTGGCGGGCAGGCTTTCTCACTGACCTTCAATGGATTTATGCACTATCAGCTACCGATCATTCCGCACAATTTTGAGACTTTCAAAGAAGGGCTCGGGGGGGCGATGCTGGTCATCGCCACGCCGTTTGTTCTCTTCTACTTCCTTAATATGATTTTCCCGGCGTTCATGGAAAGTAAGGAACACTGAAGATCCTCTCTTTTGAAATTATTATGAGCCGCCCCGCAAGGACGGCTCTTTTTTTGTCTGGAAATCTTTGCTTACGTGAATATAAAGGCACTATACTGAGTATTCTTAATTACGCGCAGAAACCTGACAAGGAGTTTTTGATGGGCAAGATACGGAACAGATTCGGGTTGGATCGAGATCAGGTTGTCATGATAGTCGTCGATGTTCAGGAAAAGCTGATTCCGGCAATGAACGAGCGGATTTGCGGTCGTGTGGTACAACATATCAATATGTTGCTTGAAGGTTTTTCAGCAATGGATCTGCCAGTTATTGCCACAGAACAGTATCCTCGTGGCTTGGGTCCTACCATTACAGAGCTCGCTGAATCGGCGACAAGGCAATGTATTGAGAAGGTGTCTTTCAGCTGTTGTGACGAGGCAAACTTTATGGAAGCCTTGGGGAAAACCGGTCGGAAACAGGTGCTACTGGTTGGCATGGAGGCTCATGTCTGCGTCTACCAGACGATGCTTGATCTCCTCGATCAGGGCTATCAGGTCCATCTGGTGCGGGATGCCATCTGTTCTCGTTTCAAGTCCGATTATCATACGGCTATTACGACCGCACCGGAGATGGGAGCAGTTCTGACCACAACGGAAATGGCTTTGTTTCAGTTACTCAAAGTCTCCGGCACAGCTGAGTTCAAAGTTGTTTCTGGATTGTCGCGCAGACGGACCGGTTGATGGAGAAGCTGACTTCGAAGCAGCTTGCCGAGTTACAGCAGGATCTCCTGCAGCTGCGTCAGGAGTTACAGACCTTGCTGCGAACGTCAGCTGAGAGTAGTCGCCCCGTTCAACTCGATCAGCCGATCGGGCGATTGTCCCGCATGGAAGCACTACAGCAGCAGCAGATGGCCAAAACCAACCGGCTGGGGCATGAACAACGTCTGCAGCAGGTAGAGAATGCGTTGAAGATGATAAGGCATGGTAATTTTGGAGAGTGCAGAAGCTGTGAAGAACCGGTCGGTTTTGCTCGTTTGAAGGTGCGACCTGAAACACCCTTCTGTTTGAATTGTCAGGAAGAACGGGAAGGGAAGCGTTGATATGTCGAATATACTGTTGCTGATTGTTATAATTGCTGGAGGGGTGGCGGCCGCTATTCAGCCAGTCATCAACGCCAGGCTGGCAATTCGAACCGGAGTCCTTGAGTCCGCGACTGTTTCATTTGCTGTGGGGACATTGGTTCTGTTGGTGCTCTCTCTGACGGTATCAAAGGGATCTTTTCGCGGCATTGTCGGGGCTCAGCCGTGGGAAATAAGCGGCGGGTTGTATGGGGCTTTTTTTGTTTCCTTAATGATCCTCGCGGTGCCACGCCTGGGGGTCACAACCGTCATGGCGGCACTGATTGTCGCTCAGCTGGTTACCGGGTTAGTTTTTGACCATTATGGATTAATGGGGGTACGCATGGCGCCGATCGATCTCAAGCGGATTATCGGGGTGGTTCTTCTGTTGCTTGGGACGGTTTTGATTTATCGTCGCTGAAAATTCCTAACAGGATATGGAGATTGAGGCTCTGTCAGATGATGACAGGGCCTTTTTATTTCAACCCCAGAAATAGCCGAGAGGGTCATCATCTACCGCTTTAATCAATTTGCCAATATCCAGGTTCGGGCTGATGTTGAGGTAAAATCGCCACTGCTGGTTTTCATCATAGTGGTGCAGGGTCCATTGATTGAGGATTTCAGAGTAGCGGAACTGAGCCAGAGGAACCCTGAGCCATTCGCAGGCTCCCTGACAGCGACGGCGCTCCTGGTAAACTGTGGCGGATTCGTCATCAATGGTGAAATTCAGGCGCAACTCTTCTTCTAGCCAAGATGGAACACGGCTCCGGCAATATTCCTCGAGTAACTTCTCAGCTTTTTTTTTCAAAAGTTGGGGCAGTGGCATAAGATACGCCTTGGCAACTCAAGGTGGGCAATCAGCACATTGCGAGCGGAAAAGATTGGTGCTCAGATAACGATCACCTCGATCAGGAAGAATGACAACTATGGTGCCCTGTTCAATTTCGGCAGCAATTTGCATGGCCCCGGCAGCGGCGGCGCCGCTGGACATGCCGACGAATAAACCATGCTTGATCGCCAGTTGGCGCGAGGCTTCATAGGCCTGGTCGTCCTCAATGATCAGTTTCCGGTGCAGCTTTTTCTCGTTGTAAATCGTTGGCACAATCGCTTCCTGCATATTTTTGAGCCCCTGGACTTTGTGTCCAAGGGTCGGCTCGACACCTACAATTCTGATTCCAGGGGCCGATTCAGTAAAGTAGCGACCGATTCCCATCAGGGTTCCCGAGGTTCCCATTCCAGCGACAAGATAATCGAACTCTTCTCCTGCCTGTTCCAGTATCTCCGGCCCGGTGGTTTCATAGTGGGCCAGGGGGTTGTTCGGATTGGCATATTGGTTCGGCATGTAATAGCGATCCGGGTCTTCGCTCAGAATCTTATGGGCCAGTCGTATGGCACCATCTGTGGCTTCGCAGCCGGGTGAAAGCACCACTTCTGCACCATAAGCTTCCAAGACTCCACGTCGTTCCGCACTGACGCAGGCAGGCATGACCAACTTGACCCGGTAACCTTTTGCGGCGCCGATCATGGCGATGGCGATTCCGGTATTGCCCGAGGTCGGTTCAAGGATGATCTTGTCACTGGTTAGCTCGCCACTCTCCTCCGCTTTTTCGAGCATATACAGAGCAGGACGATCTTTGATCGAGCCTCCTGGATTGTTCCCTTCAAGTTTAGCCAGAATCCGTACCTTCGGCTTTCCGAGCAGGGCGGAAATGTCGACCAGCGGGGTGTTACCGATCGATCCCGTCAGGGTCGGAACCCGCGACTCTATCTGTTCCTTTCTCATCAGCATGTGAAGTCCTTTATCGTCAGGGATTAAATAATGCCGTGAAGCGGTCCGCCCTTTGTCCCAAGGCGGTCAACCCTTTTTTCAATTTCAGGATCATCGATCAACGGTGGTGCATGATGCGGTTTGATACGCGCATCAATGACTAGAGACCCGATGCAGCCCCAGTGCTTGGCGTAGGTGTCACTGCCGATTCCATAAATATCAGCTGCCGGGTTGCTGCGGGTGAAGGCTGCCCAGAGCCAGTTGTTGAGTGAAGCAACGCAAAAGTCACTGTCATCAACAATAAGAATCAGCGGAAAATCGTTGATTGGTGCATCTGGCTCATACTTATTGCAGAATCGTTTCAGTTCTTTATCCGCACCTGGTTGGTATTCAGCACAGGGTGGACCTTCTACCAACATAACCCCCGGTAAGGCAACCCGTGGCTTCTTGAAGCTTCGGGGCAATTTCATTTCAGCAGGAATCGCGGTTGCTAAAGAGCGTCGTTTCTTACCAACAGCAGCAATAACTACCTTTGATCCCTGATTGAGGCCGTGCCCACTGTAATCGAGGGTATCGATGGTGGTCCGGGTCTGAAAATGCAGATCGCGGCGCCAGTCGATCCGTTCCAGCAAATGCTGGAAAAAAGATGGAATGTCATGAATATCTATTTGCGGGTTATCCTGCTCAGCGATAATCATCAAATACTTTGCCAGAGATAATTGACCTTGTCCAAGGATCGCGTTGGCCTGAGTCAACAATTCTTGAGGTTCCGTCGTCGCTGAGTAGGGGGTATAGCGTTCGCTGCCAATGGCCAGCAGCAGAGGATGGACTCCGGCCGCATCAACGGCATGAACTGCTTTGATCCCTGGCAGAACATCCGGGATCAGGGCTCCGGTCAATTCGTGGATGAATGCACCGAAACTGGTGTCTTCCTGCGGAGGGCGACCGACAGTTGTGAAAGGCCAGATCGCGCCGGGACGATGATAGACCGCATCGACCTGAATTAACGGAAAGTCGTGCGCAAGACTGTAGTAGCCCAGGTGATCGCCGAACGGACCTTCAGGTTTCTGCTGCGTTGGGTCAATTGTGCCGCAGATCACAAAGTCAGCTTCGGCTGGCATCGGCAGCTGTCCCGGGACATTGACCATCGGGATGCGATGACCGCCGAGCAATCCGGCGAACGAGAGTTCCGGCATCCCTTCCGGCAGCGGCATCACCGCAGCAACGGTGAGGCTGGGAGGGCCACCGACAAAGATATTGACCCGAAATGGTTTTCCCAGTCTCAAAGCCTCCGCATGATGGACGCCGATCCCGCGGTGGATCTGATAGTGCAGCCCCGCTTCCTCGTCTGGCCGGTAATCATTGCCGGAAATCTGTATCCGGTACATCCCCAGGTTGGAATGGCGCAGGCCAGGCGTTGACTGGGCCTCGGAGTAGACTTGCGGCAAGGTGATGAAAGCTCCGCCGTCATCAGGCCAGCATTTAATCTGAGGTAAACGGCTGAGTTGGGTACGGTTCAGCAGGATCGGTCCGGAGCGGACCGTTTTCGGTAACAGGTGCAATGCTGCCTGAGGAGCTTTCAAGAGATTAAGAGGTTGTTTCAGTAGAACCTTCGGATCAAGTTTGAGTTTTACCAGTAACTCTACGGCCGCCAGAGTATCGCGGAACAGGTAGCGGGTCCGTTCAAGAGTGCCGAACAGGTTGCCCAGCGCAGGAAATGTGCAATCATCAAGATTGGTAAACAGCAACGCCGGACCACCGGTCCGATAGACCCGCCGTTGAATCGCACCGACCTCTATGTTTCCTGAAACCGGCTGATCGATGCGGATCAACTGACCTGTCGTTTCCAAGTCTGAAATGCATTCATTGAGGTTTCGGTAGCCCATGAGATGATCCATTGAGGTCGGGGTTTATTGACTTGATTTATATACTCCAGCAGAGGTTGAAAGGCAATCCTCGGTTGAAATCATATGTTGAAGCGGGCTTCCTGTATGAATGAAAGGGGGTTGGATTTAATTAAAGCGGAAAAGAAAAAACTCGCAACTAAAGGAATTTCCCTAATGTTGGAAATTTAAATTTTTCTAACCAAACAGAGAGAATCAGCTTGTCTTCACAAGCTGTTTGTGATAAATACAGCTAAATTATAGTTAATTATTGAGTACTTTTCGAATATCTGGGCTGCTGTTAATGTTCCTTGTTGGGAGGTTGTAATGAGAAAGTCTGCTCTGTTAGTCATTGTCGCGTTGTTCCTCTTTGTCTCTCCTGCCTTGTCTGCAAGCATTGGCCCGATTCAATCTCGGGTTTCGGCGGGTGATGCCATCTTTGGTCTTGGTTACAGTTTCACAGATTCCAGATGGGAAGAAAAAGGATCGTTTTCTAATCTGGAAATTCAGCAGAATCGATTTTTCGGGCAAGCGGGTTATGGTCTTAGTGATCGTTGGGTTACCTATCTGCGCGCCGGAATTTCTACCTATGATGCTGATAATGCAACTCAACTGGATTTTAATTTTCAAGGGGAAAATGTCGTTCCTTTTGTGACAGTTGGGATTAATGGGTTGTTTTTTGAGGGAGAAGTTCTGAGTATCGGGCCTTTTATTCAGGGCAGCTACTATTTTGGTGAAAATGAGGATTCCCAAAAGTTCTTAATCGGTGCTCAATCTGTAAAAGAAACAGTGACTTTAGATAACATGTGGGAAGCAAGGGCAGGACTCGAGTTTCAAATGGAGCTGGAAGGTGCCCAGCTTTACGGTGGGCCGATGTATTATATCTCACGGACAGATATCAACAGTAACGTTGTCGGATTGTCCACCGGCACAGCAACTCTCGGTAAAACTGTAGAGGAAGAAAATAATTTCGGCATGGTATTCGGTGTGCAATGGAATCTTATGGAAGACGTGACCCTTGATCTTGAAGCGCAGTTGAGAAGTGCATACGATATCGGTCTGGTCTTGAACAAAAGGTTTTAGTTAGCTTTCTCAGATAGGCCATATGGCTGGTCTATTCTGTTTCGACCCTTTGTTTAAGTTACCAGGCCAAGGAGGATTCAATTGAAAATACATCATTTATTATTAATAGCAGCACTATTCTTGACACTTCT
>DATFMC010000019.1:0-8895 GCA_035267105.1 Geopsychrobacteraceae bacterium
AGCGGTCAACACATGGGAGAGGCTCCTCTTATTTCCTCTCCCGTATCTCAACGTTCAGCTATGAACTGTTCCTCGATTCATTCCAGGAACCGTGGAGGTGCGTCTTTTGACCTAAGTGCAAAAGATTGTTACTATATTTTAAAACATTAGTTGGGAACTCGGTAAGAACAACTAACGCCCGGTGATCGTTGACGATCCCGCAGAGACTTGAAGGGCCACGATGTCGTACATTCAGTTGCTCAATATCACTATCCTGGTCTTTGCCGGTCTCGGCCTGCTCTTCCTGTTGCACTGGCTGCTAAAAAGGATTGAGAAAAAACGTCATGTCGCCATCAAGCAAGATGATTATATGCATGCGGTGCCGACCAGTTCACCGCTTGAAAAGCCGTTGCGGGATGCTCAGAGAACCAGGACCCAAAGTGTCAATTTCCGCTTCAGTATCATCCGTCATGCCATCACCATGTTCATTTTTCTACTGGTCGTTTTCGCCGTCGGCATCTCCTTCCTCGATAGAATCCCCGCGACCCTGTTGTCGCTGTTTGTCGCTTCTTTCGGAGTTGTGCTCGGGATCGCAGCCCGCCCTTTCATCGAGAATCTGATTGCTGGTATCGTGATTACCTTTTCTCGTCACTTGCGCATTGGCGATACAGTCGACATCGATAAGCACTACGGAACCATCGAAGATATCACGCCAATCTATACCATCGTCAAAGGCTGGGACTGGCGGCGGTACGTGATCCCCAACGCGGATATGCTTTCCAAGGAATTCGTCAGCCTGACCCTGGGTGACAATTATCGATGGTCTTATGTCGAGTTCTGGGTTGCTCTGGATACCGACATTGCCGAATTCAAGGCTCATGCGATCCGAATTGCAAGCGAGTGTCCCCATTTTTCACCCCACGAAGATCCGAGCTTCTGGGTCATGGGGATGGAAAAGGAGGGAGTCCGCTGTTGGTTGGCAGCCTGGGCCGATACCCCCGGTGATGCCTGGATGCTGGCAAGCGAAATGCGCACCGGCCTGGCCGAGCAGCTCCGCCTCCTCAAAATTTCCCCGCATCGCTATCATGTTGATTTTTCGGGCGGTTCAGACGAGGCAGTTCTACACAAGGGGAAAGGTTCTGTCGGGTCAAGTTAAGCCGTTGTCAGGGCAAAGATGCTGAACAGTAATCGGTCGATCAAATTCAACAAAAATCTCATCAGGCACCTCAGTCCCCTTCTCCCACTTACCCCTCACCGTAACAAGATTTGGATGACTGACCTCGAATGTTTTCTTGTCGATGCTCACTACCTTTCGTGCGCCAATTTATTGTCCTTTTATTACCATTTCTTACTCCAATAGAAGAGAAAAACAGGGATGGAGTAAGAAATGGTTTTTATTATGAACAAGGTCAAATATTGTTGCTACATATCACCCTCAGTCTTATTCATAGTTGAAGTCTGACTTTCAAGTGTGTCAAATTCAATGCAACTGAAGGTAGATTCAGGGTCGGTTTTCAATTATCCTTCCCCGTCCAATATGTTTCCGTTTTTTATTCAGCACTTGCAGTCAGTTTTAGTGTTATCTCCTTCTTTCGCAACCACTCTATCGGTTTTTGTATCTGATGAGTTAAAGTTTGAATTCCAGTTGCCTGCTTCTGTGCCCATTGCAGCAAAGGACTCCTTGTCATATTTATAATTTTGGGCTGCCAAATCGGCTTTTGTCTTCGGAGCATTAACTCTGAATTCCCAATTACCGGCCTCTGTGCCCATTACAGCAAAGGACTCCTCGTTATATTCATAATTTTGGGCCGCCAAATCGGCTTTTGTCTCCGGGGAATCAAATTTAATCTCCCAATCACCCGCTTCCGTGCCTATAGCAGGCTGTGATCCAGCGTTAGCCGCTCCCGTCAAGATCAAGAACAGGAAGCTAGCTGTCATCCCGATACGAACTGCCATTTTAGTCATTTTTCATCTCCTTTTTCTGTGAAAGTACACTCTCCCGTCAACATCGAGAGAGTAGCGGCAACGCATTCAATTTTTTTGTCTGCGTTCAGCATTGTTACGATGATGTGGAGTATTACAGGCATCATGCCAAAACCTGTTTGGTTTTTTAAGTAGCTGATAACTAGGTTTTTTTTGATTTATGAGAGTGGAGATTAGATTTTGTGTGCCGGCGTGTTTATAGAATATTCTACAGTGGCTGTAGGATATTTGAATGATTAAAGGCCTTTACCAAGTGGCTGGGCTGAAAAAGTCGTCATCCTGCCAAGCACGAACAGTAATAGCATTGGACCAAGTATTTCTTATTACAGCCCTGTTTCATCTTCAGAGGAAGGAAGATTCATAGAGAGTTTTAGCAGTGCTCATCCGGTATTCCTGAGACCGGAAGCGATACCGTTAATGGTGGCGGCCAGAGCGTAATTAAGCTCTTCGGTCTCCTGACCAGACCTTTTTCGATGCAGCAGTTCGATCTGGATCAAGCTCATGGGATCGACGTAGGGATTACGTAACCGCAAAGAGTTGGCCAAATCTGGATTAGTCTCCAGAAGATAACTTTGCTCAGTCACCTCAAGGATCATCCGCCGGGTTCGATCGAACTCATCGACAAGCATGGACATGACACGCCTCCGCAACTCAACATCGTCAACCAGTGCTGCGTATTGTCGAGCCAGAGAGAGATCAACCTTGGCCAGAGCCATTTCTACATTTCTGACCATGTCGAAGAAGAACGGGAAGCGGCGCATCATTGTCTTCAGTAATTGACGCTCGTTGTTTCCGCGAGCTGCAAAACTTTCAAATGCGGTCCCTATCCCAAACCAGGCGGGAATCAACAGGCGCGACTGGATCCAGCCAAAGGTCCACGGAATGGCCCGCAGATCGTCCAGAGACCTGTTCTGGCCACGGCGCGACGGCCGTGAGCCGATTTTAGCTAATTCGAATTCAAGAACCGGCGTGGCCTGTTCAAAAAAAGGCAGGATGTCTGCATTCTCCGCTATCTGGGTCCGATAAAAAGAATAAGCAGCGCGGGACATCTCTTCCAGCGCGGTTTCCCAATCATCGTCGACTGTCGAGTTGATCAGACCGGTGTCGGTCAATGCCTCAAGCGAGGCAGCGATCATTATCTTGAGGCTGCTGCGGGCCAATGCAGAATCGGAATATTTGTAACTGATCACTTCTCCCTGCTCGGTGAGTTTGAAAGAACCGGTGAACGCTCCTGTCGGCTGGGCAATGATGGCCCGATGCGTCGGCCCTCCCCCACGGCCGACAGTCCCACCCCGACCATGGAACAGGCGGAGCTTGACCCCGCACTCATCTGCGACCTGGTGCAGATTGCGGTGGGCTTTATGGATCTCCCAGCTGCTGGTGAGCATACCGCCATCTTTATTGGAGTCTGAATAGCCGAGCATGACCTCCTGCCAGCGTCCCCAGGAGTCAAGATAGGGAGCAAAGTCATCACGGCTCCAAAGAGTTCGACAGATTTCCGGGGCATTGCGCAGGTCTTCAATCGATTCAAATAAAGGGACCGGCATAAAGCCGGGATCGCTTTTTTCCGGTCGTGCTTTAACCGAAATACCGCACAGCTCCATCAACCAGACGAGGGTAATGGTATCCCGTACCGAGGAAGCACCGCTGATCACGTAACTTTGCAACGCTTCAGGGGGGTAGTTTTCTTTTAATTGCGCGAGTGTGCGCAGGGTATCAAGCAGCTCCCCGGTTTGATCCGTAGGAACTGTTGGTTTTGGACCGGCAGGGCTGTTAACGTGTTCTGCCCCGGCAGCCAGTTCTGCGACTGCTTTGGCATGAACTTTTGCGTGTTGACGAATATCGAGCGTATGCAGATGAAAGCCGAAGGTCGCAACCTGCCACAACAAAGGCTCCAAAAAATGGTCGGCCAGGCGCTCACCTTTCTGCTCCAGCAGGTTGGCATGCAAAAGTTCCAGGTCTGCGCTGAAAGTGCGCGCATCGGGATAGGCTTCAGGGTTATCTGGAGCATCCAGGGCCAGTTGCAGCCGATAATGGACCAGGCTCAGGAATCGCCGGGACAGCTCTCCTGCGGGGAGACTGTCGACGTCCCTGGACGCTTCCGGGAGCAGTTTGGCATATTGATTCAGGGCGTCTCTTAATCTAGAGGACTCACCAACTTGCCCGGCTGCAGAGGTCAATAGTTGCCGTAACTTTTTAACGGCATCCATATATTTTGAAAGAATAAGTTCTCTGGATTTTTGTAAGGCGTCGCGGGTGCTCTCTGCTTTGACATAAGGATTCCCATCGCGGTCCCCACCAATCCAGGAACCAAAGCGCAGCATAGCCGGGATCGCATCATTTTTCAGTTTCGTCTGGTAGACGTCCTGAAACTCACGGGTAATTTCCTGGTACAGGGGCGCAATGGCGGGAAAGAGAGACTCACTGTAATGGTCGAGGCCCATGCTGATTTCATCGTTGACAGAGGGCTTCCGATGCCGCACCTCATCGGTCTGCCACAACGCGGTGATCTCGGTCAGGATTGATTCCTGACTTTCAACTGCGTCGTTTTTTGCGAGCGGAAGACGGTCCAGCTTTTCCAGTTCATTGGCAATACGCCGCCGCTTGAATAGAACCACACGACGTGCGACTTCGGTTGGATGGGCGGTAAAGACAGGTGTGATAACGATTTTATTAAGCCATGCAAGCGCATCTGAGGCGTCGATTCCTGCCTTCCGCATCCGCTGTAAGGTTGAACGTAAGGAACCGGGCTTTTCGGGGATATCACTGACTCGATGGGCACGACTGCGACGCTTGCGATGGTTGGTTTCAGCAAGGTTGGTCAACTCGAAGAAAGAAGCAAACGCTTTGGTGACCTGATAGGCTTCAGCATTACTCATGTCTGCTATGATTGCAATGGTCTGCTGGAGCTGCTCCTTCTCAATCAGACTCTCGGACAGATCACCACCAGAGCTTGAGCATAATTCGCGACGACGAATCGCCAGCTGCCGCAACTGTTCTTCGGCAGAGAACAGTTGCTCTCCCGCTTGCTCTTTAATAACAAGACCAAGAAGATTGCCCAGCGAGCGGACATCGTTTCTTAAAGGTAAATCCTTAAGTTTCTTATCGCAACTGATCAGCTCTTCGATCTTTTTTACCTGATCGTATGACCACCAGAATCCCCCGTTGTCAGTCATTGTCTGATCATCTCCCTTATCGTGTCTGACCTTTCACTCAGGCCCGTCCGGATCGATCTTTTTCCCGTAATGCTTGTACAGGCTCAGCTCATAATCGCGGCTGATGGGTTTGTCCGGATCATACTCCGGTGCCGTCTCAATCCGGTGGCACGTCAGATCCACCCTCACCATCAGCTCGGACCAGTCGATCATTTGAATCCAGGGCGTTGACACCAGGATTTTTTTTCCCGGCAACCAGTGCCCCGTGTCAATTTTCAGGTAACGCAGCGTCCAGTCCTGGTCATCAACAATAAGATCCTTGATCTGACCGATCTCGCCATCCTGTGCATGGATGTGATAGCCGACCACCTCATCACTGCTACGCAGGTGCGGATGTTCCGGTTGTTTTGGTGGGTCTCTATCCTGCTTTGGTGGAAGCTTCGGAGTCTGATCAAATAACGGATCGCCTGTCCAGTAGGGCTCCCAGCCATAATAGTCATAGTACTCCTGTTCATAATGTCGCGAGACCGGTAGCTGTTTCTCCACCCGCGGAGAGTTTTTGATCTGCTCCAGAGTCAGCCGAACCTCAATCATCTTATGCTCATCATCAACGTGCTGAATTACTGAAGGCACGATCAGAACCTCTTGACCGAACAGCCATTTTCCAGTCCGAACAATCAGATAACGGATTTTCCAGGACCGATCACTGAAGTAGACCTGCCTCAAGCTGCCGATTTCTCCGTCGCTCGCCTTCAGCCCATAGCCCTTCAACTTATCGAGATTGCGCAGTTGTCGCATCAAAAACTCCTTACCGATCACAAGAACATCTATCTTAAACGATATCAATAACTGATCGATTCTCAAGCTTCAGCGCCATTATCCCAAAGCGGCTCAACCGGTTTTTAACTGACATCAGTGTGAGCTCAACCCGTGAAAAAGCAAAGGCGCTGAATAATGTCAGCGCCTTGCGGGTTATGCTTAAACCTGATTGTTATAAAATCATTCGTCTACAACCCCCAGATCATCGTCAATCTCCCGAAATTGTTCCAACAAATCGTTCTTGACGTCATCACTCTAATCGAAATAGGCGGTCCTGAATTACCAAATGTTTTTTTAAGCTCATCCGCGACACAACTCCTGGACAACTCCGCAGATAATTGCTCGTTTTTGAACAAAATCAGGGGCGCGGCTCGCCGCACTCCTACACCACCCGAATGATAAAATCCGGGCAGGCGGCAGCGCAGTAGCCGCACAGGATGCAATCTTCGCGTCTGATTTTGGCTTTGCCGGCTTCGATAGTGATACCCTGGTTGGTGCAGGCCGGGACACAGGCTCCGCAGCCTTTGCAGAAGTTTTCCATAATCTTGATCTCACGGCGCTTTTGCTCAAGCTTATGCCACAGGACCTCGTCCTCGCGGTCTTCGCAAATCAGGGCATAGTTGCCATCGATCTCTTCTTTTGAGAGCATGCCCACGGCCAGCCCGTGCACACCTTCCAGACCCAGAACATAGCGGAACTTATTGCGTGCGTCGCTGATAAAGTTGCCGCCAGCCAGGGCTTTCATGGCGTAGACGCCCTTCCCCGCTACGGCACAACCAGCGATAGCCGCCGCCATCTCTTCCCTGCTGCCGTCGAGGATACCCATTCCCCTGCTGTTGATCAGGGGATGAACAACCGCTATTTCCGGATGTTTAGCGGCCTCTTCAATGGCACAGATGTAATGGCTGGACAAACCGATATGGCGAAGCAACCCTTCAGCTTTCAGCTTGAGCAGCTCTTTGAGCACTTCGGCGCGTTCAGTGAAGGGATCGGCGACCCGGGCGCAGTGCATGTGGACGATGTCGAGATATTCTATATCGATTTCGTGAAGCGCACGTTCGACGTGCTTTCTGGCATCAGCTGCGGTGGTCGCGTGGGTCTTGCTGGCAATATGGACCTTCCCGGAAAACCCCTTGAGACCTTCATGGAGATGTCGATAGGTTCCGTACATCTCGGCGGTATCGAACAGGTTGACGCCCCGTTCAGCGGCATAACGGATCAACTCACCGCCCTGCTCCGGCGAAAGATTGGCCTGTAACGGCCCCATCGGCAACACACCGAAAACCAGACGTGAAATCATCAGTCCGGTCTGACCAAGTTGAATGCGATTTTGTCTCGACATAGCAGCTCCGCTGGGTTGGCAAACACGGTTTAAATTACTGGAGAGAGGATCGTTGATCAAGCATTTGTTGTGAATAGAAAAAAAGGCCGAGTCCGGGTTACCGGAATCGGCCTTTGCGTTGTTTATGGTCGGGATGAGAGGATTTGAACCTCCGGCCCCTTGACCCCCAGTCAAGTGCGCTACCAGACTGCGCCACATCCCGTCAACTTAACGCGTGCGGATTATCTTGTATCCATGGTGACTTGTCAAGGAGAAATCTGGACTTCACGACGGTCGAAAACCCGGCAGGCCTTGCCTTCGTGTCGGGTAATGCTGGACGGTTCGACCAGCTTGACCTTGACACTCAAGCCCAGAACCGAATAGAGTTTTTTCTCGGCCTGGTCAACAAATTGACGCTGCTGTTTCATCTCGTCAAAGAAGATCCTTTCGTTGACCTCGACCTGTATCTCAAGCGTATCCTGATTGTTGATCCGGTCGACCAGCAACTGATAATGAGGCTGACAGCCTTCGATCTGGAACAGCACCTCTTCGATCTGGGTCGGGAACACATTGACACCCTTGATGATCAACATATCATCACTGCGACCCCTGGTCTTTTCCATGCGCACCAGCGTGCGGCCGCAACCACATTGATCGTAGTGCAGACGGGTAATGTCGCGGGTCCGATAGCGGATCATCGGGAATGCCTGCTTGGTGAGGCTGGTCAGGACCAGTTCGCCAACCGATCCTTCCGGCAGAACTTCGCCGCTATCGGGATCGATGATTTCAGCGAGGAAGTGATCTTCGGCGATATGCATCCCCTGCTTCTGCAGACATTCACCGGCAACGCCCGGTCCCATCACTTCTGACAGACCGTAGTTGTCGGTTGCGATGATCCCCAGACGTTTCTCCAGTTCACTGCGCATCTGTTCGCTCCAGGGTTCCGCACCGAACAGGCCGACACGCAAGGCCAGCGATGCCGGATCAATCCCCTGCTTCTCCATCCGGTCAGCCATGGTCATGGCATAGGACGGAGTACAGACCAGCGCACTTGATCGATAGTCCTGCATGATCATCAGCTGCTTGTCGGTGTTGCCACCCGAGATCGGAATAACCGAGGCACCGATCGCTTCAGAGCCGTAGTGAAGACCGAAGGCGCCGGTAAACAGACCGTAACCGAAAGCGATATGGACGATGTCTTCGTTCGTTACCCCGGCAGCGGTCATGAAGCGTGCGACCAGCTCGGTCCAGTTTTCAATGTCTTTGCGGGTATAGCCGACCACCGTCGGTTTCCCGGTCGTTCCCGATGAGGAGTGGATGCGCACCACATCGCGCATCGGCACCGCAAACATGCCATAGGGGTAGTTGAGTCGCAGATCTTCCTTGGTGGTGAACGGAAGACTGGTGACATCTTCCAGGCATTGTAGATCATCAGCTACAAACCCGCTTTCCTTGAATTTGTTCTGATAGCAGGGAACCTGTGAAGCGACCAGATGCGCCGTCTGCCGCAGTCGATCCAGCTGCAGGGAGCGCAACTCTTCACGCGGCATACACTCAGCATCGGCATTCCAGATATTTTTGAAGTCAGACATCAGCTAACAATCTACCTTAAGTTTCAGGCATAACTACCTGTAGTTA
>DATFMC010000020.1:0-6056 GCA_035267105.1 Geopsychrobacteraceae bacterium
ATCTGGGGGGATTTCCTGAGGTCTCCGAGGTCGACGTCGTCCGTCACTTCACCCGCCTTTCGACCTGGAATTATGGGGTGGATAGCGGCTTTTACCCGTTGGGAAGCTGTACGATGAAGTACAATCCCAAGATCAATGAAACCGTTGCCCGCCTGCCCGGTCTGACCGGCTGTCATCCCCATACACCGGAACGGTTGAGCCAGGGTTCATTAAAGCTGATGTACGATCTGCAGGGTGCGCTGGCAGAGGTCTCCGGTTTTGATCATGTGACCCTGCAGCCGGCTGCAGGGGCGCACGGTGAGCTTGCCGGTCTGCTGATGATCCGTGCCTGGCACGAAGCACAGGGAAACTCGCGCAAGAAGGTGTTGATCCCCGATACGGCGCATGGAACAAATCCGGCGACGGCCGCATTGTGCGGTTATCAGGTGGTGCCGATCGCCTCGGGCGGATCGGGGGTTCTGACCGCAGAAACGGTTGCCGAGTATATGGATAAAGATGTTGCGGCGCTGATGGTCACCAACCCGAACACGCTTGGCCTGTTCGAATCTGATATCCGTGAAATCTGCGACATCGTTCATGCCGGTGGTGGCATGGTCTACTGTGACGGGGCCAATCTGAACGCCCTGATGGGCATCGCTCGTCCCGGTGATATGGGGATCGACGTGATGCACTTCAACCTGCATAAGACCTTTTCCACACCACACGGTGGAGGGGGGCCCGGCGCAGGCCCGGTTGGGATTACTCGGAAGCTCGAACCCTTCCTGCCGAAGCCGGTGGTGGTTAAAGACGGAGAATCTTATCGACTTGACAGCGATCGTCCCTTGACCATCGGTCGCATGCGTTCATTTCATGGCAACTTTGGTGTTCTGGTCCGGGCCTGGGCCTACATTCTCACCATGGGCAGCGGCGGACTCAAGCGGGTCTCGCAGATGGCGGTTCTGAATGCGAATTACATCCGGGCCCGGCTTGAAGGGAGCTATCACTTGCCACAACCGCATCGTTCGCTGCACGAAGTGGTCTTTTCCGACAAGAACCTCGGTGGGGATTGTCATACCATCGATGTCGCCAAGCGTCTGCTCGATTACGGATATCATCCTCCGACCATCTATTTCCCTCTGGTCGTGCAGGGCGCTATCATGATTGAACCGACAGAGACCGAGAGCAGGGAGATTCTGGACGAATTCTGTGACGCCATGATCTCTATTGCGCGTGAAGCGAAAGAACAGCCAGAATTGCTGCACGATGCCCCGGTGACCACGGTTCTTGGTCGACTTGATGAAACCGCAGCGGCTCGGCAGCCGTGTCTCTGTTTTATTCCTGAGCAGGGAAATAAGTAGCTGAACCGGTCTTGCCGCGCTGCTTTAGCGCCGGGCAGTGATGCGGCAGGACCGGAGTGATTGCCAACGCTGAAAGAACAATCAGATGGACTCGATTCGGGAACTCTACAGAATAGGATTTGGTCCTTCCAGCAGCCACACCATGGGGCCGGGGAGGGCGGCGGAGCGCTTCCTCAGCTGGATTCCAGATGCTGCGAGTTACCGGGTTACACTCTTCGGCAGCCTGGCAGCCACCGGTCGCGGTCATCAGACCGATAAGGTTCTGGAAACTCTCTTTCGCAACAGAGTGATGACCTTGCTCTGGATGCCGGAGGAAGAACTCCCCTGCCATCCGAATGGCCTGCTTTTCGAGGCTTTGGACAAGCAGGGCGTGTTGATCAGGCGCTGGGAGGTCTACAGTATTGGCGGTGGAGCTCTGTACGACCCTACAAGCCGCGACGCTGTGTTGGAGATCAATGGCCTTGAAACCATGGACCAGCTTTTGGAGCGCTGCGAAAAATCTGGTGAGTCGTTCTGGGAAATTCAGGCCAATCTTGAGGGTAAGGAGATCTGGTCCTTTCTCGATAAGGTCTGGTTCTCCATGGGTGACGCACTTAAGCGGGGTTTGGGCGCAGAAGGGGTGTTGCCCGGGGGGCTGGGGTTGGCTCGCAAGGCCCGGTCCTATTATCGCAAAGCTGCTCTTTATGGGCAGGAATTCAAACAGAACAGTCTGCTGGCGGCTTATGCCCTGGCTGTTTCAGAGGAGAACGCTGCAGGGGGTGAGATTGTCACTGCACCGACTTGTGGTGCCTCCGGGGTGTTGCCTGCGGTCCTGCGCCATCTCAATGAAACATTGAAGTGCGACCGCAAAGAGATTTTGCGCGCTCTGGCGACCGCCGGACTGATCGGTAATCTGGTCAAGCATAATGCCTCCATCTCAGGGGCCGAAGTCGGCTGCCAGGGCGAAATCGGTACGGCCTGTGCCATGGCTGCGGCGGCGGCAACACAGCTCTTTGGCGGGTCGGTCCGCCAGATCGAATATGCCGCCGAGATGGGTTTGGAACATCACCTCGGCTTGACCTGTGACCCGGTGCAGGGTCTGGTCCAGATCCCCTGTATCGAGCGCAATGCCCATGCTGCCACCCGGGCGATGAGCTGTTGTCACTTTGCCCTGCTCTCTGACGGTGGGCACAAAATAAGTTTTGATGAGATCGTCGCGGTCATGAAGGAGACCGGTCAGGCGTTGCCTTCAATTTATCGGGAAACTGCGGGTGGCGGGATCGCTCAGGCGTATCGTCAGCGACAGCGTTAGTCTTTATTCCGAATTCAGCGACTCGATGGTTCGGAGTCTGCATAGGTCATTCCGGCTCTGACTCATAGTTCCAGTGAACAACCTGCAGAGGCGAAAAAGAACCGCTCTCCAAGGTGTGCTGCAAGTTTTGCTGCTTGTGGCAATCCCGTGCAATGTGCCGCTCCCAGCTTTTTGATCTGATAGTTGTCCAGTTGTTCAAGCGTTATCTGGAGCTGTCTGTCATCACAGAACATCAAATGTGTCCCACCGATAACAGCATGGAGTTCATGCTCCCCGGTCAGGTTGAGAGTATGTTTCAGGATGTTGATCAGCCCGGCGTGAGCGCATCCCAGCAGAACGGAAAGCCCTTTATCTGTCCTGATCAGCAGGGAAAGATCATCTGCAAGCGGGTCGGGGATCAGTCCGCCGTCTTTATCAGTACAGCAGAGCCTGTGATCTCCTCTTTCAAAACCTGTCAGTCGAGGAATTTCTCCGGTAATCGTCAGCTCCGGGGTCAACTCAACCGCTTCCCTGTCGAAATGAAAGCGCGCCCCTAACTGTTCCAGTTCTTTTTGACGGTGAGGAACGCCGATCTCCCGTTGTTCTGTTTCGCTGATGCTGAAACGTGGAGTGAACAGTCCAGGGTGGGCATAGACATCGATCGGACCGGTCAGCTCCAGAACTTTTTTTAACCCTCCGGCATGATCATAATGCCCATGACTGATGATGATTCCCCGCAGTTCTTTCAGGTTCAGGCCCAGGAGCTTCGCATTGGTTATGATCCCGAGGCCACTTCCCGTGTCGAACAGGTAGTTTCCCTGCGTGGTCGCCAGATGGCAGGCTAGGCCATGCTCGCCGATCAACCCAAGGGGTCCTCCAACACTGTTTTCGCAAACGACGGTCAGACGGGTGCTCATGGCTTCCCGCTTGTGTTGGCGGTCGTTAGAGAACCGCGCTCTTGTTGATGGAACCTGGTGACCAGATCTTGAAGAAGAGCGTCTCTTTTCTCGCGTGGCAAACGGGAGATGGCTTCGCAGCGTTGATAAAAAGCAGGAAAGTCGTTGTTCTCCTGTTCCATGACCAGCCTGAACGCGGGAACCCACTGGTGGTAGGTGCTGACTGAGGCGAACTTGGCATTATTCAGGACTTTAAACCATCGGTCGTAGCCGCCATATCCGTTCCAACCGTCCCGAAGTGCTGCATATCGCTGCCGTAAGTCAGAAAAAATGGCCTCCTTTCCGACCCGTTTTTCCTGGTCAGGCATCTCGCTGTCGTAGATTTTCTTCAGCTTCTGGCGCGCCCCGGCCGTCAATTCAAGAAACTGTTTTTCATGCTCCAGCCTGAGTGCATACTCTGCTTTCTCCTGTTCATCGCCAAAACGATCAAGCCAGAGTTTGACGCCGTAAAGTTCAACTGCTGTCGCAAACGATTCATTAAAGGCAGAATCGTCTGCAACATAGAGTTTCTGATGGGCCAGTTCGTGAAAAATTAATCGGGCCACCGAACTGGTTGACCATTGACTGAAGGAACTGAGCGCGGGATCGTCAAACCAGTTGAGGGTTGAATAGGCAGGGACTCCCGAAACGGTTATATCGTAGCCTTCACCTTGTAGATGCTTGGCAAATTCCTGAGCTTTTTCCAGGTCAAAGTATCCTCGATAGCTGATACATCCGGCAAAAGGGAAGCACCATTCCAGAGGTTCCAGGGAGAGCTCCGGGGTCGCAACGACGTTCCAGACGACGTAAGGACGGTTCAGTTCAACGTAGCTCTGGTAACTGCCGTTCTCAGGGAGATTGAGACGATCGCTGGCAAAGTGCCTGATCCAGGCAATATTTTTAAGTCTGGTACGGAGTTCTTCGGGGGTGCTCTGATTGGCAATCAGGTCGGGGATCGATTTCCGTTCGGCCATGACCTTCATATGTCCGCCTGCTGTGTGCAGGTAATAATTGAAATCGCTGCAGGCGATTAAGGTTCCGAACCCGACCAAACTGACCAGAAAAAACAGCAGCAGTCGTCGCCGTAAGATCTGGGGAGCTCTTGAATTATTCGTTGGTCCGGTCATAATCAACCGACATTGAAATGGCGTTTAGTAGAATCCTGGAGTTTGCTGGCAGCGCGGAACGCTTCACGGAGCAAATCCTGCTCGTTTTTCGTCAAGGCATATGGGTCAAGGTAGTGGGACGGGGGGAGTCCCTGGTCAACCTGGTCGATTTCATTCCGCAGCCGCAGATAGGTGAAGGCTTCAAGGGCCGCTTTGATATGTTCAGCGGTCTCCTGGGTGAAGACGTTCAGTTTAACCAGTTCTTCAAGGCGTTCAATGGTTGTTGTAGCATCAATCTGCTTCTCGAGAAGGAACATGCGGATACAGTCGACAATAAAAATACTGCCTGTCTGTTTCAGTGACAGCTTCCCTTTGTTCGGTTCGTCTTTCTCCAACATAAAGCGGCCGAGCAATCCGACGGGAACCTTGTGTTTGAAGTCGAGTTCCATCATGTAGTAGAGAAAGAGGGGCATTTTTCTGATCTGTTGATGAACTATTTCGCGCAGGTCCTGACAGAGGGATGGTTCGCCAACCAGCGGCATGAAGTCAAAGAAGATGGTCGAATAGCGGACTTTCTGCGGCTCGGGGGTGTTGATCCAGTCGGCGATGCGAGCCTGCCATTCCCTGAGGCGGCCGCGCCAGAGGGGATTGTTGGCCATCACTTTCCCTTTGCAGAGGCTGTAACCAATCTGGTCATAAGCTTCTACCAGTCTTTCCGAAAAGGGGATAAAGAAGGCATCGACTTCTTTCAGGCGTTCGTCAGGGAAGTTTTCATAGATGAAGCCATTGTCCTGATCCGGACCAAGCAGCATCTCCTTTCGCCCGCCACTGCCCATGATGATAAAGCAGTATTTGATATCGGGAGGCGTCATCCCCTGTTGCTTCATCTCATCAAGAATGATTTCAAATCCGCGTCGCAAGATACAGTGGTGAATGTAGGAGAGAATCTCCATCGTTTCAAATGGTGAACGTGTTTCACTCATCAAGGCTTTGGCCACTTTGACGATTTCTTCTTTGGCCCGGGTCAGGTTATCAATTGATTTTGCTTCTTTAACACTTCCGACCAGCAGCATCGATTTCTGACTGCGGTATTTCATCAGGTCCTGAAGGGTAACGATTCCGACGAGTTCCCCCTGACTCACCACCGGGAGATGTTTGATCTTGTGCCCCATCATGAAGGTGGTGGCTTCATACATGTAGGTTTCCGGCGTCATGGAAAAAGGGTTCGGCGTCATGACGTCGGAGGCTTTAGGTGTCGGAATCTCTGCGGAGTCACGGGCAAGAACCTTCGACACCAAGTCTCGTTCAGTGACGATTCCGATGATGTGACGTCCTTCATCGCAGACGAGCAGGGCGCCGATCCCTCGCTGTGTCATACGGAGAGCAATCTCTCTGACGGGAGCGTCCG
>DATFMC010000021.1:0-43436 GCA_035267105.1 Geopsychrobacteraceae bacterium
ATTATGGAGATTCTGGAAACGGATCTCGATATTCTGGCCGGGCTCGCCTATCTGGTCGAGAATCATCTCTCTTCTTCTGTCATCTACGATCCTTCCGGGGTCGTTCGCGAATTCCGCCGCAACGTCTTTCGTGAAATAGACTTTACCCGTGAAGGACATACCACCGATCGATTTTCAACTCATATTCAGGATTCAGAGATCGCCTATACTCCTGCAGTTCACTGGGAACAGACCGCTGAGACAGTCCTTACCCTTGAATATGTCAAAGGCACTAAGATCACCGACTTTTCACAACTTGAAAAACTGGGTCAGGATCGCAAAAAAATAGCTGAGAATTGTGCCACAATACTTCTGGAACAGGTTCTGGTGAGCGGTTTATTTCATGGCGATCCACATCCTGGCAACATTCTGGTGTTGAAAAACGAGAGGATTTGCTTTCTCGATTACGGCATGGTTGGTCGCCTGGATGAAGATCTGAAACAACAGCTGGCCGAACTCCTGATGTCAGTTATGCAGCGTGATGCGAATCGCATTATCAGTCTGTTGGTCTACTCCGGTGAGATGACGGAAGAGATAAACCGGTCAGCCCTGAAGCGAGATATCAATGAATTTATTGATGACTATTACGATCTAGATCTTGCTGAATTCAGCACCGGTAAACTTCTCACCGATTTTATTGATATCCTGACACGTTATCGAATCCATTTTCCAGCAGATCTGATCCTGCTCGCCAAAGCGCTGGTGACACTGGAAGGCGTAGCCCGGGAGCTCGACCCCGAGTTCAATCTGGTTGAGCACTTGAAGCCTCGGGTTGAACGTCTTATCAATTCGAGATATAGCCCTGTCAAACTATCGAAGGAACTGCTGGATGTGGGTAAAGATTACGGCTCACTGATGAAGCAGCTTCCTCAGGACTTACGTGAATTGATCCATCGCATCAATCGAAATAAATTTAAAATCGATCTCGAACACAGGGGACTGGAACGATTGATCACCGATCTGGACAAATCAAGCAACCGTATTTCATTCAGTCTGGTGATCGCTGCTTTGGTGATCGGGTCCTCACTCATCATGCAAACGGAGAAGGGTCCGATGCTCTTCGGTTTTCCCGTCCTCGGTCTGTTCGGATATTTCATTGCCGGATTTCTCGGACTGGGTCTTGCGATCGCTATTCTGCGCTCAGGGCGGATGTAACCTGATCAAACCAGGCAAGTCTGTGTCTTTATAGACACAATAACCACATTCAACTGCTTGCATAGTTACAACATTCCAACCTTAAAAGAATCACTTCATCTCAATTTTAAGCTTCCATTACAGTTACTTAAAAAAACACAAATCCATGGCAAACAAATTGCATGTCTTCAATACAATATCTGACTCACACCATTTCGCACAGGCGGTATATATACATGATTTTGCAACGCACCATCAATGCATCAACCTCGATCAGCGGTATCGGTCTCCATTCGGGAGCAGAGATTCAGCTTAGACTTCGTCCGGCGGAAGCAGACACTGGCATTATCTTTCATCGCCATAATGGAGACCGAACGGTTGCCATCAAAGCTATAGCAGAGAATGTTATTGATACCAGGATGGCGACAGTTCTTGGTCGAGACGGCTTGAGCGTTTCCACGGTAGAGCACTTCCTGGCAGCCCTTGCATCTTGCGGCATCGACAACCTCCATGTTGACATTGATGGCCCTGAAGTTCCTATTCTCGATGGCAGCGCGGCCCCTTTCATCAAAGAGCTACAAAGAGTTGGAACCACTGATCTCGAGGCCAGCCGAAAATTTATTAAGATTCGTAAACCGATCGAGTTGATTGAAGGTGAAAAGCGGATCAACATCATTCCATCACGCTTCTTTCGCATAACTTTCGATATCGCATTTGAACACAAAGCGATTTCCCTGCAGCAACACAGTATGAAATTCTCGTCTGAAAGCTTCTCTAAAGAGATAGCGCCTGCTCGCACCTTTGGCTTCCTGCATGAGGTAGAGTTCCTGAAAGCGAACGGGCTGGCTCGGGGCGGGTCCCTCGATAATGCTGTTGTGATTAACGAAGAAGGCGTCATGAACCCTGAAGGGCTGCGCTTTCATGATGAGTTTGTCCGGCACAAGATTCTGGATGCCTGTGGCGACTTTAGCCTGCTTGGCTACCCGATGCTCGGCCATATCAGGGCCTTCAAAGCCGGGCATGATATCAATGCCAAGATGGTTCGAAAGATCCTTGACACCCCTGATTGTTGGACCTATGTTGAATTCAGTGGAGCGGCCCTTCAAGAGGCCCGCAAAGCCGCCCCTCAGGCCTACGCCTCCAACTTGGCCTGGCTTAAAGCTTAAAAGCAGCCCAATGATTCAAAAGGCAGCCTCCGGGCTGCCTTTTTTCGTTGTGGCAACTTGCATTTCAGTCTCTCCTTCGCCTACAATCTGTGGTCATCAATCTATTCATTAAAACAAAAAGCAGAAAAGCTTAAGGAGAGTAATTGACGCCACCGCCATCCACAGCAGGCAGCAGGACACAGCCCTCACAGAACAAACGCCGGCGCGAGTGGCTACTCATCCTGCTCATTATTATTGCCATTGCCCTGCTGCCACGCCTGGAGATGCAGCTGCTCGATATCACGACCAGGCTTCCTCTGGGCAACGGTATTATTGCCCTGACCATGATCAACCTGTACCTGCTGCTGGTTCTTTCCTTTCTGTTCCTTATTTTCCGTAACCTGTTCAAATTAGTTCTGGAGCGGCGCAAAGGAGTCCCTGGGGCCCGGTTGCGTAGCAAACTGGTTGGCGCTTTTATTGCCCTCTCACTGATACCAACCATGCTGCTTTTTTTGGTCTCTGCAGGATTCATCAACAAAAGTATCGACAGCTGGTTCAGCACCCAGGTTGAATCGGCTCTTGACGAATCACTTGAAGTCGCTCAAACCTACTACCGCAACTCGGAAGCCAATGCCCTCTACTACGCAGATCAGATTGCTTCACGGATCAAAGAACAAAAACTGATCAATGAAGAAAACCTTGATGCGCTCCGTAATCTTATCAAACAGAAACAGGAAGAATACAACCTGGGGATCGTTGAAGTTTTTTCTGCTACCAACGAGGAACTGGTCAGAGTCGCAAATCCAAAAATTCCGATCCTGGAGATTAGCACCGCAACTGAGGATCCGGTCCTTGAAGGATTGCAGGGCAACCGATTTTCCCGCATCACTTCAGTCTCAAAAGCCGATCTGATTCGAGGTTTCGTTCCGATTCATTCCAACTGGAACCCAAAGGATGTCGTAGGTGTCGTTGTCGTGAACTACTACGTTCCCTACTCCCTGCTCAATAAAATGAAAGAAATTTCAAGTTCGGTTGAGCAATATAAAACCACCAAACTGATTAAAACCCAGATCCAGCAGAGCTATGTCATTGTTCTGCTGCTGATCGCCCTGATCATTCTGTTCCTGGCAACCTGGTTCGGCTTTCAACTGGCCAGAGGCATTACTGTTCCGATTCAGGAGCTTGCCACTGCAACATCCAGGGTGGCCTCTGGCGACCTGGACATTCAACTTGAGACCCATAGTACTGATGAAGTTGGAACGCTGGTTAATGCTTTTAATAAAATGACCACTGATCTTCGTCGCAGTCGACACGCAGTCGAGGAAGCAAATCAGGAACTGCAGGCATCAAACCTTGAACTGGATCAGCGCCGTGGCTACATGGAAATTGTGCTGGCCAACGTCACTGCCGGGGTCATCTCCGTTGATCGCTACGGCAGGATTACCACAATAAACAAATCGGCAGAAAAACTCCTGAACTTCAGATCTGAAGAGGTTCTTGGCAAAGACTTCAGGGAAGTTCTCCCTTCTGCCTACCAGACCCGGATCAAAGAGCTTTTCCGGGATTTATTTCAATCGGAGAAGGGGACTATCCGCCAACAGCTCACCCTGGCCTTCGGTGAAGAAAAGATCACTATCCTGGCAAACCTCAGCACGCTAAGGGATGATTCTGACAAGTTCATGGGAACAGTTGTGGTCTTTGATGATCTGACCGGCCTGATTAAAGCCCAAAGAATGGCGGCCTGGCGGGAGGTCGCCAGACGGATTGCCCACGAAATAAAAAACCCGCTGACACCTGTGCAGCTTTCCGCTCAGCGACTGAGACGTCGTTACCTGGAGCGATTTTCCAAAGAAGATAATGTTTTTGACGAGTGCACCAAAATGATCATCCATCAAGTGGATGAGCTAAAGAACCTGGTCAATGAATTTTCAAATTTTGCCCGAATGCCGGCAATTAAACCGTCCCCCTGCGATCTCAACGAAATCATCACAGAGACACTGGTTCTTTATCAGGAAGGACACAAAAAAATTAATTTTGATCTGGCACAGGATCCACACCTGCCAACGGCAAATCTGGACCGCGAACAGATCAAGCGGGTCATCATCAATCTGCTTGAGAATTCCATTGCGGCCATGGACGAAGAGGGGCAAGTCAGGTTGGAGACCTTCTACAACCAGGACCTGCAGATACTCACCATGACAATAGCTGACACAGGTTGCGGCATTCCAGCAGAGGACAAGACAAGACTATTTGAACCCTATTTCTCCACCAAAAAATCGGGAACAGGACTTGGCCTTGCCATTGTTGCGACGATCATCTCTGACCACAATGGCTACATCAGGGTCCGCGACAATCACCCTCGTGGTTCAAAGTTCATTATAGAACTTCCTGCAAGCCGCAGTTGATTCTGATAAGTTATCTACTGAACAGGGCATATGACCCTTAAGGAGAAAGATGGAAACTATACTGATTGTTGACGATGAAAATAGTATCAGCCAGAGTCTGGAAGGAATTCTCAGCGATGAAGGCTTCCGAACGGTGACCGCTGCAAGCGGTGAAGAAGCACTCATTCTTGCCCAGACGGAAGATCCTGATCTGATTTTGCTCGACATCTGGATGCCGGGCATTGATGGCCTTGAAACATTAAACCGTCTGCGCAAGAGCCGCCCATCGCAACTGGTTATCATGATGAGTGGACACGGAACCATTGAAACCGCAGTCAAAGCAACACGCCTGGGTGCATATGATTTTATTGAAAAACCCCTGTCTCTGGAAAAAGTTCTGCTCTCCATTCAGAACGCAATGAAAATCGGGCAACTCGTCGCCGAGAATCAGGCACTGCGTGCAAAGATAGACAGAGATTATGAGATGATTGGCGATAGCCCGGCAATCAGACGCCTTAAAGGACAGATAGAGGTTGCTGCACCCAGCGCTGGCTGGGTTTTGATAACCGGTGAAAACGGCACCGGAAAAGAGCTTGTAGCTCGTGCGATCCATCACCAGTCAAATCGCCATGATCGACCATTCGTCGAAGTCAACTGTGCTGCCATCCCGGAAGACTTGATCGAATCTGAATTATTCGGGCATGAAAAAGGATCGTTCACCGGAGCGACGACATCGCGCAAAGGAAAATTCGACCAATCACACAGTGGTACACTATTTCTTGACGAGATTGGTGACATGAGCCTGAAAACCCAGGCAAAGATACTGAGAATCCTTCAGGAACAGAAATTTGAACGTGTCGGGGGGAATCGGACCATAGAGGTCGATGTCAGGGTTATCGCCGCCACGAATAAAGATCTGGAAGAAGAGATCAAAAGCGGAAACTTCCGAGAGGATCTTTTCTTCCGCCTGAACGTTCTCCCCTTTTCTGTACCACCATTGCGTGAACGACGGGAGGATATCCCCTTACTGGCCAGGCACTTTCTTGCCCATTTCTCCAGTAAGGAGAGTCGGGAGACGAAAACACTCTCTGCTCAAGCCATGCATTCTTTGACCAACTATAACTGGCCGGGGAACGTGCGAGAGTTGAAAAATCTGATCGAACGGATGGTCATCATGACCCCGAACCAGCAGATTGAACTAAGTGATTTGCCTCTACCAATCGGCAAACTCGACACCCGACACGGTGAGGATCAAATTGCCATTACTGGCCCACTTCCCGATTCCTACAGGGAGGCTAAAGAGCTATTTGAAAAGGGCTTTCTACTGGAAAAACTACAGAAAAACAACTGGAATATTTCCCGAACTGCAGAAGAGATAGGACTGGAACGCTCCAACCTGCATCGTAAAATCAAAAGTTACGGAATAGAATCGAGCAAATAAGAAGCAATCAACCGCCAGAACTCTGCTAACGGCTTCCGGTCCGCAATCGCTGTTGACTCTCTATCGCTACTCTTTATTGCGTAATTGTAACGATTCTCGATAAACCTCGCGGCCGGGCAGGGAAAACTCCTTTGCGACCTGTTTCACCGACTCTTTCCAGCTCAGATCGGTTTCCTTCCGCAACCTGAGCAATGCCTCACGGACTGTTCCTTCCGGTTTTCTTTCCGGCGCAGGTTCTATCAACACAACGAGCTCACCCTTGACCCTGCCGGCAGAAAAATATTCACGGGCTTCTGCGGCCGTACCGTAATAGAGCTCTTCATGTTTTTTAGTCAGCTCTCTGGCAATGGCCAGGCCCCTGTCCTCACCAAGAAGTTCAACAATATCGTTCAGGCAGTCGGACAATCGGTGCGGGGATTCATAGCAGGCCAACGTTTTTTTTTCACTAACCAGACCTTGCAGTAAGGTTCTACGAGCCTGCGCTTTGGAAGGCAGGAAACCAATAAAACTGAAGCTATCAGTTGCAATGCCTGAGATGGAGAGCGCCGCTATCAGTGCAGATGGACCAGGCACAGCGACAACCTCGACATCCAACTGACGACATTGGCGCACCAGTCGATACCCCGGGTCTGCAATCCCGGGAGTGCCTGCATCAGAGATAAGAGCTATGGATTCTCCATTTTGAAGCTTGGCGAGCAACTGTTCCGCACGCCCAATCTCATTATGCTCGTGATAAGAAATCAGACGTGTTTTGACTCCATAATGGTCGAGCAACCGGCGACTGTGGCGAGTATCTTCCGCAGCAATCAGATCGACCTCCCGAAGGACCCGAACCGCACGGTAAGATATATCTTCCAGGTTGCCAATCGGGGTTGCAACCACATACAGCAGACCACTCAAGCTTCGCTCTCCAGTTGCTCAAGCCAAAGTCGTACACTGGCATCGCTCGGCATCCGCCAATCGCCACGTGGGGAGAGAGCCACGCTACCAACCTTTGGTCCGTCAGGCAGGCAAGATCGTTTAAATTGCTGGGAGAAGAAGCGACGATAGAAAGTTCGTAGCCATTTACGAAGTTCGGGAAGATTGTACTCACCAGCAAATGCCTGCTGGGCAAGAACCAGAATTTTTGCCGGGGGATAATGCATCCGCACAACTTGATAGAGAAAAAAATCGTGTAACTGATAAGGACCAACGACCTGCTCGGTAAACTGTCCAATCTCTCCGTTTTCATCTGGAGGCAACAGTTCCGGCGAGACAGGAGTTGCACAGACATCAAGTAAGATCAGTGAGATGTCATCTGAAAACTCGACCTTTGCACACCACTCTACCAGATACCTGACCAGCGTTTTCGGAACGCCGCAGTTCACACCATACATCGACATGTGATCACCGTTATAAGTACACCAGCCCAGAGCCAGTTCAGACAAGTCCCCGGTCCCTATCACCAAGCCACCAACCTGATTCGCCACGTCCATCAGAATCTGCGTCCGCTCTCTTGCCTGACTGTTCTCATAGGTCACATCCAGGCAAGACTCTTGATGGCCGATATCCCTGAAGTGCTGCTTGACCGCCTGATCGATCGAAATGGTTCGCAACTCGACACCCAGATGTCCGGCCAGATGTTCGGCATTCTCCCGAGTTCTGCTGGTAGTGCCGAAACCGGGCATGGTCAGGGCGACAATCCCACTCCGATCAAGCTGCAAACAATCAAAAGCCTTGACCGTCACCAACAACGCCAATGTTGAATCGAGCCCACCAGAGAGACCGATAACGGCTTTTTTACTCCCAGTGTGGAGCAGTCGTTTTGCTAGTCCGCTGGTCTGTAACTGAAAGATTTCATGACAGCGGGAGCTTCGTTCAGAATCATCAGGAGGAACAAACGGACTTCTGCTGACGGGGCGCTGTAGTCGTTCAACGGGACTTTCTTCCATATTGAACGTGTAAGTACGGAAGTCCAATCCTGGGCATCCCGCTGCATAACTGCTATTACGTTGTCGTTCACCAAGCAAACGAGCTAGATCAATGTCGGCAAAAGCAATCTGATTATCGAACTGAAACCGTCTGGTCTCTGCCAACATCTGTCCATTTTCAGCAATGAGAGAATGTCCAGAAAAAACCAAATCGGTGCTTGACTCGCATGGTCCTGCTGACGCGTAGGCATAGGCAGCCAGGCATCTGGCAGATTGTGTTTCTACCAATGTCCTGCGGTAAGCCTCTTTCCCCAGTATTTCTGGACTGGCGGACAAATTAAGCAAAAGGGTCGCTCCAGCAAGCGCCTGCGAACTACTCGGAGGAGCAACAGACCAGGCATCCTCACAAATCTCCACACCAATCAAACACTCGGGAAAACCTTCAGCCTGAAAGAGAAGATCAGTTCCGAAAGGGATCTCTCCCTCTGGCCAACGCAGCGTAGGTTGGCACTGTTCCTTGGAACTGGAGAACCAACGTTGCTCGTAAAATTCGCCACTGTTCGGTAAAAATGTTTTCGGCACAATGCCACAGATGGTTCCACTAGAAATAAAGACGGCGCAGTTGAATAGACGACCCGCCTGCCTGAGTGGAGCACCGACCACCAGGGTCAACTTCTTCTCGGCTGAAAAATCAGCCAGAGATTTGAGTCCTTCTTCTACCTGTTGCAACAATTCCTGTTGAAAAAACAGATCGGCACAAGTATATCCGCTGACACACAGTTCGGGGAAAAGCAAAAAATGACACTTCTGCTCTTTTGCTGCAATGCTGGCCTGACGAATAGCCTCGATGTTAAATGAGACATCCGCAACGCGTAATTCCGGGGTTATAACGGCCAACCGCAACATCCCCTGTTCCCGCAGGGAAATATTCATTAAACAAGTCCTCTCTGTCGCCAAAAATTTTTAAGCATGTTCAATGATCCAGAAAATCCAGATTGAACGCATCTGGCACATGTTCGATCTGCGCTCTCCCATTCTCTCCAGGAACAACCGAGATAACGTCGAAGCGTGGCTGAAGTTTATCAGTCTTGTTTTGAGAAAGATACCACTGAGCCGTACGAACTATCTGCCGCTGTTTGCGAAGGCCGACGGCTTCCTGCGGGGTTCCAAAAAGCAGAGTGCGGCGTGCTTTGACTTCGAAAAAAATCAGAAATCTCTTTTTACGTCCAATAATATCGATCTCCCCAACGGGAGTCCGATAGTTCCTGATCAAAATACTAACCCCACTCCGCTGAAGATAGCGTACGGCTTCATCTTCACCCCAACGGCCAAAAGCCAACCGTTCTTCGCTCATAGCATCTCCAGATGCTCCCGTACTCCGGCAAAACTTTTCCGATGAGCCTTGACCGGCCCGAAATCGGCGATTGCCTGACGGTGCAGTGCGGTTCCATATCCTTTATGTTGTGCAAACCCATAGTCAGGGAACTGCCTGTCGATAGCCAGCATTATCCTGTCACGAACGACCTTCGCAATAACTGATGCTGCAGAAATTGACAGAGAACGACTGTCCCCTTTTTTCAAGGTAAGTTGAGGCAGAGAAACAGGCAGCGGGGTAATTCCATCGATCAGAAGGTAGTCTGCTTCTATTTGCAAACGATGGACAGCTCTGCGCATGGCGAGCAAAGTCGCCTGAAGAATGTTGATCTGATCGATCTCGATGGCAGATGCGACGCCTATTCCGGTCGCTGATGCCAACCGGCAGATAGCCGGGTAAAAATTTTCACGCTGTCTTACAGACAATTTTTTTGAATCAGTCAGTCCCGGCAAATTGAAGTCATCCGGCAATATGACTGCAGCAGCCACGACTGGCCCGGCCAGGGGGCCTCGACCCGCCTCATCAACTCCGACAATGGCCTGGTAACCGTTCTTTCGCGCCTGCTCTTCGAAGAACATCATCGAAGGCTCTTCTTCGGAAAAAAGAGATAGATTTTCCAAGAGTCCTCCAGGAGGCATCAGTATAAAGCAAAAAGCCCCGGCATCTGCCGGGGCTTCATTGTAACTGATGTATGATGATCAGACCATACGCTTTTCTGGTATTCTCGCAGCTTTGCCACGAAGATTACGCAGATAATAGAGCTTGGCACGACGGACCCGGCCGACTCGCAGGACTTCTATCTTCTCTATACTGGGAGAGTGCAGTGGGAAAATCCGCTCAACTCCGATTGATCCGGACATTTTGCGCACGGTATAAGAAGAAGCGAGCCCACGATTCAGACGCTTGATGCAAACGCCCTGATAAATCTGGATCCGTTGTTTATCGCCCTCTGTAATTTTTACATGGACCTTGAGAGTATCACCCGGCTTAAAAATAGGGATATCTTTCTTGATCTGTTCCATTTCCAACTGATCAATGATGTTCATTTTGTTCCTCCTGCGGAGCTGCTGATATATCCATCTCAGTCTGTTTTCTGTATCAACTATTAGTGACAAGCGGAGACCATCTCTCCGTCTGCTTATTTACATTTATCCATCTGACATTGATTGTTTTGACTGCGAAACTCATCAAGGACCTGCCTGTCATCATCCGTGAGCTGTGCGGTCTCAAGCAAATCCGGGCGTCTTTGCAGAGTGCGTAGCAATTGCTGATGTCTGCGCCAAAGAGCGATTTTGCCATGGTCGCCTGAAAGAAGAACATCCGGCACCATCATCCCTTCAAAAACTGCTGGACGAGTGTATTGAGGGTATTCCAGAAGTCCGTCTGAAAAGGAATCGGTCTCTGCACTACCAGAATTACCGAGCACACCAGCAAGGTGCCGGGCGATGGAATCGATCATCACCATGGCCGGCAATTCTCCGCCGGTCAGGATAAAATCACCGATAGAAAATTCTTCATCGACCAGACTCTGCCGGATTCTTTCGTCAAATCCTTCATAACGACCACAAAGAAAAATCAAACCCGACTCAACAGCCAGTCGTTTTGCATCCGACTGAGTGTACGGTTTACCTTGTGGAGTCATCAGCAGAACCTTTGACGCGGGTGATTTTTGCTTCATCGAAGCAACAGCACGCGCAACAGGTTCTGGTTTCATAACCATTCCGTCACCCCCCCCATAGGGAGTATCGTCGGTTGTCAGGTGACGCCCCTCTGCCCAGTCACGCAAATTATAGGTATTGACTTGCAGCCGACCCTGATTGATCGCTCTACCCAGAATGCTCTCTTGCAATGGAGATTCAAACATCCCCGGGAACAATGTCAAAATGTCAAAGATCATCGGTTTAACGAAATCAGACCCTCAGGAAGATCGACTTTCATGATCTGCACCTCAAGATCAATATCGGTAACAAACGACGGAACTGCCGGAATCAGGATTTCACCCGAATCGCCATCAACCACATAGGTGTCATGCGCAGCCGTTGTAAACATGCTGACCAATCGGCCAATCGGCCCAAGTTGCTGATCAACGACTTGCAAGCCCTCTAGCTTATGAAAAAGATAACGACCATCTTTTTGTTCGGAGAGGTCTTCATCTCCAAGCAGAATAGTAGAACCAACCAACGACTCTACGGCCGTTAAAGATTCAAGCCCGGCCATCCGCAGAAGAACATTCCCTTTGTGCAACGACTGGCGAAGTAAATTCAACTGCTCAACCTCACCATCTTTGCGCCGGAGATAAACCTGCTTTGCCGCCAGCAAGTCTTCAGGAGCAAAGCCGGTAACCCGAACCTTGATATCCCCACGTAAACCGTGGGCTCCAACGACCTGACCAACTTCGTGCAATGCCACTGAACCGAATGACATCTGCGAACCCACCTCTATCTCCGAGACTATACAGCAGAAAATTATTCCATTATCTGCAGCGATGCCCGCTTGTTTTCACGGGTCGCCTTGGCATTTAACAACGTTCTCATTGCCTTGGCGTTTCGACCCTGCTTGCCGATAATCCGACCCATATCTTCTTGAGCCGCAGCAAGCTTGACCAAGACTGAGCCATCCTCAGCCACTTCTTCAGAGATAACAATCTCATCAGGTTTCTCAACCAGAGACTTGGCAATGAACTCGATCAGGTCTTTCATAGGTCATCCTCCGGGTAGTAGGGGATACAGGCCCCGGATCGGACCAGTTTCAGGCGTCGGCGGAAGCTCCTGCCTTAAACTTGGCCCAAATGCCACTGTTCCGCAGCAATCGGCGCACTGTATCGGTCGGTTGGGCACCTTGTGTCAACCATGCCAGTGCCCGGTCTTCTTTCATGTTCAGCAGAGGCTGCTCCTGGTGCGGGTCGTACTGCCCCAGAGTCTCAATGAAACGGCCATCCCGGGGAAAACGCTCGTCGGCCACAACGACCCTGTAGAACGGTTTCTTTTTGGCGCCACCTCGGGCGAGCCTGATCTTCACTGCCATGCTGTTGTTCCTCCTAGTACTTCGTTAGAAGGAATTCCATGTCTATATTATAAACCGGAATTCCCTCGGGTCAAAAAGGAAGTTGGCCGCCACGGCCAAGCATACCTTTGAGCCCTTTTGGGCCCATTTTCTGCATCTTCTTCATCATCTTCTGCGCTTCAGTAAAGCGCTTGAGTAACTGATTAACATCCTGAACTCTGGTCCCGCTTCCTTTTGCTATGCGCAAACGACGTGATCCGTTGAGGATTCGGTGATCCAGTCTTTCTTTGGGCGTCATAGAACGGATGATCGCTTCGATTCTCTTTAGCTCATCCTCGGGCAATTGCATTCCACCGGCCTTTTTCATGGCCTTGCCAGCCCCGGGAATCATTTTCATGATCGATTCAATTGAACCCATCTTTTTGATCATCTGCATCTGCCCCAGAAAGGTTTCCAAGGTAAACCCTTCCTTGCGCAGACGTTGCTCCATCTCGGCGGCTTCTTCAACTTCAACCGCCTCCTGAGCTTTTTCAATCAAGCTGAGGACATCACCCATCCCCAGAATCCGCTGAGCCATCCGATCAGGATGAAACTGCTCGAGTGCATCGAGCTTTTCGCCCATACCGACCAGTTTGATCGGCTTGCCGGTGACCGCCCTGATCGACAGTGCAGCGCCACCTCGGGCATCCCCGTCAAGCTTGGTCAGGACAATGCCGCTCAGCGGTAACTGCTCATCGAAGCTCGCAGCTACGTTGACTGCATCCTGACCGGTCATGGCATCGGCCACAAAGAGAACTTCTTGCGGCATAACGGCTGCCACGATACGCTGCAATTCCTGCATCAATTCTGAATCGATGTGCAGGCGGCCAGCAGTATCAAGGATAATGGTATCAAACCCATTAAGTTCGGCGTAAACCTTTGCCTTGGTGCAGATTTCAACCGGATCCTGCCCCGGTTGTGAATCGAACACCTCAACGCCAAGCTGCCGTCCAAGGGTCTTTAGCTGTTCAATAGCCGCCGGACGATAAATATCAGCCGGAACCAACAGTGGATTGCGTTTGTCGCGACGAAGCTTAAGGGCCAATTTGCCGCAAGTTGTTGTTTTACCCGCACCCTGCAGACCACAAAGCATGATTGGAACCGGGGGACGTGCCGCCAGGTCGAGCTGGTTATCCTCCCCATCCCCCATCAGGGCAGCCAATTCTTCCCTGACAATTTTGATAACCTGCTGGCCAGGAGTCAAACTCTTGAGCACATCCTGGCCGACGGATCTCTCGCCCACACGGGCGACAAAATCCTTGACGACTCGAAAGTTAACGTCAGCTTCAAGCAGCACCAGACGGATTTCCCGCATGGTCTCCTTGATATGCTGCTCACTCAAGCGGCCGTGCCCACGCAGTTTCTTAAAAACTGAGTCGAGTTTTTCTGAAAGATTATCAAACATAACTTATGTGCTTCGCGCCAAATCCACGAAAGAGCAAATATAGAAAAACGACCTACAGCTTGTCAAGCCTTAAACCGACCGTGAAACAGCTATTTCCGTCAGCAACGCACAAAGTCGTCACCCTGCTTACAAAAAACTTCAGTCGGCGACAAGTCCGCATCCCGCAGAAGCCCCTCTACCGATTCACGGGCATCGGGTGCGTAACGAATAGCCAAACCGCAATCCGAGGTCAGCTGCCTTGGCACAGGAATCAGCAGAATCGGTGCTTGCTTGCCCTTCAGTATTTTTTCGGCCTTCATCACACGGTGAATCGAATGAAAAATGGCCACACAATCACTATCAGCAACCAAGCGAGAACCTCCCGAGCAACAACCCGGACTCAACCGGCCGAGCATAATGGCACGTTTGACTTTCACATGCAAGAGCTGTTTCCAGAACCGTGCCCTCCGCTGTCATTGACAGGAAAACAGGAGCCAGAGTAGAGTGGTGAGCAAAAGACAGATCGATAACAAGTTGAACATTGAAAGGACATCACGTGACGCCAGACCGCATGCTACAACTTGCCATTTTGTTGATTTTCGCATTTGCTGTCAACGTCCCTCTCGGGTATATCCGCGAAACCAGCCAGAAGTTTTCACTCCGTTGGTTGGTCCTTATCCATATCTCCATTCCGTTCATTATCGCCCTGCGTACCATTCAGGGGTTCAGCTGGCACCTGATCCCACTGACCATCGGGTGTGCCATCGCCGGACAAATTATCGGCGGTCAACTCCGACGAAAACGCTTACCATGAAGACTCCGAAAAGACCTCCTATGCGTAAGGCGGCCAGTGTTGGATCGTTGTTAAAACAGGTCCTAAACGAACAGGGGGTGGATGACAGGCTGTCACGCTATCAGGCATGGCTGGTCTGGGACAAGATCGTCGGCGAGCAGATAGCTCGTCGAGCCAGACCTTTGAGATTAAGAGAGAGCGTTCTGGAGGTTCGCGTCGACAATGCCGTCTGGATGCAGCAACTGCAGATGTTGAAGCCTAAAATATTAAAGAAACTAAACGACAAACTGCCCAACGCCCAGATCGAAGATATCTACCTGCGGCGTGGCAACCACACTCCTCAGCCGCAGGTACCGCCCGCACCTGCAGCCCCCCCGGCCTGGCGCAGCCAGGAGCTGGAACAAGACGATCTGGAAGAGATTGAACAGAGCCTTCAGGGACTCGATAACTCGGAGTTAAAAGAAGGGCTCCGCCACCTGTTCACACTGCAAAAGCAATTAGAAAAAGCGAAACAAACCCGAGATCGAAACGATAGAACCTGAAAAGCTCAACCCTTGCCATAAAGTGCCAACACTTCTTCAGAATAGTCCCTCTCAGCCCCCGAATAGACGTACATAGGGGACTCAAGAGCCATTCCCGGCCCTCCGCACTTGCGCCCCTCCACCAGAACCATCTTGGCGGGCTCACCCAGACGACAATGAACAGAGCGCATCCGTTTCGGCTCCAAGCGGAGCTTCCGCATACCATCCAGCAATTCTGCCAGGCGTTCCGCCAGATAGACAACGGCAAAGTGCCCACCATTTCGTAATAGATAGTTTGCAGCCACAAGAAAATCGACAAGGCCGCCGGACAATTCGTGACGCGCGGCGGCCCGTTCATCTTCTGGAGCAACTCTTCCGCAACCCGGATTCCGATAGGGGGGATTGGCAACCACCAGATCAAAAGACTCTACCTGAAACAGATCACGAATCTGTCGCAGGTCGCCTTCAACGATTCGGATACGATTCTCCAGACCATTCAGTACCACATTACGCTGGGCTCGTTCGGCAAGACCATGCTGCAGCTCCAGGCCAACAATTTCCTCAATCATATCGCTTTCTGAAAACAAAAGGGGCATGACTCCCGCCCCGGTTCCCAGATCGAACACCTTCTTCGCCTTTGTCTGACCAACGAAATCCACCAACAACACAGGGTCAAGAGAATAACGATAACCGTTTCTCGCCTGCAGCAGTTTAAATCCGCCCGGTTGAAGAAGGTCTACTGTTTCCGCTGCCTTCACTATGATGTCCGACACACCACCCATCAATACTTTACCGCCCTTTTCGGTCATACAGATCCGGATTTATGACAACCGGTTGCACAACGATCGTCTCATGGACAGAGCCGGTCGCTCCATAATCGCGGGATACTCCGACCTAATGCAGCCATCTAGACCAAACGGTGTCACTCCTTATACGCCAGAAAGTACAACAACCAGAAGCATACCAGTAGAAACAGTATAAATATCCTTTTTGGAAAACCCAACCCACGAAGCTCGCAAGACTACGTCCTGACCTGACGCGAATCTCATCAAGAACACAAAACTTGAACTGAAGGCTCATCAAGACCAGCCCGGCGATTCAATTGACCACTAAAGACACAAAACCACTATTGTCCGACTTACAGTTTAATAAAATCAGTTAGTTATCATCTTGAGGTTCTTTTTTTGCTTGAGAGCGTCCGCAACCAGCGATGAAATGGTGAGGGGCTCGAACAAAATTGACCTCAATAATTTTCAAAAAATGTTGAGCTGACAAGAGCGATTGATCATTTTCATGGTAGTCGCGATCAACAGATAGATGCTCAGGGCAACCCAGATCTGACTCTTTACCACGTTGATTGATTTCTACTTTTTCCAGTCTACCTTAAAGCCGCGTCTGAAAGTGTCTCCGGTCAGCGCGAAAGGGCATAAAACCAGGACAAAGGCTCTATACTGAGGCGAGGACGAGATCGGAATCTGACGAATGTCATCAAAGAGCTAATGCCTGTCATGCGCGACAGGATAAACCATTACCGGCATGCAGAGGTTAAAGATATCTTCAAAGAACTACAGCAATAGATGCGGCGCAAACTACACTGTATCCTCTGGCGTCGCGTCAGTAGAAACGGCCTTGCCTTGTGCCAGGCGGATGAGGCAATGCGGACGGAGAAAAAAAAACACATGCTTTCTGCTCCGCCTTTAATGGGCAAGGTCCTTGCTGAAACGGCTGGGGAACCTCATCTCCTGCCCGATATGATTTGCTGATAATCTGAACACTAAGAGTGTTCGTCAAAAAGAGCTTCATGCAGATTGACCGTGTGGTTCTTGATCCGCCGCATGGCAACGGCCATATCGCTGAAGGTCAGGGCGGGCAGAGCATTGCAGGTCCCCTGCTTCATCCGGTCAAGGTGCGCCTTGCGGATGCTGTCAGCCAGGTCATTGAGTCGGGTGGCTTCGTCATAAATTTTACGGGTGCTGCTGCCATCCTCTTTCTTGAAGGCCTTACAGACCAGGTCAAAGAATGCAAAAACCTCATGATGATAATCGATCAGATCTTTCCAGCCATCTTCGCTGAAATCGAGCTCATGCTTGTCCAGTCGCTTCATGTACGAACAGAGGTTGGCTGCATAGTCCGCGATCGACTCCAGCTCATCGGCCGCTCTTACAAAGCTGTAGGCCCGGTCCGACTGGTCGTTGCTGGCGTTTCCGGACTGCATCAGGGTAACGATGAAGGTTGTTATTTCGTGCTGCATGATATCGGTTTCGTCTTCCAGTGATTTCACCTTGCGATAGAAGCGGTCGCGCCCTTTGAGATCACGCTGCAAAAAACTTCCCGCATGGCGCAGGGTCTTGTGAACGCGACTCTGCATCCGTTTCAGCTCTTCAAAAACCATGGAGATACCCATCGCCACAGGCATGGTGCCGGGTGAGCCGATGTATTTGAACGCACCTTTTTCGGCCCCTGCCTTTTCGGGGACCATCCGCGTCACCAGTCTGGCCAGGTGATTGAGGAACGGCAACATCACCAGCGTGGCGGTCACATTAAAAAAAGTGTGCCCCATGGCGATGTGGGCGGCAATGTAGGGTCGATTCCCATCCTCGCCGATAAAGCTTGAGAGGCCCGGCACAAAGGACTCGATCATACTGACGTAGGGAGAGAAAAACGAAATAATGATGACGACTCCGAGTAGGTTGAACACCGTGTGGGCCATGGCGGCACGCCGTGAAGCGATGCTTCCGCCAATAGCGGCAAACTGGGCGGTGATGGTGGTGCCGATGTTTTCACCCATAACCAGGGCAATGGCTGTGTAGAGCGGGATAGCCCCGGTGGTTGCCAGAGCGATGGTGATACCGAGCATTGCCGAGCTGCTCTGGATAACCATGGTCATCAGGCAGCCGATGGCGACGCAACCGAGGATACTCATCAGCGTCTGGGCATCAAGGGTCAGCATCAGGTTCATGAAACCTTCATCGCTGCGTAGCGGCTTGAAGGCACCACTCATAATCTCCAAACCGAAAAAAATCATTCCCAGTGCGACCAGGACTTTCGAACTCGCGGAGATTCGATCATTCTTGGAAAAGAGCATCGGAAAGACACCGAGGGCGATCAGCAATAGACCGTATTTCCCTACTTTGACCGCCAGAATCCAGCCGGTGATGGTGGTTCCGATGTTAGCACCCAGAATAACACCAATAGCCTGTGTCAATTGCATCAGGCCAGCATTGGTCAGTCCGACGACCATGACGGTGGTAATCGAAGAGGATTGAACAAAGGTGGTGACAAACAGGCCGACCAGAACCGCCAGGAAACGGTTTGTGGTCACAGAGGAGATCGCCTTGCGGATCAGCCCCCCCGAAAGCATCTGCAGACTGTCGGAGAGGTATTTCATGCCGATAATGAAAACACCCAGGCCGCCAATAGCGGTGTAGCCCATCTTGAAAGGTTCGATCATTGGTCTGCTCCAGTTTTGTACATAAAAGGCGATTCTCTATGGTTTGGATGGTTAAATCGACTAAACTCGATGGTGGGCAATCTAGTCGGCTTTTAAAGTGGTGTCAAGTCTGTCATTTAGCCTGCGTTAGTCAACAAAAGAAAAGCCCGGCAATGGGTCGCGATTGCCGGGCTTTTTGTTTTAAAAACAGGAGTTTTTGACCTTCATGCAAGTTTGCTTGTGAGCTCAGTGAGACTGCTGACTGTCAGCGTCGGTTCAATACCCCAGGGGTCAAAAACTGCCTCGGTGGAGCGTTTTACCCAGGCTGCTTTCATTCCTGCGGAGATTGCCCCGATGACATCAAACGAATTGCCGGAGATCAGCCAGGCGCTGCATCCCTTCGCATCGGCTTGTCGTAGAAAGTGACTATAGACTCCGGGGTTCGGTTTAAAGGATCTGAGGTCATCACAGCTGACAACAGCCTGAAAGAAATCGCTGATTCCGGCAGTCTCCAGCAGCATTTCAACGGCGTCAGCACTGCCGTTAGAAAAAGCATAAAGGCGATACCCGGCAGACTGTAAATCGGTCAGGGCCTCGCGCACATCGTCAAAAGCAGGCAATATGCGATAGCTGCCCAGCAGGTCTTTTTTCTGCTCATCTGTAAGTGCTTCTTTATAGTAGGAACAGGTGTAGTCGAGGGCATTGCTGGTACAGACGGCAAAGTTCTGATAGTTCTGCATCAGCCCTCTGCGGAAGGAATATTCCAGTTGTTTGTCACGCCAGGTGCTGGAAAATGCCTGCGCATTGTCCCCGATCAGACTCTGCAGCGCCTCAACCACTCCGTGGGTGTCGATTAGCGTTCCGTACACATCGAAGGCAAGAGTTGTCCTCATGTTGTCTCTCCGGTAAAAGGTTGTCACTGGGTTGCAGCGGCCCTGGTGAGCCCGGCCAGCGCTTGCTCGATCTTTACCAGAATCTCTTCGCAACCGGTGATATCGTGTCTGTTTTTCAGGTAGCGTGGATCATTATACGACAGCCAGACCTGCTCCTGTTCATCTTTCCAGATCAGGACCTTTTGTGGCAGGTCAATGGCAACCGTCTGCTGGCATTGCATCAGGGGGCTCCCCACCTTCGGGTTACCGAAAATAATCAGCTCGGCGTCGCGTAAGGGAATGCCGACCTTGTCTGCCGCTTCGGAATGATTGATACGATTGAAGATGGTCATCCCTTTGCTTTTCAGGACCTTTTCCATCCGGTCTGCGGTGACTTCGGCACTGAAGGAACTCGGGATATTAAATACCCCTTCGGCAGCTATGGCGGGGATTGCGATGTGCAGGGTCAGTATCGCGATGATCATTATTTTTGACATCAATTGCTCCTTTTCGTTGTTTCACTGGTCAAGAAGATTTCTTCCTTTCGCGGAAGCGCCGTCATGATGATTCTTCCTCCATACTCATGAACAGAACCATGAGGACGAATCGTTACGTGTTTGATGTTTTGCGGAATTTTTACTTTCGACAGGCTGCGGGTAAACTGTTGTTTATTATCGTGAGGATGGTGAAGGGTGCGTTTACCCAAAACAGCTCTGGACGAAATCACTACGTTACATTTTTTGTGCAGGGGTGTTTGCATGGTAAATCCTTCTCTGTAGAGACATTGTATCAGACAGGATAGACATTAGAAGAGAAGGTGGGAGGGGAATAACCTATTTGTAGTGAGGCCAGTCGGCGGCAGTTTGAACAAAAAATAGAGAACGGGACGCGCTTGCTGTTATTCCTCTCAATTCTTCTTCCTCTGAAATTTTTCGATACCTTCTGCAGAATCCGTCTGATTCGTTATAATTTGTTGCCTAGTACTGAACAATTGAGAAACAAAGGAGGTAACTTAAATGAGTGATGTCAGCAAGTGCCCGGTCACGGGCAGAATCGGAAAACAGGCCGCAGGCGGTGGTCCTTCGAACCAGGACTGGTGGCCAAACCAGCTAAATCTTAATATTCTGCACCAGCACTCTTCACTGTCCAATCCGATGGGTGAGAATTTTAACTACGCTGAAGAGTTCAAGAATCTCAATCTCGTTGCAATCAAGCAGGACCTCTGTGCGTTGATGACAGACTCGCAGGACTGGTGGCCTGCCGACTACGGTCATTATGGGGGCCTTTTCATCCGCATGGCATGGCACAGCGCAGGCACCTACCGTATGGGGGACGGTCGCGGCGGCGGCGGGTCCGGGAGTCAGCGTTTTGCGCCGCTCAACAGTTGGCCGGACAATGTCCTCCTCGACAAGGCACGCCGACTGCTCTGGCCGATCAAGCAGAAATATGGAAAGAAAATCTCCTGGGCCGACCTGATCATCCTGGCCGGTAACTGTGCGCTTGAGTCAATGGGCTTCAAGACCTTCGGCTTCGGTGGCGGACGCGAGGACATCTGGGAACCGGAAGAGGATATTTACTGGGGTTCCGAAGATGAGTGGCTGGCAACGAGCGACAAACCCAAGAGTCGTTATAGTGGTGACCGCGAGCTTGAAAACCCTTTGGCGGCTGTGCAGATGGGCCTGATCTACGTCAACCCGGAAGGCCCCGATGGCAACCCCGACCCTGTAGCTTCTGGTCATGACGTTCGTGAGACTTTCGCCCGCATGGCGATGAACGACGAAGAGACCGTTGCACTGGTCGCTGGTGGTCACACTTTCGGTAAATGCCATGGCGCCGGTGACCCCGACCATGTCGGTCCCGATCCTGAGGCTGCTCCGATTGAGCAGCAGGGGCTTGGCTGGAAGAGCAGCTTTGGCAGCGGCAAGGGCGGCGATACGATTGGCAGCGGCATCGAGGGCGCCTGGAAACCAAACCCGACTCAGTGGGATATGGGCTACCTTAAGGTGTTGTTCAAATACGAGTATGAAAAGGTCAAGAGTCCCGCCGGTGCCTGGCAGTGGCTGGCCAAGGACGTAGATGACGAGGACATGGTGGTCGATGCCCACGATCCGACCAAGAAACACCGGCCGATGATGACCACCGCCGACCTCTCGCTGAAAATGGATCCCACATATAAACCGATTGCCAAGCACTATCACGACAATCCGGAAGAGTTTGCGGATGCCTTCGCCCGCGCCTGGTACAAACTGACCCACCGCGATATGGGCCCACGTTCGCGTTATCTGGGCCCGGAAGTGCCGGAAGAAGATCTCATTTGGCAAGATCCTGTCCCCACAGTTACCCATAAATTGATTGACGCACAGGACATCGCCGCGCTCAAGAGTAAAATCCTCGCTGCGGGACTGACCGTCCCTCAACTGGTCTCGACTGCCTGGGCATCGGCTTCCACCTTCCGTGGTTCCGACAAACGGGGCGGTGCCAACGGCGCGCGCATCCGGCTTGCTCCGCAGAAGGATTGGCAAGTGAACCATCCGGAGCAACTTGCGACCGTGCTGAAAACACTCGAAGAAATCCAGAACGCCTTTAACGCTGCCCAGCCCGGCGGCAAGCAGGTCTCGCTTGCCGATTTGATTGTTTTAGGCGGCTGTGTCGCTGTCGAGCAAGCGGCGAAGGATGCCGGCCACACAGTGAGCGTTCCCTTCACAGCCGGGCGCTCCGATGCGACGCAAGAGCAAACCGACGTGGAAGCATTCGCTGTCCTAGAACCGGTTGCCGACGGCTTCCGCAACTACCAGAAGACCAAGTATAGTGTATCGGCTGAGGAGCTGCTGATCGATCGGGCGCAGTTGCTGACCTTAACTGCCCCGGAGATGACAGTTCTGATTGGCGGCCTGCGCGTTTTGAATGTCAATTTCGACCAGTCTCAACATGGGGTCTTTACCGAACGGCCAGAAACCTTGACCAATGACTATTTTGTCAACCTGCTCGATATGGGCACGACGTGGAAGGCGACTGCGGAAGATGACGACCTGTTCGAGGGCCGTGATCGGATGACTGGCGAACCCAAGTGGACCGGAACCCGCATCGACCTGATTTTTGGCTCGAACTCTCAGCTGCGTGCCATTGCGGAGGTTTATGCCTGTCAGGACTCTCGGGAGCTATTTCTGCGCGATTTTGTCGCGGCCTGGGACAAGGTTATGAACCTTGACCGTTTCGATCTCGCCTGAGCGTAGCTGAAGCGGACGATTAAAATAATCCTCAAGCTTGCAACACAGTGAAGGAGGAAAAAATGGCTTACGGAGAGGGCAGAATATACAAAAAGGTTGAAGTCATTGGTATCTCGAGTGTCGGAATCGAGGATGCGATTCAACAGGCGGTTACCAGAGCACAGAAGTCGCTGGAGAAACTTTCCTGGTTCGAGGTTCAGGAAGTGCGCGGCCATATTGGAGACGATGGAAAGGTCGATGAATATCAAGTCGTAATCAAAGTTTCCTTCGAGTTGAACTAGTGGCTGTGCGTTAGTCGAATCCGCAAGCTGGACGCATGAATAGTCCAGATGAATCGAAGGTTTTTCAGATAGTAAGGCACGTTTAAGCCCCGACCTGTCAATACAGGTTGGGGCTTGCTGTGAAGCGCGATGTCATGAAATTCTCTATAACTCAGCGTCTATCCCTGCTAGTCCTTCAACTGTACCACACGCCAGAGAGATGTGGCCGCCCCGTATCTGCGCTTCGCGGGGATTGATCCGAATCACAGTACTGTGCTGTCGATGCCCGAGCTGTTCACTCAGATGACGAATTGTCGGCACTGAAGTTCCTGCCCCCATTTCAACAACGACTGTTGTTTTTCTGTCATTGATCCGCAGGAATTTCTGAAACCGGTCTTCCTGGGCCGAGGTGCGGTGATGCAGCCAGGAGTAATCTCCGAACATCAGAATGTTGGGCCGGGCTATTCTGTTGCAGTGCGGGCAGGTAGGGGTACGTGAGGCGCGCATGGTGTTGTGATCGATATCAAAGGTTTCTTCGTTGGTCCAGATCTCATTACAGCAAGGGGTGGTGCATTGCAGGTGGTGGATGGAGCCGTGGACTTCCAGTATCCTGTTGTCTGAGAATCCGGCTTTCTGAAATTGTCCGTCAACGTTGGAAGTAACGATGAAATGATCGAGGCTGTAACGATCAATCCAGTCCTGGAGAAGTGAAAAGCCTTCATGCGGTACGGTCTGGCGGTAGAGGTCGGTGCGGTGACCGTAAAATCCCCAACCGAATTGCGGGTCACCTTCGAAATGTTCGGGATTGGCGGCCTGAATGAAACTGAGATTGAGCCGCTGGTACATGGGGTAAGCGTTCCAGAACCCCTGGTCGCCGCGAAAATCAGGCAGGCCGGAATCGACCCCCATCCCTGCCCCACTTGTGATGATGATGGTGGACGCATTGCGGATTGCTTCGGCTGCTTTCTGCAGGTCCTCCCGATTCATGGAATCTCTCCCGTCTGAAATAGGTTTTAATCAAGAATGATTTTACCGCCGAGATCGCTGAGTACGCAGAGAGAATCATACCTTCCGCTGTCAGGCTCTTGATCGACCCAAAAGAACTGGTTCTTCCCTGATTTTGAGCCTCATCGTACTCACTGCAGTCTCTCGTGAGTAACGATCAGGCGGTAACGTCTTTATAAGCCAACCTCAACAATCTGCGGTTTTAAAACAGTCAGCAAATCTTGTGGGCTGATCTCGATCAGGAGACCTCGCCTGCCACCATTGATGTAAATCTGCTCAAGGTCCAGAATCCCTTTTTCCACATAGACAGGAAGCGACTGTCGAGTGCCGAAGGGTGAGATGCCACCAGTCTGGTAGCCGGTCAATCGATCTGCCTTGACCGGTGAGCAGGGCGTAATCTGTTTGACGTCCAATTGTCGGGCCAGGTTTTTCAGGGAAACCTCCTGATCACCATGCATCAGAACAATCAGAGCCTGCTGTTTTTCATCTTCCATCACCAGGGTTTTGATCACCTGGTGTTCATCAACCTTTAATTCGCGGGCACTGACTTTGGTACCCCCTTTCTCTTCATAGCGGTAGGGGCGTGAGGTGAAAGGGATTTTATGTTGCTTTAACAGGCGGACTGCACCCGTAGAGGGGATTTTCTCTTTTGCCATGATAAGCCTTTACATACCAGAACCGAAGCGCGAAACCATGATAAAAATCAGGCTGACGGCGGTGACCAGGCCACAGGTCCAGCCGGCGATTTCAAACGCTTTGTCGGTGAGGCGCAGGTTGCGGGCAGTCGTGGGGATCACGAAGCCGATGGCTGCACCGGTCAAGGCTCCGCCGAGATGGGCTGCGTTATCGGCTCCGACCATCAGTCCAAAGATGAAAGCCATGACCGCCCATTGGAACATGAAATTCCGTCGCTGCAGAGCAAGGTGTCCACCCATACGATGGTAATAACTGACCGAAAATCCGATCAAGCCAAAGATGGACCCGGAGGCGCCAACCACAGTAACCATCGGATGCCAGAAATAACCGGCAATCGTGGCCGTCAGGGCGCAGACTGTGTAGATGGTCAACAGCCGGGACCAACCGATCTCTTCTTCCAGCATCGGGCCGATCTGGTAGAGGACCATCATATTGAAACCAAGATGGATAATCCCCCCATGGGTATAGGCGTAACTGATACAGCGCCACCACTGATCCGCATTGATTGTATAGGGCCAGACCTGTGCACCCCAGATCCGCAGAAGTTGGACAGGAGGGTTGAGAATTGCTCCCATTCCCAATCCGAGAACGGTGCCGTGCAGAACCATCATGGTGAAGAGGGCCAGATTGACGTAGATAAGAATCTGGACCAGGGAGTGCCCGGCTAACGGACTACGGCGAAAAAAACTATTCTGGCGAAATGATCGGCTCAATGATGTGCTCCTGAAATCTGGTTATTTTTTCTGTTTAGCTTTTTTGAGATTAAAACATGTCTTTCAGCCAGCTGAGAGCAATAAATGTTCCTGCCGCAGAGCCAATGGAGGAGAATAGAAAGACCAACATGACCCGCGCCAAACGGTTGTCCCACCAGCCGCGAATGGTGACCAGGTCGTCACCGACCAGTTCTATATCTCGCACAGTTGGTGGGGCAACAAACGCCTGGACCAGCCCGGTTACGAAGCCTGCGCCGATAGTTGGGTTCAGTGAGGTGATCGGCGCTGCGATAAAGGCGCTGATGATTGTGATCGGATGTCCCCAGGCCAGGAGTGCACCGATGGCTGAAAGGACGCCGTTGGCAAGTATCCAGGCGATCGCAGCATCGGCAAATCGTTCCCGGTCGCCGAAGAAGAACCCGCTGACAAACAGGGCGATGACGATCGCCGGGATCAACCAGGGGATGATTTTAGATAGGCTCGATTTTGGCGGAACCTTGGAGATATCGTCAATCGTTTCAGTGCTGATGTCGAGCTGCAATTGACGTTCAATCCCCGGTTGGTGGGCCGCACCAATGACAGCCAAGACCTTGTCACCTGGAGCATTCCGGATATGATAGGCCATGTAGGTGTCACGTTCGTCGACCAGAATCTGTTTCACCGATGGCAGCAGATCGCCCATCTCTTCCAGCATGATCGACAGGGTATCTTCTTCACGTAGCTTGGCTAAATCCTCTTCGCCGAGTTCCTGCTTTTCGAACAGGCTGCCGAACAGGGCAGCCATGACTTTCATTTTGTTCCAAAGGCCGGTCTTACGCCAGACCCGTAGCAGGGTTGTGCGGATGTTTCGGTCGACCAGCTCCATCTGCAACCCTTTGTCAACAGCTGTCTGTGCCGCGGCAGCCAGCTCGGCACCCGGCTTGACGCCAGTCTGCAAACCCATCCGCTTCTGGTAGGAAGAGAGGGCCAGGTTGGCGAGCAGAAAAGGCATCTGCCCTTTGCGGATGACGTCCTTCAGGTTGAGAGATTCCCAGCCTTTTTTGTTGATCAACGACTGATAGCGCTGCGCATCGAGTTCAACGCAGACCGTGTCAGGTTCCAGTTCTTCAATAGCGCGGATGACGGTATCAACCGAATCCTGAGAGATATGGGCGGTCCCGACCAGAATGATCTCTTTATCGTCGATCCGGATGCGGGTGTAGTCATCTGCAGTTTCATGCGGCATCAATAGAGTCCCTCTTTATATTGAATTTTGCGGCGGAGTGTAACACATCAACATAGCAAAAGGCACCCAATGGGTGCCTTTATTCTTTTCGACTCTCCACCGCGGCCGTGGGTCTTTGGGCCTCACTACGAGTACCAGATAGGTGGGATCCCTTGTCGATCCATCAGGCGTCCCACTCAAGGTGGGCAGGCTCACAAAATCGTTGAAGGGTTCCCGATTGAAATTTATTCCGCGTGGACGTTCTGACCTCACCTGCGGGGCAGAGAGTCTGACCTTCAAGATGCCTATGATTATAAAGTATGCTTCATAGACAGATCAATGACAAAGGCAGAAAAAAATAGCAACAGGCTGAAAATCATTCCGGGGGCTGTTATAGTATACAGGTTTTGAAGGCAGTAATTATCTGACCTGTAACATTCTAACCTTCCTGAAATTTTTAGGAAAACACCAAAAGGAGTCTATTTTATGCCGAAGCAACTGGAAGTCTACAAATGTTCTATCTGTGGCAATATCGTTGAAGTTGTCCATGCTGGTGACAGCGCGCTGGTCTGTTGTGGCGAGGATATGGCGTTGTTGGATGAGAACACCGTCGATGCTGCAACTGAAAAGCACGTTCCAGTCATCGAGATGGGTGATGGGACAATCAAGGTCAGCGTTGGGAGTGTTCCGCACCCGATGGAGGATGAGCATTATATCGAATGGATTGAACTGATAGCAGACAATAAATCCTATCATCAATTCCTGAAACCGGGCGAAGCACCCGAAGCCGTCTTTAATCTGACCGCAAGCTCTGTGACTGCACGTGAGTACTGTAATCTTCATGGTCATTGGTCTGCAAAAAGCTAATAATTAGAAAAATCTGGAGTAATGAAGAGGTCGATCTCTTGGGGGGTCGGCCTTTTTTCCGTCACGCACATTTAACTCAAAAGAAGACATAAAAGATTTATACCACCAAGGGCCAGGTCTCCAGAGGGAGGAAGCTCAGTATTTCAACATAAAATCGACAGCTATGTTCAGTTATTGAGAGTCTGTCACATGCGGACAGCACTTCCGATGAACGATTGCCATCGTTGTTATCCAGGCATGAAAAACTACAAAATGAGCGTTGGCCCCTGCAAACTTGATTTTTGGGTTTGAATTGATTATATAGGGTGACCTTTTGGTGTCGGCTTGTTGTTTGTTGTAGGGGGTCATGAGTCGCTGGCGGTGCGCAGTGAATCTGATAAACTTGTATTTCTAAGTGCGGAGGCCCGAGTGGAAGAAAAGCGCAGATTTCATCGAATCCCGTTTCAGAGCGAATGCCGGGTCAGCTGTGGTGAACGTGTCTGGATCGGTGAGCTTCTCGATATCTCCCTGCGGGGAGTTCTGTTTCGGCTTTCCAAAACGGTTCTGCTGGACAAGGGTTCTCTCTGTTTCGTCGACATTGCGCTGGTTGGTGCTGATATCCATCTGCAGTTCGAATCAGAACTGGTCCATCAGCAAGGCGAACTTCACGGATTCAGATTTCTCAGCGAAAACCTGGAAACCCTCACCCATCTGCGACGTTTACTGGAACTGAATTCGGGGGAGGATGAAAGCACCAGGCATGAGATAGAGGTTTGGCTGGAAGGCTGAGCTGTTGATTATGATCTGAATTTCAAGAATTTTGTAGTATCAAAAAGAAGGGCTCCAGTTTATCGCTGGAGCCCTTCTTTTTTCTTTGCCAGTTTTTTTTACAATACAGCTTTTAAATAAACCGCTGTTGTCTCACGTTTTTGACGCTCGATCTCTTTCGGATCGACCTCGACGAATTTCTCGTCAGGGGTGACCTTGAACAGGGCCTGCCCTTTGGAGACGATGGTCCCGTCACCACCTTCGATAATAATCTTGTCGATGGTGCCGGCGAAAGGTGCGGGAACCTTGTTGAACATCTTCATGACTTCGAGGATAAACAGTGGCTGGTCTTTGTCGAAATGCATCCCCTCTGTTACAAAAGGTGGCATGCCGGGTGCTTCCTGTCCATAATACATGCCACCGCCAGGGGTGACGATCTCATCCGCCTTGGTCGCAGGTGGCGGAACCAGGATTTTCTTCATCGCAGCTTGCAGTTCCGGATCATGCAGATAATCAGGAATTGTCACTTCCAGATCGGCTTCAACTTTCAAATCATAGAAATCTGTCTCATCAGCGATCATGAAGAGGATGCCGAGCAGTTCGTTACCGATCTCATAGCCCTGGTGGGCAGATTGAATCTGAGCCCAGGTGTCGGCATCGTAGCCGCCCTGTGGCTTGGCTTTACCGAGAATATCGTTCAGCTTGGCAAACTCTTCTTTTTTGAGGCCGAACACCCCGCGTAGTTCTGCGTAGAACTTTAAGGCTGCCTGAAGAAGTTTATCGTCATGGGTCCAGATCACTTCCGCTGCGGGCTCCTTCTCATCGAAGGACATATTCAGGTATTCGTAGGTTTCTTCCAGGATGACCAAAGGGTTGCGAAGCCAGGTGACTTCCCCCTTGCTGATGGTGAAGTTTCTCTTGTTGAGGCTCAGCCAGCCGGACAATAGATGCGGATCGGCCAGCAGCTTCTCCATCGGCCGGGTCAACAGGGTGCCTTTGCGATCAAGTGTCTCTGACACGGCTTTAGCAATTTCAGCGTCCTCAGCATAGAGTTTGCCGTAGTGCTTTTTCATGGCGATAAAAGCGAAGACCACATCAACCTTACTGGCTGCTTCTTTCAGTTTGCCGACCAGGGTCAGGTACGGGACAACGAAGCGAGTGGTCGGCTTGGCCATGACATTATTACCAATAAACCAGTTGACCAGACCGTAGTGGAATTCGAGGTTGGTGGCAAGGTCCGTTCCGCGCAGAGTCGTGCTGCGCAGCACCTTGGAGAGGTGATTGTAACTGTCGATGCGGTCCTCGCCCTTGGTCAGCAGCAGGGCGATATTGGAATCGTAGGCGCCGGCGACTTTGTAGCGCATGAACAGGCCAGTGTCCGGGTTGACCATACAGATTCCCTGGTCGTCGCGGATTTCACCTTCAATCGGCTTGGACCAGTAACGGATCATACCGCCCGCGCTCGGGGAGAGTGAGCAGTCTGTTGCGTTGAGACGTGCTTCTGCCGCTGCGCCAAAACGAGGAATTCGCACAGGTTTAGGTAGGCGTTCCTTGTGTGTTGCGAGCAAGGCCATCGCTTCGACCAGGGACTCAACGATGAAGAAATCGTTCTTGTCTTTGGGATTGACGAACTTGAGGCTGTAAACCAGCTCGGTGACCCGGTGCTCAACTTGAATCCGGGTGTTGACCTCCATGAAATAGTGCCGCTCGCCATCGACTATGCATTCGAAGGTTGACGCAGAGTCGAGGCCGACTGCTGTGCCGAATCGCTCTGATTCCTCTTCCATACGTTTGAGGACCTTGAGATCAGATTCGAGGGCTTTGGCTTGCTCCTTGTTTTTGGCTTTTTTAGCCTTGGCTATCTCTTCTGCCAGGGCTTCCTGGGTGACCGAAACCTCCAACAGCTTCTGCTCATGCATCTGCAGCGAACAATCTCGCCCACCGAGGGCGATAGCCCATTTGCCGTTACCCAGTAGCTGGATTTCGTTGTGGCGGGTCTGTTCGATATTCAATTCGATCAGGACGTTTTTGTTGTCACCAACGCCGTTGGTCTTGACCTCGTTGAGGATTTCACGTACCAGACCCGGTGCGTCGGCGCAGGCTGCCTTGATCTGCTTGTCGGTCGGCTGCTTGGTCATCAGTAGAGAGGCACCAAGAATCCGCTGCCCTTTGCCACCACCGCCACCGATCGCCTTGAGACGGATACGAGCGCCAGGGTAGTTCTTGAACATATCAAAACACTCTGTCTCTACCTGAGCACAGAGTTCATCAATGGAGAACAGGTCGATACCCTTGTCGTAAGAAGCGAAAAGGATGCAGTCTGCCAATTCCTCCAGGCTCATATCGTCTTTGACGTCACAGTCGAGAGTTTCCGACTTGAGCAAAGCCAGCAGGCTTTCTTTGGTCGGATGCTTCTTGATCAGGGTGCGGGCGGTAACGTTGTCGATACCGGGAGTCACTGAAACATCGACCTGTAGGGCCGTTCGCTTCGCCTCGTCTTTTTTACCAGCAGCACGCTGAGTCGCCGCACAAGGGCCGATAAACTTCAATCCTGCATCTTCGATAGCAGCGACAAACTCATCATCCTCGGCCATGAAACCATACCCGGCAAAGATCGAATCGTAACCGTTTTCCTTGGCGATCTGAATAATCTGGTTGATCCGTTCGACCCGTTCCTCCTTCGAAGCGCCGGTATAGTCCGGCACCCGGTGGACGCGGCTGTTTTCGGTCAGCATGCGCAGTTCAGGAGAAAGGGCGTTCGGGTAGACAATAGAGTCCTTTTCCGAGAGCAGGATGCCGTAATGGCTGATTCCCATCTCTTCATAGACGTCCATTGCCTCTTTGCGGATCGGGCCGCGACAGACGATCAGGGGGCAGAGGTCTTCACAGGAAAAGGACCGTACCCATTCCGAATCAGACTGGCTTAAGCGACGATCTCTGTGGATCAGAGGGTTATTGCTGTAATAATCATTATTTTTTGCCATGGGCTTAATCTCCAATTACCATGGGGTTATAAGTGTTTAGCGATTGTCGTCATTCGTTCCAGCATCGACTAATGGAATTCTCGCTGAACGTCCTGCCAGGTCGATGGCTTATAGTGACGGAGGAAGAAATTCAGGTTTTCACCAAGCTCCTTGCGCAGGTCGGTCGGCATGACGATAGAAGAGATCGAGCCAAGGGCCAGACCTTCCTTCGGGTTCATCAACTCCTTCTCGTAGCGAGTATTGAGTAGGGCTTCTTCAGCCTTGAGCCATTCGACTGCTTCCTTTTCAGCATCAATCTTGGCCGTATCGCCTTCCATGCCAGCTTTGATTCGATCATGGGTTCCGGCAGCGACACGTTGCTTGATGGAACCGCGCAGTTTGCGTAGTTCATCCTTGTAGACGAACTCTTTCCCCGCAGGACCCATAACTGCCAGGCGAGTCGTCGGCAGGGCCAGAACCAGGTCAGCACCGGTCGGATAGTTGTTGTAGGAAGCGTAAGCGCCACCGTAAGCGTTGCGCAGAATCAGCAGAATCCGTGGGGTGCGGACATCGACGATTGAGTCGAGCATGGAGCGGCCAGCTTGAACGATGCCGCGGGCTTCCTGCTCGCGACCCGGCAGGAAGCCAGTGGTGTCTTCCATGAATATCAGCGGAATGTTGTAGATATTGCAGAAGCGGACGAAGCGGGCAATCTTGACCGCTGAATCACAATCGATCTGACCGGAGGACACCGCTGAGTTGTTGGCAACGAAGCCGACCACGTTACCGCCGAGGCGACCGAAGGCGGTGATCGCTTCACGAGAGCGGGTCGGTTGCATTTCAAAGTAATCACCGTGGTCGCAGATTTGCTGGATGATGATCGAAACATCGAACGGGGTGTTGAAGCCGGTCGGTGAATTGAAGGCTTTCTTCAGCAGGGTGTTGATCTCCCAGGTCTTGCGATCGAGAGGATCGCTGGTCTCCTGGAACGGCGCCATACTGTGATTGTTGTCAGGAATGTAGCTGAGCAGACGAACCGCAGTGCGCAGGGCTGCTGTTTCATCCGAGACGGTCAGGTCGGTAACACCGGTGGCGCTGTGAACCTTTGGACCGCCAAGTTCTTCCGGGGTGATGTCCTCACCAAGAACCGATTTGACGACGCCGGGACCGGTCAGGCCAAAGAAGGTGTCCTCCGGCTGGATGACAAAGCTCCCCTGACGTGGCAGGTAAGAGCCACCGCCGGCGTTGAAACCGAACATACACATGATGGTCGGCACGACGCCGCTGATTTTACGTAGGGCAGTAAAGGCTTCGGCGTAACCATCGAGACCGCCGACTCCGGCTGGAACAAAGGCACCGGCCGAATCATTCATGCCGATCAGCGGCAGACCTTTTTCCCCAGCCATGTTCATCAGTCGGGCCAGCTTTTGACCATTGGTGGCATCGACCGATCCGGCACGGACTGTGAAGTCGTGGCCGTATAGTGCCACATCGCGGCCGCCGATGTTGAGGATGCCGGTCACCAGGGATGCTCCGTCGAGATTCTTGCCCCAGTTCTGAAATAAAATGTTCGGTTCGGAGTCGGTCAAGACCTTGATTCGTTCCCAGACTGTCATCCGCTTTTTAAAATGCTGCTTCTCGATCTGACCAACCGCGACCGATTTGATCGGGCGCTGAATCAGGTCATGGCCTTCTTTCATGACCTCCTCATAAGCACCCGACGCAGTGGCAACCTCTCCAGGAATTGTAAATTCAACTTCCTCTGGTGGCTCCAATGGGTTTTGCAGTGAAGGTTTAATCATTTTTTTAGACATTGGTCATCCCTTTGCTGATTGAAATTACGTTCCGGAGTACTGCGCCTTTCGCTAACATCCGGCCTGTCTTGATTTAACAAAACTAGTTTTAATTGTATGCAAGTGTGCGGAGTTTGTAATTTGTCGATTTTTGTTTTCGTGGCTGGATCGCTTTGATTAACTCACTTTTTTTGTTAATAATGCCGGTTGATCAAGGGTTTACGATGTTGAATATTGACGCCCTAAATGTCGAATTGACGAGACTTGATTCTATGTAAATAGAAAAGGGTTTTACTTCCGATCGATATAGCCGACATGGTAGAAAATGTCAACCATAATATTTATTAGTGTTAAAAAAATTTACCATAACTAAACGGACTGGAGCTTTGCCTACACGGCTCCTCGCACCCTTCTTAAACAGCAGTTCATGCAGGCTAAAAAAGTGGACTCGCTTGCTCACCTGAGAGGCGCAAGGAGGTATCCATTGGAACAAATCCACGACAATTCTTCACACTAAAATTTAAGCGGGGGAATCTTGTCGTCAATCGCGGCTGTCTGTCGATAGCAGAAGTCAATCGGCGTTTACGCATTTCATATTAAACCCTGAGAAATTGGCCCAGTAAGCAGAAGAAATATGGGCTGTATTTTTCCTGTAGCCGCGCGGTAAGGGACCTGAAGGTTGAGACTTCAAGACTTCACAAAGAGCTGTCTGAAGCCGGATTGGAGAAGGAACTCTTAAAAGGCTATGACGTACCCAGCATAGGAGCCGACGGGAGTCATGCGATGATCGAGCAGTTACGGCAGGAACAGTTTTTTGCCAATGTGCCATGTACTGAAGGGCAACGGACCAAACCCCTGTAGAGTTCAACCACTAAATTCTGTGGCGACAGAAAGGTTGGCCTACCTACCCACAATCTTGACGGCGGAGAAGAGCAACGGAGTGCCGTCCTTCTCGAAGTTGCTTTGCGTGGCCCTCAAGGCTGTGCTGGATTTTTTCCTTGAAGTTTAACTCCCTTTAATGTTAGACAGGTGACAAAGTGTCGTTACTAAATGTTCTGCGGGCTCAGCCTCTTATCTGGACCGCCCAAGACGATAACTATCGCCTATTTAAAGAGTTGACTTATGTCTTTTTCCGGTAATCTTGAACACATACCCCTGGTTGATGTCATTCAACTTTTGCATGGAACCCGAAAATCGGGGATTCTGAAAATTGAAGGGCGCAAGGGCAGAAGTCAACTGGTCTTCAAAGAAGGTTATATCGTTGGCGCCAGTCATCTGGATAACCGGGTTCGGATCGGTGAATTTATGGTCGGACGCGGTGATATCAGCGCAGAAGCGCTGGAGCAGGCTCTCTCTGTTCAGAAACAGGCAGCCAAGGACCGCCTGCCGTTGATTCAGACCCTTATCGCCATGGATATGGTTAATGAGCATGAAGCTTACCTGGCATTACAGGCTCTGATCTCCATGACGATTGTCGATGTACTGACCTGGAAAAATGGTGAATTCCTCCTTGAACCGATCCGGGATATTATTAAGGATGATTTCAAATATTACCCGGATCATCTTGACCGGGAGATCAATGTTGACGTTCAGGGAGCGCTACTGGATGCCTTGCGACTTTATGATGAAAAAGTTCGTGATGGTGAGCTGGTTATGGAGGAAGAGCCTGTTGAAGATCAATTTGATGAAATTGCAGCAGTGTTGCTCGGGTTGACAAGTCCGGAGAAGGATGAGACGGAAGCAAAAGAAGAGTTGTTTGGTGAACTTACTGCCGCGGACCTGGGTTTGTCCAACATCGACAAACTCTGAAATCCACCATATCGACCCTTGACCCGGACACAAAAAAGAAAAAAGTCCGGCCTGAAAAGGCTGTACTTCAGATCACTGACAAACCCCGCATTTTCGGATGTGGGGTTTTCTTTTGCCGTTTTCTGTAATCACATGCTTTTTTCGATAAAGCTGAAATTGGCTTGTGTGATGGCAGTAAGGCCTCACTCAACCGCTATGGACTAATCAGTCCATAGCGGTTGAGTCCAGAGTCATGATCTGATCGGTCACCTCGGTGAAGGCCACATCGTGACTGATCAGGAACAGCTGATCATACCAGTGCTCGGTCACCTCTTCCTTGCCGACATCGATCGCCCGGAAAGCATGAGCCAGATTCTCGCGGCGGGTGGCGTCGAGGTTCGAGGTCGGCTCGTCGAAGAAGGCGATCCGCGCACCGATGGTCTGCAGCATCGCGAGCCGTAACGCGACGACCGCGCTCATGGTCTGCCCGCCTGAGAGTTGATCATCAGCCCGCTCGCGCAACTCCCCTTCGACCATGTCACGCAGGACGACCTGATAATTATCCCCCCAGACCAGCTCCTCGTCGACCTCCGCAATAATCCGGTAGATCCGATTGGCCCGTTGGCTGATCTCCTCGCGGAACCGCTCCGACAGCGAAGCTGAGACGTTGCGAAAGACCCGATTGCGCAGGAACTTGACCAGTTCCTCTTTTTCGCCATAGGTCTTGATCCGGGCCAGTTTGGTCTTGATCTCAATTTCAAGCTGCTTGAGCTTGTCGATCTCGCCGGACAGTCGCTCCAGATCACGCTTGAGCCCCTCGACCTTCTGACCCAGGGCACCGACTTCGCGGCCCAAACCATCCTTCTGTTCGCGCAGTTGCTGATGCTGTGCGGCATCATAGTCCCTGCCCGCAACCAAAAGCTCACCCTCTTTCCCGGTCATCTCCCCCCGCAACTTGGCGAGGAATTGTTCAAATCGTTGTAGCTCGGTCTGCAGCCCCTCCAGCTTTGCCGCCTGCTCCTGGTTGGCAACATAGAGATCACGCGACCGCTGGTGTTGCTTCTGCTCTGCCTCCGCTGTGGCAATATCCGCCTGCAAGGAACTGTAGGCCTTCAGCGCCTGCTGCTTCTCCTCCAGCGCTTGCTTCGCTGCGGTCTGCTCACTCTGCAGCCCTTCCAGTCCGGCAGCGCGCTGATCGTTTGCCTTGCTCCTGGCAGTCAGATTTGCAACCTGTTCGTCAAGCCCCCTGATCTGCACTTCGACCTGCTTGACCCGGTCACTCGCCGTACGCGCTTCACTCTCTTGCGTTTCCAGCTGCCTCAGCACCGCGCTCAACCGATCCCGCTCCGTTTTCAACTCGTCAAACTTCGCGGTAAAGACATCACCCGGCGGCTTCTCGGCGATATTGAGGCAGGGTTCCTGAAAGAACGGGCAGATCCCTTCGGCAAGCTTCTCACTCCCCTCATCCAGCCCCGCCCTGCGACCGTCGAGTTGTCCGGTTTTGGCTCGCAAAACCTTAATCGACTCACCGATTTCCGGCAGGCGTAAAGCGCATTGCTTCAGCGTCTCTTCCACGGCAAGCTCTTTCCGCTTGTCAGCCAATGCCTGCTCTTCGGCTCCCAGGTCATTAGTAACCTGTTTGATGGCCCGCGACTCTGACGCGTAGCGCTCCACAAGCGTGCTCACCTGCTTGTCCAGAGATGCGACCTCCCGCTCCAGCTCGCGCTGCAATTTGACCTGCTCGCGCAAACCTGCCAGCTTTTTTTCAGAAAGCTCAAACGCCTGCTTACCGGCAGTGTTCTCAGCGACCCGTCCCTTGGCCTTCTCGGCCTCGCTGACGAGGGCCTTCTGGCTACTGATTTTTTCCTTGCCGGTCTCGATCCGCTCCTTGAGCTTGTCGATCTCGACCATCAGCTCCTTGACCGTCTGTTCACGCGTGTTGAGCTCGACCAGGCGGGCTTCCAGTCTCTTTAAGTCGTCATCCTTTTGCTTGAATGCCTTCTCGGTTCCTTCCAGTTCCTGCTTTGCCGCCTTTTGTGCTTCGCGTTTTTCCGGCAACGCCGCGACCTGGTCCTTAAGAGGCGCAATCGCGCTCCGCAGGGACTCCACCTTCGACTTGATGGCGCTGGCGAGGTGCTTGGTCTCGTTGAAGGTTTTACGCCAGGTGTCGATGCCGAGGATCGCATCGAATTCATCACGCCGCTTGCTCGCTTGCTTGATGACGAATGGCCCGAGGAACTGGTTCTGAAACGGGCCGATCACCAGGGTGAACTGGTCAGAGAGTGAACGACCGTTGTCGAGCCCCAACAGCTCCTTGAGGCGCGCCTCGGTCTCCCTGGCGTCCTTATGCTCCTCAACCTCGAAGTCGCCGCCCGACTCCTTGGCCAGCAGCCATTTCGATGGAGTCCCGACCGTGCGACTGACCCGGAACCTCTCCCCGTCCGCCTTATGGAACACCACCGCAATCTCGCCCCGCCTGGCACCGATGGTAATGAACCGTTCGACGTTACCGACAAAGCTCTGCGCATCGACACCGAACATGGCGTAGCCGATCGCCTCGAAGATAGTGCTCTTGCCGATACCGTTAGGACCGGAGAGCACATTGATCCCCGGAGAGAAGTTCAGTTCCGTGTCGCGGTGGGATTTTATATTTTTCAAATAGATAGAGAGTATTTGCATTTACCTCATCTCCCCATCCAGCAACGCCAACAGCTCATCGCCATCGACATCACCCTTCTGGACCGCATCGCGTAGCCTCATTGAGAGTCGGATCAACTCTTCCTCTCGGCCCTGGTATTCACTGCCGGAGCCGATCAGGTCGCGCAGGACATCACCTTCAATCTCAGCCAGGGTTTTCTTTGTTGTTCCCCCCCCTGCCGTGCTACTCAACATCGAAAGGTGGTTCTTTATTTCTATGTGCAGCGGATTTGCGATCTCACCGAGGGCTGCGCGTAACAGCTCGCGACCCAACTCAAAGGGGTGGAACTTGACCCTGCCGACCAGCTTTAGTTCCAGCAGTGGTTGCCGATTGTCTTTCAGAACAGTGAGTTTCTCTTTCACCTGCGCACAGTAGCGGACCAGAGCATCGTCAGCATTCTCTGCTCCCTCCAGATCGATGGTCGCAACAATCATCGGCCGTGGTGAAGTCTTTTTGAATTCGGCAGAAAAGTTGCCATCAGTCACCGACACCAGGTAGTAGCCCTTATCGTACTTCTGCTCACCAAAATTGACCCGTTCCGGGGAACCGGGGTTGTAGCCGTAGGGTCTCCCCTCGGGGGTTTTGACAATATAGGGTTTGTGTCCGTGACCGAGGGCGACGTAGCCGAAGGTCTCGGCCAGGGGGTGTGAGTCTTCCGGTTTCATGTTGCCGATCTCGACCGGAGAGAAGGTCCAGATGCCGACATGAAACAGCAACAGATTGTTGTCGGTGGTCACCGCCTCACAGATGCGCTCGACATGGCTGCCGGCCTGCGCACCGATATAGCCAAGACCGTAGATGTTCAGGTCAGCGACAGTAACGTGGCCGCCCATCCCCTCTTCCTCGTCAAACGAATCGAAGCGGTAGCCGCCCTCCTCGGTGCGCGCCGGGCGCAGCAGGCGGAGGTAACCCATCTGCGACAGCGCCTCCATCCACGAGATGCTGTCGCGGCGGTGAATCCAGTCGTGATTCCCCTCAATGGCGATGCACGGTATAGCGGCGTCCTTGAGGGGTTGCAGGGTTTCGATGGTTTTGGCAAAGGTCTTCGGCAGGATCTGGCCGACGTGGAACAGATCACCGCCGATCAGCACAAAGTCAACCTGCGCGTCGACAGCGTCGCTGACAATCCCGGTCAGACTGTGGAAGAAATCCTCATAGCGTTCTGCTTCGCCGGGAGAATTACGATAGGTTTTGCCGAGATGGAGGTCCGAAGTATGAATGAAGCGCATGGGCAGCTCGTTCGGTTTGGGGTTTGGCTGAGTTTATAGGATCGTCTGCCGCTGTTCAAGAATGGAAAAAGACGGCTTGAGCATAGCTGTCTAATGTTATGCAGAACCGGATTAGCACTGATCTTCCGCTAAGCGGAGCCAGTGCTAATCCGGTTCTGCAATTACGTAACTCTGAACTGCTCGCGGGGTCGCAAGTAGTGTCCAGGGAGAATAAGACCTCTGCGAAGGGAAACAGGTTGATCGGTTGGGAAGTCAATGAAAGACAGGGAAGGACCCGTTTTCTGCAAACCACTTAAATCAGGAGATCCGCTTTCTCTCGACGCGAACATTATCGAAATTGGTCGCCCGTATTTTTTTCGCAGCAGACGACTTCTTTTTCTTAACGCCGTAGTCTTTAAAGGAAAAATATTTTACTTGAGCCGCTTCGCTTTTTAATTTAGCGACCGCTTCCCGTTTGGTTCGGGCGAAAGCCCCGTCGATAGTTTCGCTGGGAAGAGGAATAAAATAACTATCCACCATGGCGACAGCGCTCAAGACAACAGGAGCTGCCGATTGAGACTTCTGCCCCACAATCTCAAGATACTTGTCCATCGACAAGAGACTGATGGCTTTGGAAATTGCTGTCTTTTTTGCGATAAGCTCCGACTTGGCTTTTTCGAAGTTTGCCTTTGACGCCTCACCGGTTTTGAGTCCCAAATGATCGTTCACGTCTTTGCGCAGCGCGGTGTGGTTGTCGGTATGGTTATCTGCGTACATGAATCCATTCCTCCATTAATGGCGCGCACGAATCTGTACGTACGGCCGAAATTCAATAATATCAAAAAAAATCAGGCAGGATTAGTGACAACAAGAATCCTTGCCGCAACAACTGGACTCCGGGACACCGTATATCATCTCTTCGAGATGCGCATCCATGGCTTGCTCCAGATCGCGGATCACCGTGGCGAACTGACCAGCAGCCAAGCCCTGGCCGCAGGAGGGACAAGTGGAATAGGTTTTTTTAAACCAGCTGAGTGTTTCTTGAATTGATGCGTTACAGTAAGGACAAGCAAGTTCTATTTTAGGCTCTGAGGTCACAGGATTGTTCTTTCTGATCGTTGAATTAAATAAGATGAAGTCATCTGCGGTCACTGACACGTCATAATCATAGCAGATGATGGTGGGTGGTAAAAGCCATATCATAGCCCCATGTGCAGACAAAGGCGAGTTGATGTTAAAATGAGAAGGGAACCAATTGATAGAATCAGAACGAAAGGCGGGTGAGAAAATGAAACTTGAAGAATTCCACAAGCTTTGCAAAACGACAACCGTGGGTACGAACCTGACCTTCACCTACGGCGATCAGGAAATCGAAGGGCACTTCATCGGCTGCGGCAATGACGAAGTTGTTATCGAAGCCAACGGCAAACAATTCATCTGGCCGCGGGAACTGTGTGATGTCCGCAGATCGGACTACCCACGCCCCAACTATTCCTGAGTCCAGGATTAATCAGTCGGGGTATTACTGTCGAGGGGGCAGCGCGCAGCCTCCTCCGCGGAAGTTTCTGCAGGTCAGGGTGAGTGTGTCGAACAGATCACGTTCCAGAGTTGCCGGCAGATCAAGGCTGCGGATGCCCTCACCAAGTTGGTTCGGTTCAGCGTTGCAACCGAGATATCCGTTAAGCCGCGCCGCATCGGTAGAGCGGAATAGCTGCTGCTGGTCAGGGTAACGCTTACTTAGCACCTCCATCAGCGGGCTATTCCTTTTCATGTAATGCTTCTGGTGATAATCCTCCGCCGGGGTAAAAACTCCCGCTTTTTCAATCGGCGTATGAACCGGTCTGCCGGTTTTCTTTGCCCAGGCCTGACTTGAGGCCCTGGCGATACGCTCCTGACTCTCCTCCGTGGCAAAGATGGCATTACGATACTGGTTAAGAAATGGACGTGAGCTTGGATCGTGGAGTTCCCAGAAAACGTCCAGCAGCTGATCGTAGCTGATCTGCGTCGGGTCGAACACGACCTGCACGGCCTCGCTATGATCGCCGATGGAGCGATAGGTTGGCGCTTCGGTTGTGCCACCGGCATAACCGGAGAGAGTACTGACCACCCCTGGCAGACTCCCGAACCGGGAGTCGACGCCCCAAAATCAGCCTGCGGCGAACAGGGCCGTCTTGGTGCCTGTGGCTGGTGTCGCGTGAACTATGCCTGTAGGCAGAGCCATACTGGTCAACAGGCAAAGGAGATAAAACAGGCGATGTGATTTTATGCGGAAGAACGTCATGACTACACTTTAGCAGAAATGGGACTGATAAAGCGAGCCGGGGCGCCCTTACGAGTCTCTCCGCGCAGTTCTGAATCTAGATCGCGACCCCGATCAGCGCTTCATGCAACCAGACAACGAAAAGGCCGTAGACTCCCAGTCCAAGGACCAGTGCAATGATATCGTTCGCCTTTGCGGTGGGCGCACCGGGAAGAGTCCGTTGCGTTCGACGACTCATGGACAGAAGGTCCAGAACAGCCCATATCAGAAATGAGCCGAACAGAAGAACATCAACAAGGCTGCCGTTCACCAGCAGATGGGAGAAAGCCCAGAGAATGGTTGCAACGAGCATTGGGTGTTTGACAAATGACTTGATCCGGCCGGGAAAATAAGCGGCAAGCAACAGCGGAAAAACCGGAACCATTAGCAGCATTGACAGGTGCCTGAGCCAAACAGGGGGATCATAGACAATCATCGAATCTTGATTCGCCATTCCGTAGCCCCAGAGCATCAAGCAAGCCAAAGCCGATCAGCGACAGTAACGAGTAGACCCCTTTCCAGGTGAGTTCTCCCGGCGTCGCTGCCATGCGATCACGCCACGGATCATTGATAATTGAAATCATGTGTACGACAAAGAAGATAACCAGCCCTAAAATCATTATGACCATTTCGATACCCTTCTACAGTTTTTGAATCAGAGGTTTGGTTCGAAATAAAAGATACTCCTGAATTTTCCTAAGCCAACGCCAGCCCAAGGCCCAGCCATCGCCTGGAGCGTAAGCGCTCTCCCAGAAAGCTATTTTATGAGTACAGATCGTTGGTTTCAGAGGCACATCGCCCAAAAGTGGCAGAGTCAGACCCTGTAAAGTGAGAAGAAAACCCGCCTGTTATTTTAGGCAAGCCTTTTCTGTGGTTATCAATTATCCTCTTCCCAGTCATTTGCCGCTGGAATCCAGAGCCGAGAGAATATGAATCGACAACTATCAGCCATACTCTTCGGGATCGCGGCCTTTCTGGCCTGGGGATTCCTGCCTGCCTACTGGAAACAGTTACAGGCGGTCGCTCCGATTGAAATCCTCTGCCACCGCGTTATCTGGTCGTGCGTTTTCCTCTGCATCATCATTGCCATTCAGAAACGCTGGGGCGAAGTCCGGGACATTGTCGGGAACTCTGGCAACCTGAAAAAACTGATGGCCAGCGGCCTGCTGATCGGGGGGAACTGGTTCACCTACATCTGGGCGGTGAACAGCGGTCACGTTGTGGAAACCAGCCTGGGCTACTATATCAACCCGATGGTTAATGTTGTCATCGGCTTCCTGCTGTTGCGCGAGAGATTCTCCAGGCTGCAATCATCAGCACTGCTGTTTGCCACGGCCGGGGTCAGCTATTCATTGATCGCTTACGGAAAACCACCATGGTTCGCTTTGACACTGGCGTTCAGTTTCGCCTTTTACGGCTACGCGCGCAAAAAGATACCCGTGGCACCTATCCCCGGTTTGCTGGTTGAAACCTGCATGCTCCTCGTCCCTGCTCTCGGCTATGTGCTTTATCGGCAATTTTACTTTGACAGCCTGTTCGGCACCCAACTGGCCATATCCCTCTGGCTGATCGGGTCGGGAATCGCCACCAGCCTGCCGCTGTTATGGTTTGCCACCGCAACCAAAACCCTCAAGTTGTCGTCAATCGGGATCATGCAGTATCTGGCCCCGACCATCGCCTTCTGTCTTGGTGTTTTTGTTTATCAGGAGCCGTTTGACAGCCACAATGTGATGACGTTTATCTTGATCTGGTTTGGGGTGATTATCTTCTGTTTCGATACGGTGCAGCGGTCGCGACGCAGATATTGAGGACTTCTGCCCCTGTCATACGAGGCTTCCGCTATACAGAGTTGAAGAAACGTCTGTTCAGAACGAGAAAAGGGGCAACCGGACGGCTGCCCCTTTTTTCATCGCTTGTACCCATCATGCAAGAAATCAGCTTCGTAGAAAGTCGCTCAAACCGAACAGCCGGCTATACAGTCTTCAATCTGCTTGAACAGTGTCTCGATCCGGACTGGCTTTGAGATGTGTCCATCCATCCCGGCGTCCAGGCAACGTTTTTTGAATTCCGGAAAGGCGTGCGCCGTAAGAGCTAGCACCGGTGTATGTTTACCCAGTCTGGACTCTTCCTCACGGATTCGACTGACCACTTCAAATCCATCCATATCCGGCATCTGGATATCCAGGATGATCACATTGAAAGAGCCGTTTGCCCATTCGGACAAAGCTTCCTGACCACTGGCTGCAATGGTATAGTTGCAGCCCTGTTGCTCAAAAACAATCTTCATCAACCCCCTGATCATCGGGTCGTCCTCGGCAAGCAGGATTCGTAGATTATCGGTAAAATCTTCTGCAACCGAAGCGTCCTCTTTTTTGGGTTCTGACTTCTTTGAGCTTTTGGGTGCTTCTTGAAGGGGAATAACGAATGAGAAGGTGCTCCCTTTTTGAAGTTCGCTGGTGACTTCAATTGTGCCCCCCATATTTTCAATCAGACTCTTG
>DATFMC010000022.1:0-12017 GCA_035267105.1 Geopsychrobacteraceae bacterium
CTGCCCCAACGAGCAACAAGCCGCTCGAATGGGCTGAAACGGTTCCTGCAGTGGATGCACAAGGTAATAGACTACAAGAATCAGCTGAAAGTTAAGGTCTCATAAATCGCTTGTGCGTCAACAAATAAACCCTATGAAAAAGCCGCTGACTCTCCGCCCGTGTGAGCCTGCGAGCCGGGAACTTTCCATCCTTGTTCCCACGAAGTGAAACTCGCCTTTTCTGGCACTGCCGGTCAAAAGAACCAGCACCTCGTCGAGACAGAAATAAAAAGCTCTTTTCTGCTTACTCTTTTGTCGCTTCACAAAAGAGTAAGGCGGCTGGCGGGACGCAACCCGCCGACCCTAATAGGTGGCACGACGCCACTCTTGAAGGTTTGTTCTTTTCCCAAAACAACAAAGAAGACAGACTTGATTTGACGCAGAAAAAGTCGGAAAGGTTTGTCCAGGGGCTATTCCTCAAGGACTATGGTTATCGCCTCACGCAGCTGCTGCATCCCCTCTTCAAAAGAAGAGAAGAGGATTTCTCGACGTCGCTCGGGCAGGGTATGCATATAGAGCGGATCGTAATAGCGAACCATTAGCTCATGGACCAGCTGCTGCCACTCCCCTCGCTGCAGAAGTTCCAGCATTTCAGCAACAACTTTTTTGCCGAGCCGCTCCTTGAGAGCCAGAATCGGTGATTCAAAGGCAGCTCGCAGATTATCCAAAGCGGGATAATCGTCCAGAATGACCTGGCACCGATAGTCGAGAGAAGTCTCCAGCCAGAGGCTGGTTTCTGTCTGCATCGCCATGTGGAATCTTTTCGGCACCGTCAGACGGCCGATATGCAAACTCTCACCCTCTGTCAGCAGATAGTCGGAATCGCGCAGATGATCCAGACGATCCCAAAGCAAGGCCTCAAACATCTTCTGTCCTGGCTGCGGCTTAAGCCCCAGAGCGCCAAAAGCGCTGCCGCGATGGTTAGCCAAACCCTCCAGATCGATGACAGGATAACCCTCATCCGCCAACTTCAGTAAAAATTGTGTTTTGCCGACACCGGTCAAGCCACGCAGAACCAGCACCTTCGCCCAATCCTGCTGCTCAAAATAACGTGAGACACTCTGGCGAAATGCCTTATGTCCGCCCTTAAGCTGTCGAGCAGGGATCCCTGCCAGATTTAGAAAAGACGTGATCGCCAGAGAGCGGAGACCACCCCGCCAGCAGAAAACCACTGCGGGCGGTCCATCCGGATCGCGAGCTGCTTCAACCTGCTGAAGCAATTGCGGAATTTTCGGGGCAACCAGCTCAATGCCGCGGCGACGGGCAACCTTTTTATTCATCTGCTTATAGAGCGTCCCGACCAGCGCGCGCTCTTCGTCATCAAAAATCGGAACATTGATTGCGCCGGGAATTGTCGTCTCTGCAAATTCCGAAGGACTCCGCACATCGACCAACAGAGCACCTCTGCGGCGCAGCTCAAAAGCCTGATCTAGTTCTATTATCGGTTGCAGCATTGAACTGTCCAAAATATATCCTTTCCCTGACACGGGAATTTAATCGTTCAGGTGGGGCTGGTTCTACCACTTTTTGACGGTCAGGAACAAGAACCATGCTCGGCTGAAATCAAAAAACGACCCCGGCACAAATAAACAGTTGACCATTAGGCACTTTTTCTATAATGTCCACAACCTTGTCGCGGGATAGAGCAGTCTGGTAGCTCGTCGGGCTCATAACCCGGAGGTCGGGGGTTCAAATCCCTCTCCCGCAACCAATAATGATCAAGGCCTTGCAGAATACTGCAAGGCCTTTTTTTTTGCGGATACAGCGTCCAGAGCACCCTCACCACCTGTACGGCAGTGGAGGATTGCAGGATCAAACCGAAGTGCGGAACAGACTGAAAAAAACAGCAGAGCTCCGGGAAAGGCTTGAATTCAGCCCATTCGCGATTACTGCCGGCATCGACCGTTCAAATCATGTTCAGAAAATTGTTCAGAATCTTCTGCGACGCGTTCTGATATTCCTCCTGAACACCCCTGAACTCCTCCAACGCAGTCCCATCTGCCTTCGCTCGCCGACACCATCCGGCGATGATCTGCTCGTCAACCTCTGGATGAAACTGCAAGCCATAGGCATTGTTGCTGCGAAACACCTGACCGGAACAGGTTTCGGTAAAAGCCAGATGGGTTGCCGATTCAGGCAGATCGAAACTGTCATTATGCCACTGAAAACTGGGGAATGGATTCGTCAAACCGTAAAACAGAGGATCAGTGACCCCCGCTACGGTCAAATGAATTTTCTGCACGCCTCTCTCCCCTCGCTGCCCCGATAACGCCTGACCACCGAGAGCGTCGGCCAACAACTGAGCCCCGAGACAGATAGCCAGTATCGGTTTCCCCTGTTCGACCAGAGCCGGGAGTTCGGCGTGACAACGATCCAGCAAAGGATGCACTCCCCTGTCCTTTACCCCCATGTGCCCGCCGAGCAGCATCAGCGCATCACCTGGAGCCGACTGAAGGGGTTGCGTATCACCAGGGTGCAGATACTGACAATCGATGCCCCACTCTTCAAGCCAACGACCATAGGTTCCGGAGCATACATCTTTGTCAAACTGGACGATCTCTATCCGCATAGCGCTCTGTTCCTGATAAATATGTGCTTAAATGCATATACAGAGATATACAAAAAACTCTGCCTTGTTGTATAATAATACTCTTTTGCCATAAGAATCGATTTCGGATACCTTAACGAACTGCTCATCTGTTGGCATTATACTCCGCTTAATCATCATCGAGGAACTTTAATGACCCTGGCAACTCAATTCAAAGACAATTGCGACTTTGGTCTGCGAACCTGTGTCCACGATTATTCCAGCCAGCAGCGTCTGCAGGATGCTGACTGCGCGCTCAACCGCATGATGCACCGGGACGCGGTGGACGCTGATGGAAAATCGAGGATTGTCGGAGGTCTGCCCTGTTCTGTACCGTTTCGATTTATGCACAAGCTTGCTAAAGAGCAGGGGCCCCCTTTCAGTCAGTGGTCACCCGTTTGTATCCCTGCTGACGCACCCCCAACGATCAAGGATCGACCATGACAAACCACATTGGAATGCCGCCCGCTCAGGGCCTCTACGACCCCACGAACGAACACGATAACTGTGGTGTCGGCTTCATCGCCAACATCAAAGGTCGCAAAAGCCACAGTATCGTTAAACGTGGTATTGAGATTCTCTGTAATCTGACCCATCGCGGTGCAGTAGGTGCGGATCCGCTGGATGGTGACGGCGCAGGTCTGATGATCCAGATACCCGACGCTTACTACCGCGAGGTCTGCGACTTTGCCCTGCCGGAAGCCGGTGAATACGGTGCCGGCATAATCTTTTTGCCACGCGACACAGCAAGCCGCGATCAGTGCATTGCGGTCCTGGATCGTGAACTGATTCGCGTCGGCTGCAAAGTTCTCGGCTGGCGTGAAATCCAGACCGACGGCAGCACTATCGGCCGCAATGCCCGTTCGGTAGAACCGCAGGCCATGCAGGTCTTTGTCGGCCGCGATGAGGTTGAAGCCGACAAGCTTGACCTGATGCTCTTTCTGGCACGCAAGCGTGCAGAGAACGCCATTCGTGACGGAAAACTGGCCGGACAGGAAATGTTCTATGTCTGTTCACTTTCCAGCCGTACCATTCTCTATAAAGGGATGTTACTGTCAGAGCAGTTGAATACCTTTTTTCCCGAACTGGACGATGTGCGCCTGGTCAGCGCGATCGCCTTTGTCCATCAGCGTTACAGCACCAACACCTTCCCGACCTGGGACCTGGCTCAACCTTTTCGCTATGTCGCCCACAACGGCGAGATCAACACCCTGCGCGGCAACATCAACCGAATGCGGGCACGGACCGCCCTGTTTGCACACCTCGATCTGGAAGATGCGGTCGCCGATCTGGACCCGGTCATCATAGAAGGCAGTTCAGATACTGCCTGTCTCGACAACGCCCTCGAATTGCTGGTGGTCACCGGCCGCAGCCTGGCCCACTCGCTGGCAATGATGGTTCCCGAGGCCTGGGTTTCGAAGGCCCACCTTCGTCCTGCGGTAAAGGGCTTCTTCGAATATCATGCGACCATGATGGAGCCCTGGGACGGACCGGCCAACATCGTTGCCTGCGATGGCAAACAGGTCGTTGCGATTCTCGACCGAAACGGTCTGCGTCCAGCCCGTTACTGGGTCACCAGCGACGACGAGATCATCTACGCATCAGAAGCAGGCGTACTGGAGATACCACCGGAGAAGATCTTGCGCAAGGAGCGTCTGGCTCCCGGTAAAATGATTCTGGTCGACCTGGAAACTGGTGAGTTTAAAGAAGATCATCAGATCAAGGGGGAGCTTGCGGCTGAGCATCCTTACTCATCCTGGGTCAGTGAATACCTGATTCGCCTTGAGGATCTCCCTGCACCGGCGACCAAAAAAGTTCCGAGTCGCGGCGAGCTACGCCGCGAACAGGGGAGCTTTGGCTACACGCTCGAAGAAATGCGCGAGATTATGGCGCCGATGGCCCTGAACGGCCAGGAGCCGGTCACCTCAATGGGAACCGACACACCGGTCGCGATCCTTTCGAAACAAAGCAAACTGCTCTATTGGTATTTTAAACAGCTTTTCGCCCAGATAACCAACCCGCCGATCGATCCCCTGCGTGAAGAGATTGTCATGAGCCTGACCCAGTATATCGGTCCGGCGCGCAACATTCTGATGCCCGGACCGGAACACTGCCAGATGCTGGAACTGGACCATCCGATCATCACCAACGAAGTCCTGGAACAGTTACGACACAGTGACATACAGGGCTTCCGCGGCACGACATTGAGCACTCTTTTCGATGCGGATGCTGGCCCTGAAGCACTGGAAAAGCGCCTCGAGGCCCTCTTCGACGAAGCTGAGGTTGCTGTCGACGCCGGGCGGACCATCCTGGTGCTGTCCGACCGTGGCGTCTGTGCCGAGAAAGCGCCGATACCGGCACTGCTCGCATTGGCCGGTATCCATCATCACCTGATCCGCTCCGGAAAACGCAGTCAGTGTTCACTGGTTGTGGAAACCGGCGAGGCCCGCGAGGTTCACCACTTTGCCCTGTTGGTCGGCTATGGGGCGGCTGCGATCAATCCCTACCTTGCCATGCAGTCCTTACAAGAGATGGTCAGCCAGGGGATGCTGCCGGAGCAGGATGGCAACACCCAGGCCGATGAAGAAACTGACGTTCTTCATAAGTACATTCAGAACTATATCAAGGCGATCGGCAAAGGACTGCTCAAGGTTTTCTCCAAGATGGGAATCAGCACCCTGCAGAGCTACTGCAGCGCGCAGATCTTTGAGATCGTCGGTTTAAACAAGGAGTTTACTGACAGATATTTCCCCGGTACGGCAAGCCGCATCGGCGGCGCCGGACTGCTGGAAGTCGCGACCGAAAGCCTGCAGCGGCATCAGCTTGCATTCACTGATCAGATTAACCCCAACCGTGATCTGGACCGTGGTTCCGAATATTCCTGGCGGCGTGAAGGAGAGCTCCACCTGATGAGTCCGGAGGTCATCGCATTGCTACAGCACGCGGTGCGCTCTGGAAGTCGCGACGAATATGATCGGTTCGCGAAACTGGTCAACGACCAGAGTGCGCGACTCTCCACCCTGCGCGGGCTGTTCAAGTTTGCAAGGCAGAATCAGCCCGTTCCGCTTGATGAAGTTGAACCGGTGAGTGACATTCTCAAACGCTTCTGTACCGGTGCCATGAGTCTCGGATCTATTTCCACGGAAGCCCATGAGGCACTGGCTATCGCTATGAACCGCATTGGCGGAAAGTCGAACACCGGTGAGGGTGGCGAAGACCCACGCCGCTACACTCCGGATGAAAACGGCGATCTGCGGCGCAGTGCGATCAAGCAGGTTGCGTCGGGGCGCTTCGGCGTCACGCCACATTATCTGGTCAACGCTGACGAACTCCAGATCAAGATCGCCCAGGGCGCCAAGCCAGGGGAAGGGGGACAATTGCCCGGGCACAAGGTCAGCGAATATATCGGCGAACTACGCTACAGTGTTCCCGGCGTCACCCTGATCTCGCCCCCGCCGCATCATGATATCTATTCGATCGAAGATCTGGCACAGTTAATCTTTGATCTGAAAAACTGCAACCCCAAGGCGGATATCACCGTCAAGCTGGTCAGTGAGGTTGGTGTCGGTACCGTCGCCGCCGGGGTCAGCAAGGGCCACGCCGAGCGGGTTATTATTGCCGGCTACGATGGAGGCACCGGTGCTTCGCCGACCTCATCAATCAAACATGCCGGCCTCCCCTGGGAAATCGGTCTGGCCGAGACCCAGCAGACTCTGGTACTGAACGATCTGCGCGGCCGCATCATCGTCCAGACCGATGGCCAGCTGCGCACCGGTCGTGATGTGGTGATTGCCGCGATGCTCGGCGCCGAGGAGTACGCCTTCGCCACCGTGGCGCTGGTCACTGTCGGCTGTATCATGATGCGTAAATGTCATCTCAATACCTGTCCGGTTGGCGTCGCCACCCAGGACGAGGCTCTGCGCGGTAAATTTGCCGGAAAGCCGGAGCATGTGGTCAACTACTTTACTTTCCTTGCCGAGGAAGTGCGCGAACTGCTGGCCGAACTGGGCGTACGCAGCCTGGATGAACTGATCGGCCAGACCCAGTATCTGGAGATGGATGACGCGATCAAGCACTGGAAGAATCAGGGGCTCGACTTCTCGAAGATTCTGGCCAAACCTCAGGTTGATGCGGAGATAGCCACCCGGCGGATTCAGGGCCAGGAACATGGCCTGGAAAAACAGTTGGACAATAAATTGATTGAGCTCGCGACACCAGCCCTGGAAGGCAGGGAAAAGGTCAGCATTGAACTGCCAATCCGCAACTCCAACCGGACTTTCGCCACCATGCTGTCGGGCCAGGTTGCCATGCGCCACGGGCGCGAAGGGCTGGCTCCGGGGACAATCAACATTAGTCTGACCGGCATTGCCGGTCAGAGCTTCGGTGCTTTTCTGGCTTCCGGTATTGACCTGCGACTGGTTGGCGAAGCCAACGATTACGTCGGCAAAGGGATGGCCGGTGGTCGCATCATCATTCGGCCGGATAGCAAAGCGCCCTTCATCTGGCATGAAAACTCCATCGTCGGCAATACGGTTCTCTACGGCGCGACCGGCGGAGAAGTCTTTTTTGCCGGCAGAGCCGGTGAGCGCTTTTGTGTACGAAACTCTGGAGCAACTGCCGTCGTTGAAGGAATTGGCGACCACGGTTGCGAATACATGACCGGTGGGCGCATGGTTTGTCTCGGTCGTACCGGGCGCAATTTTGCCGCCGGGATGTCGGGTGGTTTCGCCTATGTGCTGGACGATGACTACCGATTCCGTCGACGTTGCAATCCGTCGATGGTCGATCTCGAGCAGATGGATGCAGGGGATAAGGATGCTCATTGGCTGAAGCAGATCATCACAACACACTACGAAGAGACCGGCTCGCATCGCGCGGCTGAAATTCTTGCGGACTGGGATAAACAACTGTCTCAATTTGTTCGCGTCTTCCCCCACGAATACCGCCGGGTGCTGAGCGAACGTGCAGCCAAGGCTGAGATAGAGAAGGAGGCCGCCCATGGCTGATCCACGTGGTTTCATAAAACACGGTCGCCGCGATAAATCCATTCAATCAGTACACGAACGGCTTCAGCATCACGACGAGCACTATGATTATCCCAGTGAAGAGAAGGTCAAGACTCAGGCCGCACGCTGCATGGATTGCGGTGTCCCCTTCTGCATGAGCGGCTGCCCACTTGGCAACCTGATCCCGGAATGGAACGACCTGGTCTATCGCGGTCAATGGAAGCAGGCATTACAGGCTCTGCATGCGACCAACAACTTCCCTGAGTTTACCGGAAGGGTCTGTCCCGCTCCCTGCGAAACCTCCTGTGTTCTCGGTATCAATGAACCAGCTGTAACGATCAAACTGCATGAAGTGTCAATTATTGACAAGGGGTTCGAACAAGGCTGGATCGTACCGCAGCCACCGGTCAAGCGTACTGACAAATCTGTCGCTATCATCGGCAGCGGGCCGGCCGGACTGGCCTGCGCTCAGCAGCTGAATCGGGCTGGTCATCAGGTGACCGTCTTTGAGAAGACAGACCGGGCGGGGGGGCTGTTGATGTACGGCATTCCGCATTACAAGCTGCGCAAGGAGATGGTTCAGCGCCGCATCGACCAGCTTGAAGCCGAAGGGATTGAATTCCGCTATTCCTGCGAAGTCGGTAAGGATACAACCTTTTCTGAAATCAAGTCTTCCCATGACGCTGTAGTTATTGCGACCGGAGCTGAAGAGCCGCGCGATCTCCCTGTTGATGGCCGTGATCTGGATGGAATTCACTTTGCGATGGATTTTCTACCTCAACAGAATCGCGCCAACTGGGGCGACAGTGATGTTGCAGCTCTGCATCCCAGGAAACAGGCAATCAGTGCCAAAGGAAAGAAAGTCATCGTCATCGGTGGCGGCGATACCGGTTCTGACTGTATCGGCACATCTATGCGTCAGGGTGCAACCAGTGTGGTCAATTTTGAGCTTTTGGGAAAACCGCCAGCGGAACGGACCGAGTCCAACCCCTGGCCTCAGTGGTCCCGCATTCATCGAATCAGTTCCTCGGTCGAAGAAATGCAGGTCCTTGGCGGTGACGTTCATTATGAACTTATGACTACCCGCTTCGTCGGTAGAGGCCGTAAGGTGAGTGGTCTGGAGACAGTCGAGATCGACTGGTCAAGTGGCCGACCAGAGAAGGTCGAAGGAAGTGAGCAGATCTGGAAGTGCGATCTGGTGCTGCTGGCGATGGGCTTTCTGGGACCACGGTCGGAAATGCTTGAGCAGTGCGGATGTGAAACCGATCAACGCTCCAACATTACAACAAACCCTGAAACGCGTATGAGTTCTGTAGAAGGTGTTTTTGCCGCTGGTGATTGCCGTCGTGGCCAGAGTCTGGTCGTCTGGGCGATCAGCGAAGGCCGCGAAGTTGCTCGCTGTGTTGATGAATATCTGACCGGGGCTCAGAGCCTGTTGCCCAGAGTGCGTCTGGAGACCTTTGACTACTGACGCACAGTGGTTTGGCTGACCTTTTTCAATAATATGAGGTCCCTGTTCTAGAGCACCCGCTAGTCTGGCGGCTTGCGCTATTCTGGTTTTTCCCTGAGCGTCGGGAAGATCCCCGCTGAGACAGTCCGTAAATGCAGATCCTGTTGCGGGAAGGATATTTCAATTCCCGCTTCACGGAAACGACGATCGATAGAGAGCAACACCTCATTATTGATGCGCGGCCGATGGTCAACGTTGGCAATCCAGACTCTCAACTCAAAATCCAGGGAGCTGCTACCGAACTGAACGAACAAAGGTAGCGGCCCCGGATCACTGAGAACCTCCGGGTGCTGCTCCCCGACCTCTTTTAGAATCGTCTGCACCTTCTCCAGATCGCTTCCGTAGGCAACACCCACCGGTACAACTAAACGCACCCGGCGATCCGAAAGGGTCCAGTTGGTCACTTTTTGCGAAATCATCTGCGCGTTCGGTACGATCAGTTCCGCGTGATCCAGATTTTTAACGACGGTGGATCTTAGCCCGATCCGGGTCACAACACCGTAATCCCCATCAATCAGCACACCGTCACCAACCTTGATCGGCCGCTCGAACAACAGTATCAACCCTGAGAGGAAGTTATTGACAATATCCTGCAAACCAAAACCAATCCCAATGCCGAAAGCCCCCAACAAAACAACCAGATTTTGCAATCCGAAGCCAAGAAAACCCAACGCCAGCAGCAATCCAATGAGAACAACTCCATAATGAATCAGTTTTTTAACCGCATCGCGAACGCCAATATCCGCCGAGCGTTGGCCCATAATCTGAATTTCACTGAGCCCCTGTAGAAACCAGGAGAATTGTAGCGACAAATAGAGAGCGACCACCGCCGAAATCAGCATCTGCATTGAAATGGTCAGGCTGCCGATGCCTATGGTCAGCTCGGTGAAATAAGTCCAGCCTTCACCCAGACTTGCGAAAATACGCCAGGCGGGTAGCAGGTAAAATCCGGCGAAGGCATAAATCACAAATTTTGAGAGTTTTTTCAGACGGAGGCTCAACCCCGAAGCAAACTCTTTCAGAAATGACCGACGGGAACGGGTAAAAAGATCGCTCGCTAAAGCGACACACCCCCCAAGAAATTTCACGGTCATATTGGCCAGCAGAAGAACCAGTCCGGTTTCAAAAGCAGCCTGAACCAGCCAGGTCGAAAAATTCATGTGCCCGGCGACCTGGGCAATAAAACTGATGGTCAGAACAACAACAGACAAGCGAAGAAAGGCCCTGAATAACCGGCCTTCACCAGCCTTGCGCAGTTTTTTGGATAAGAGAATCTGCCATAGCAGCAACGGAACGAAGACGACTGCCAGGCAGGCAAGAAAAAGTCGGAATAAAGGCAGGGGAAGCGACATTGACTGAAATGCCGAAGTCAGTAAAACCACCACTGCGGCCAGGATCAAAACAAAAATCTGGCGACGATTTTCCAGAAGAGGGGAAGCCAGAGTCGTGGCCGATGCTGCTGTCACGCTATAAAAGATAAAATGGGTCAAAGGTGGAGGGACCGGAAACAGAACCCAGAAGATAATGGCCGAAACAAAAGATGCGGCGGCGATGGGGTGATCAAGGATAAAGTTCCATTCATCTGCTTCTTTCAAGAGATCCCTGTAGTGCCGCAACGCACCTGCAATCAAGAGCAACATCCCTCCAAGCAATCCCAGGAATAACCCGTTTTCCCTTAGATACACAGGATCATATTTAATTGCGGTCGCTACCCCTTCTTTTATCCGGGGGAGATGATCCGAGGTGAGCTGTTGATAATATTCCTGCGAGAAGAAAGAATAGGTATTTTTATGGAAAACAGCTTTTTTCTGTTTCGCAAGCGACTGCAGGAGGCGCTCGCTCGACCTGTTCAGTTCGAGATGAAAGGCACCAACCTCTTCCTGTAGCTGCAACAAATTGTCGGAAGTCTTCTTCAGCGATCCCTCAGCCTGATCCAGACCCTTCATGACCTGTGTTATCGTCTGTACCGGAACATTGACATCCTGTGTCTTCAGCTGATCTGCCCAGGCAGACCAGAATTCTCTGCTCTCGGTTAATTTTCCTCGAATTTCTTCAGCATCCTGCTGTCGCAAAGACAGCCTTTTCTGCAACCCATCCAGATCCTGACGAATCTGTGAAAATCTGTTCAAGTAGTAGGTCAGTCGATCAAGATACCAGGCTTCAGGGACACCAAGTGGCTGAATTTCCTTGAGGACCTTGTTGAATCGTTCCGTAATTTCGGAAAATATGCCCTTCGGCCGGGACAAGTCAGATAATTGCTGCAGTTGCTCTTCCGCTTTTGAGAGATAATCCGCCAGAACCGTAGAGCGCTGACTCAGTTCACTCAGAGCGGGCAAGGCAGGAACTTCGGCTGCTGTGTCAGCGGAAACGGATTCAGAGACGGCGGCATGGAGAGCCGAAACCTGAAAGGTACAGACGAGAGCAACACAGAACAGAAGAGAAGACAGAGATTTTAAAACCATTTCTTCCTCTTAAAAAACCAGAGCATTCCGCAGAGACATATAATCATCACTCCCCAAACCATGGCGTAACCGTACCGCCATTTCAATTCAGGCATCGTTTCGAAATTCATGCCGTAAATACCAGCGATAAATGTGAGCGGGATAAAGATTGAGGCCATGATCGTTAGAACCTGCATCACCTCGTTGGTCCGCTGACTGACACTCGACATATAAAGCTCAACCAGGCCGGAAGCACTGTCACGGAAACTTTCCACGGTCTCCTGCACCTGAAGTCCATGGTCGTACAGATCCCGCAGGAACACATTGGTTGTTTCATGGATGAGGGGCGATTCACTATGGAGCAGCTTGCCTATCAGCTCACGGACAGGCCAGACCGTCTTACGTAAAAAAATCAACTGCCCCTTCATCTGATG
>DATFMC010000023.1:0-39502 GCA_035267105.1 Geopsychrobacteraceae bacterium
GGTACGATCGACCAGCAGGCACCTTCTATATCACGACATGCCTCGGCGGGACTGTACCAGAGGCTGTCGATAAAGGCCCATTTGAAAAAAGGCGGAACAATATACCAGAGACCGGCCAGGGTGATGACAGTCAAAAGCGAGTTGTACCAGCTGTTGAACAGGTTGTCCTTAAGCCAGGTGAGTACGCCGATTTTGAGGATAGGGGCCGCCCGGTATTCTCTGGTGGCTTGCTTGGGTGTACTCATCTCATCACCTCTCCACCAAAGCCATTTTCTTGTTGTACCAGTTCATAAAAAGCGAGGTAGACAGGCTGAAAAACAGGAAGACGAGCATGATCAGCGCAACCCCTTCGATTGCCTGACCTGTCTGGTTGATCATGGTGTTGGTGATCGCTACGAAATCAGCATAGCCTATGGCGATCGCCAGAGAGCTGTTTTTGGTCAGGTTCAACATCTGGCTGGTCAGCGGTGGAATGATCACCCGAAGCGCCTGGGGGAGCACAACCAGTTGCAGAACCCGGCCAGGGCGTAAACCGATAGCCATTGCCGCTTCAATCTGCCCTCGTCCAACCGATTGAATGCCTGCACGGACAATTTCGGCGACAAAAGCCGAGGTGTAAATCACCAGTCCGAACAGCAGGGCACTGAATTCAGGGCTGATTGTGATTCCACCCTGAAAGTTGAAACCGCGCAGCTCTGGTATGTCCATTGCGGTCGGGGCTCCGTAAATAAACCAGACCAGCAGTGGCAATAGAAATATGGCAGCAATAGTAATGCGCAGAGCCGGGAAGGGGATGCCGGTTGCTTCAAGGCGACGATGTCCCCAGCGGTTGAGAAACCAGCCGCCGATGAGGACGAGGACCAGGGTCCAACCCATTGCGGCGTGGGCCGGATGAGCTTCAGGAATCGCAAAGATCATGCCGCGGTTACACAAAAATATGCCGGAGAACGGGTTTAATGCCTGCCTCGGAGAAGGAAAGGCTTCATAGAAAATGGCGTACCAGAAAAACAGTTGCAGCAGGACCGGTATATTCTGCATCACTTCGATGTAAGCTGCCGCTAACTTGGTAATCAGCCAGTTGCTGGAGAGTCGAGCAATACCGACAACAGTACCGATGATGATCGTCAGCACGATGCCGATGAACGAGACCTTGATGGTATTCAGGGCACCAACCAGCAGCGCTCTGGTATAGGTGTCGGCCGCCGAATATTTGATCACTGATTCACCGATTTCAAAGGATGCTTCCTTGTCCAGAAATCCGAAGCCGGTGGCAATTGACTGGCGTTCCAGATTTGCCTGCGTATTGGAATACAGATAGTAACTGACCAGGGCAACAACCAGCAGAGCAAACAGCTGAAAAACGATGGCACGTTTCGCTTCATCACGCCAGAAGGGCGGGGTCGATGGTCTTAGAATGTCGGTATTCGGGGGCAATTTTGCGTGCATAAAATAGGAATCCGATTAACTGAAACATATCAGTTGCCGCCGAAGGCAACACCTTCGGCGGCAACTGTTTGTTACTTGAATGGAGGGGAGTACATCAGTCCGCCGTTGGTCCAGAGGGCATTCAGGCCGCGCTCAAGTCCGAGAGTGGTATTAACACCAACATTGCGCTCGAAAACTTCACCGTAGTTGCCGACCTGCTTGACGACGTTATAAGCCCACTTTTCATCAAGGCCGAGAGCGGCACCATTTCCGGGGACCACACCAAGAAAACGTTGAATCACAGGGTCCTTGCTTTTGAGCATTTCATCAACATTTTTCGAGGTGATGCCAAGTTCTTCAGCATTGATCATCGCGAGTACAGCGAAGTCGACAATGTCACGGAATTGGTCGTCGCCATGGCGGACGGCGGGAGCCAGAGGCTCTTTAGAGATGATTTCCGGCAGGATAGCATAGTCTTTCGGGTTCGGAGCAACGGCACGGGTGCCGGCCAGTTGAGAAGCATCAGAGGTCAGAACGTCGCAACGTCCAGCAAAGAAGGTTTTGGCCAGCTCTGAAGTTGATTCAATGACCACCGGTTTCATCTTCATGTTGTTGGTACGGAAGTAGTCGGCGGCATTCTGTTCTGTGGTGGTACCGGGCAGAACGCAGACCGTTGCACCATCAAGATCTTTTGCACTCTTGACTCCCAGCTTTTTGGGGACCATGAACCCTTGGCCATCATAGTAATTGACGGTTACAAAATTCAGACCGAGCTGGGTGTCGCGGCTCAGTGTGCGGGTCGCATTGCGGGTCAGCAGGTCTATTTCACCAGACTGCAGGGCGGTAAAGCGCTGTTGGGCGGTCAGCGGAGTGAACTTGACCTTACTTGCATCACCGAATACTGCGGCAGCAACGGCATGAGCTGTGTCAACATCCAGCCCTTTCCAGACGCCCTTTTCGTCAGGCATGCCGAAGCCAAAGACACCTCCATTGACGCCAGCCTGGATAAAACCTTTTTTCTTTACCGCATCCAGATCTTTGCCAGCAAAGGCAAGACCTGCAGCCAACAACGAAAGGATCATAACCAATACTGTCAGTCTACTCAGCTTCATCTGCTTGACTCCTTTTAAATGACGGGTTAGAGGGGCAGCGTCGGGAAAAAGACTCATCGTATAACGCTCTATTTATATTACGTTATTCGTTGCCAATGTCAATTGAAACACGTGTGGGTCTCTGTCATGCCAGACTCACATAGCTAGCCTTGGAATGGAAAATAAAAGAGGCCTGCAGCCCATGCCACAGACCTCCTGGTTTGTCGGTCTTTTATCGGTTGGCATTATCGCAGGTTGTAGAAGACATCCTTGCCGCTGAAAACAGCGGTATCGTCCAGTTCATCCTCAATGCGCAACAGTTGATTATATTTACAGACGCGGTCTGTTCTACAGAGGGAGCCGGTTTTGATCTGGCCTGCGTTGGTCGCGACGGCCAGGTCAGCGATGGTCGTGTCTTCGGTTTCGCCGCTGCGGTGAGAAACGACGGCGGTATAACCAGCACGCTTGGCCATTTCGATCGCTTCGAGGGTCTCGGTCAGAGTTCCGATCTGATTGACCTTGATCAGAATCGAGTTGGCGATCCCTTTCTCGATCCCCTCCTTGAGGATCTTGGTGTTGGTGACGAACAGATCGTCACCGACAATCTGAATCTTGTCTCCCAGCTTCTCGGTCATCAGTTTCCAGCCGTCCCAGTCATTCTCGGCCAAGCCATCTTCGATGGAGACGATCGGGTAACGCGCGACCAGATCTTCGTAAAATGCGACAGTTTCAGCAGCTGTTTTAGTCGCCTGTTTCTCGTTGGCGAAGTTGTAGTTGCCATCCTTGTAGATCTCCGAAGCGGCAACATCCAGCGCCAGAAGAATGTCCTCACCCGGCTTGTATCCTGCCGCCTTGATTGCCTCCATGATGACCTGAAGAGCCTCTTCGTTGCTCTTCAGATCGGGGGCGAAGCCACCCTCATCACCAACGGCCGTGTTATAGCCCTTGTCTTTGAGAACTTTTTTCAAAGCGTGGAAAATTTCAGCACCCATCCGTAACGCTTCCTTGAAGGACTCGGCACCGGCCGGCATGATCATGAATTCCTGAATGTCGACATTGTTATCAGCATGTTCGCCGCCATTTATAATGTTCATCATCGGCAAAGGAAGCTCTTTGGCGTTGGCACCACCCAGGTACTGATAAAGGGGGAGACCAGCGTCTTCGGCAGCTGCTTTGGCACAGGCCATGGACACGCCGAGCAGGGCGTTCGCGCCAAGTTTGCTTTTGAAGTCAGTGCCATCCAGCGCCAGCAGTTTGCGGTCGATCCCGATCTGGTCGCTGGCTTCCCAGCCGATCAAATCTGCAGCAATCACTTCATTAACGTGGCCGACTGCTTTAAGAACGCCCTTGCCGAGATAGCGAGCCTTGTCGCCATCCCGCATTTCCAGTGCTTCACGCTCACCGGTAGATGCCCCGCTCGGGACAGCCGCCCTTCCGATTACACCACTTTCCAGCGCAACCTCGACTTCGACGGTGGGGTTTCCTCGTGAATCGAGAATTTCGCGGGCATAGATGTCAATGATTTCGCTCATGTTATTCCCCTTGATACAAAAAAGTTAAAAGGGTATCGTCCTGACAGAAAATCTGCCGGAACCCTGTCTGAAAAGCCGTTGACATTTATAGCACAAGGCGGGTTCATGTGAAGTCAAAATTTCTTTTCTCTCTCGATAAAAAACTCAGACGATGAAAGAACTCTCGATAATTGTCCCGATCTTCAATGAAGAAGATCAACTTCCCTGCCTTTTGACAGATTTGATCCGTCAACAAGATGTCGATTTTGAACTGCTGATTTGTGACGCAGGTTCAAAAGACGACAGTCTGTCCAGACTGCAACGGATGCGTGATGACTTGCCTTATCCGGTGCGAGTGATCGAGTGTGAGAGGGGGCGCGGAGCGCAACTGAACGCCGGTGCTGAAGTGGCTTCCGGTGAGTGGCTGCTCTTTCTGCATGTAGACAGCCGCTTTGACGATATATATGCCCTCCGCAAAGGGATCGACGTTTTGCTGGAAGAGGGCAAGGCGCTTGTTGCGGGTCATTATGCTCTCAAATTCCGGCGCACTACGAGCGATCATCCGTTTGGCTATTACTATCATGAGGGGAAAGCGCGACTCGACCGACCCGAGTGCCTTCACGGGGATCAGGGCATGCTGATGCGCCGACTCACTTTCCGTACTCTTGGGCTGTTTCGCAAAGACCTGCCGGTGATGGAAGACACCGACTTTGCTGAGCGGGTCAGACTGCAAGGGCGTTGGATTCTATTTCCTGTTGAAATTTCCACATCGGCCCGCCGTTTCGAACGAGAAGGGCTCAAGCAAAGGCAACTGCTCAGTGCCCTGATTATGAATTTCCGCAGTATCGGTTGGACCGGTTTTTTCACTGAAGCAAAAGGTGTTTATCGGCTTCACGAAGAGACTGGTCAGCTATTGCTGTTGCCATTCTTTCGCCAGGTGAAACAACTACTGGCACGAAAGGCTCCACGCGACCGCAGGGTCATCTGGTTTCGAAGCGGCTGCTACATACGCCGCCATGCCTGGCAACTGGCCTTCTATCTCGATGCAAAGCGAGCCTTTCGTAAAGGAGAGCGGTCCGGGGAAGGAACGTTGATTTACGTTCCGGTATTTGAGCCGATCTTCAACCTATTGACCGATAATCCTGTAGGGCGACATGCTGCGATGTTGTTGTTAAAAATGTGGTTTAGGTGGACCTATTTACTGATATGGCTGGATGAGAGAAAGTTGGTTGCGGTAGAGAGAAAGGATGAATGAAACTTAACAAGTTGAAAAATGTTGATTGCTCATGTCCAGGAAACCGTGTTACATGATGTGATTAATATAGTAACTTCCGAAACCCGTAATATCGATAACAGAAGGAGATAATCAGTGGCGGTTGAGAATAAAGACTTCAAGGTAAAAGACCTGACTCTGGCTGATTGGGGCCGTAAGGAAATCGATCTGGCGCAGGTTGAAATGCCTGGGCTGATGGCTTTGCGCGACGAGTACAAGGGGCAGTATCCGCTTCAGGGTGCGCGGATTACCGGCTCATTGCATATGACTATCCAGACCGCTGTGTTGATGGAAACTCTGGTCGCTCTGGGTGCCAGGATTCGCTGGTGCTCCTGTAATATCTTCTCGACACAGGACCATGCTGCTGCGGCGGTCGCTGTTGGTCCTGAAGGTTCGCCGGAATGCCCGCAAGGTATTCCGGTCTTTGCCTGGAAAGGTGAGAATCTGGAGGAATACTGGTGGTGTACCGAGCAAGCATTGACCTGGCCGGACGGTGAATATCCCAATATGATTTTGGATGATGGCGGCGATGCGACCATGCTGGTTCTGAACGGAAACAAGTGGGAGAAATCAGGTGTTCCTGATGTTTCCAAGGAAGACCCGGAAGACTGGTATGAATTAGTCACGCTGCTTAAAACCTCTCTTGCAGAAAATCCCCGAAAATGGAGCGAGACAGCTGCTTCAATCAAGGGTGTCACGGAAGAAACCACGACCGGTGTGCATCGTCTTTACCAGATTGCTGCGGAAGGGGAGCTACTCTTCCCGGCGATGAATGTTAACGATGCGGTCACCAAGTCGAAATTTGATAATGTCTATGGCTGTCGTCATTCTCTGGTGGATGGCATCATGCGTGCGACCGATGTCATGCTTTCGGGAAAAGCCGCGGTAGTCTGCGGCTATGGTGATGTTGGCAAGGGTTGTGCCCAGTCTCTGCGTGGACAGGGTGCGCGAGTCATCGTGACTGAAATCGACCCGATCTGTGCTTTGCAGGCGTTGATGGAGGGTTATGAAGTCAAGCGGGTGGAGGATGTTCTGGCAACTGCAGACCTTTTCATCACCACGACTGGCAACAAGGATGTTATCACCCTGGAGCATATGCGCCAGATGAAAAATAATGCCATCGTTGGCAACATCGGCCACTTCGACAACGAGATCGAAATGGCAGCTATGGAAAAGGCAGGGAATGTAGTCCGTGAGAATATTAAACCGCAGGTTGACCGCTGGGTCTTCCCTGATGGTCATGGTGTGCTGGTGCTGGCAGAGGGACGGCTCCTCAATCTCGGATGCGCCACCGGGCACCCAAGCTTCGTGATGTCAAACTCCTTCACCAATCAGGTGATGGCTCAGATTGAACTGTTCCGGAATGGTGCGAACTACAAGAATGAAGTCTATGTCCTGCCTAAGCAGCTGGATGAAAAAGTTGCTCGTCTGCACCTGGATAAGCTTGGAGCGCAGCTGACTGTGTTGACCACTGAACAGTCTGAATACCTGGGCGTTCCCGTTGATGGCCCCTATAAACCGGATACCTATCGCTACTAGCCTCAATTATATTCAGAACCGAAACAGAAAGCCCTCCGTACTTCAGATGACAGTACGGAGGGCTTACTTGTCGGAGTTCCCTGGTCAGAAGTTGAATAATTGAAAGACAACCCGGGCTCCACAGATACATCTATGCCTCGTCCGGTGACCAGTCTTTTGACCAGCCGCGACCGGCGCGAAACATCTCGTCGCCTGCATGTTGGGTAAATTCCACCGGCAGGTTCTTGCTGTGCAACCCTAAGACTTCAACACAGGCTTCGATCAGTGCCTCAGCCAGGACAGCTCTCTGCTCTACCGGTCTGCCGCGCCGGATGTCACACATCAACCGTGCGCCCGGCTCCGGTTGGCCATTGCTGCAACTCCACAGCCCACCATCCGGCAATTCACGAATCGCAACGCTGACAAGGTTGGGGTCCGTTTGCATGATGCGCGCGTAGATTTCCCCCATACTCATTGCCAGGGAACGCTTGGTCTCAGCAGGGTAGCGATAAGGAACATCCAGCTGCAGGTAAGGCATGTCAGTCCTTTCGAGTCTGGATTGTCAGTTGACTGGAACGGTCTCGTCCTGGTGCCAGTCAGTCCAGAGGCTGACGGCGTCCAGTAATAATTAGATGCGATAGCGAAAAAACTAAGGCATAAGTTGACATCTATAACCGAATTGTATCAAACAGTGAGTTCTGTTGCTTTGGCGGGATAAACTACTTATGCCAATACGCATAAAGTTTGTTCTTCGGTATGGAAAAGTCACCTTCCAGGCGCTATCTACATGGCACTTTGAGTTGCTGGAAACTAAATAGTTGACAAAAATGGTCATAGATAATAAACATGAAAACCATTTTCAAGTTGAGCAGAAAAGGAGAATTATAAAAATGGCCAGATTCAGGGGTCCAAAAGGTAAAATCGTGCGCCGTTTCGGCGTCAATATTTTTGATAATGATAAGTACGACAGGTTGTTGCAACGTCGAAGTGACGGGCCCGGTCAACATGGAGCCAGACGTTCGCGTAAGACGTCAGATTTTGCACTGCAGTTAATGGAAAAGCAAAAGCTGAGATACTCTTACGGTCTGTTGGAAAGGCAGTTCCGTCGGGTTTTTCATCAGGCACAAAGGATGCCTGGCGTTACCGGCGATAATATGTTGGTTCTGCTCGAGAGCCGTCTCGACAGTCTGGCTTTTCGGGCCGGTTTTGGACGTTCGCTGACACAGGCTCGACAACTGGTCAATCATGGTCACCTGAAAGTCAATGGCCAGCGGGTAGATATCCCGTCATATCAGGTCATGAATGGGGATACCATCACTCTGCGTGACCGGGATGGTAGCAGAGCACTGGCAACGCGCTACCTGAATGAGAATCCCCGCTTTGCCTCTGGTGAGTGGTTTGCAGTTGATCGTGAAACGCTTACGGTCAAGGTCCATCGGTTACCGCTTGCCGATGAGATCAGCAGTCCTGCCAATGAAAGTCTGATCGTCGAATATTACTCGAAGTAATTGTATAGCAGGAGAGCGGGATGCCAGGCGTACAGGATGATCTTGAGTCGCCATCCGAGAGGACGTATATGAGTGTTGTTTTTTATCTTGGCTCGATCATCCTGGCCAATGTCATGGTTCACACTTTTGGCATTGTGACTGTTTTGGGCCTGACTTTTCCGGCGGGTGCGATAGCGATAGGCCTGACCTTTTCAGCGCGTGACTTTGTGCAGCAACGTCATGGTAATTTCGGATGCTGGATATGGATGCTGATGGCGTCGCTGGTCACCTTTGCTTTTAACCAACAGCTTGCGTTGGCTTCAGTCTGTGCCTTTTTTGTTGCTGAGTTCATCGACTGGGCAATTTTCACCCGGACCAGAGGTGGTCTCGAGAAGCGTCTGTTATTAAGCAATCTGGTTTCAACGCCTCTCGATTCCCTGGTGTTTGTACTGATTGCCTTTGGGCCATTCTGGCCGATCATCTGGGGACAGACGATCATTAAGATGGTCAGCAGTATGCTGGTTTTGCCTCTGATCAAAAATGGCAGGATTCGCACTTATAAACTGAGTTTCCAACGAGGCTGATTCGTCTGATGACTGAAGAGGTCTCGGAACATCGTTTATCAGACTTGGTCGGACATGTGCCGATTCCGGTCACGAGTGACCGATTGCTGGTCGAGTAAAAAGAGCACCCCCGTTCTTCTGCAGGACAGAGGGTGCTCTTTCGTCTTGGCAGGAAGTTTGCTGGATGAGGCTTACTTTTCCAGTGTCGCTTGATCAATCAACTTGATCAGGTCATCCAGTTTCTTGTATCCCGGCTCGATCTGACCGTTCGGCAGGAGCAGGGTCGGTGTACTGCGAATTCCGAGTTCTCTCGCCAGCAGGATGTTCTGTTCTCCCTGATCGGTGTCGCAGATTGGTGGAGGGAGCTGCTTGCCAGTAAAGGCATCTTCGAGCATCGCCAGCGATTTGTTACAGAGAATCGTCCGGGTCGGAATTTTAGAAGAGTTCTTGTAGGGCAGAAGCTTGATCAGGAAGGCAATATCGGGCCGTTTCTCGACGGCTGCTTGCATTTCAATATGCAGCTTACTGCAATATGGGCAGTGGGGGTCGGTGAAAACGAGAACCTTGTTTTTCGCATTTTCTTTGCCGAGCAGCAAGGCATCGTTCAACGGGATCGTTTTGGTGTCGACGGAATTGAGCTCCTGAAAGCGTTGATCTGTGAGGTTCTTCCGATCCTCCAGACGGATCACGTCACCGGCGATCATGAACGACTTGGAATAATCGAGATAGAGTGGGATGGTTTTACCCTTGGCGTTGACTTCGACGCGCCACAGTCCCGGGACTTCAGAGTGTTCAACGGCCTGCACCTCTCCACCGATCTGCTTGAAGATTTCAATCGCATCCTCTTTACTCAAAACGTGACAGTCAATGCAACTGCCCGCACCGCCCCCTTCGGCCATGAAAGCAAATGCAGTGGCTGAGATGAGAATCAAGGGAAAAATAAAAAAAGTCATAAAAAGTGCTCGCAAGGTGGTTCCTCCTGTCGGGTGAAAAGTTTGAACATTCATAGCATAAACGAGATTAGAGTACAGTCATTATTTGAATTGAAGTTAATGCTAATCGGGTCACTTCTAAAAGAAAACGTGCTCCTGCCGGGAGTTGAACTGCGGGGATGTTCGGGGCGACTATGCGGGCACAACTCTGCAGGCAGAAACAGACAGGACAAAGTCTTCTATAAAGCGGGTTTGACGGCGTAAAAGCCATTGACTTTGCCGGGTATATATGATTTTCTTGGTCGCTGATTTTCCCTGCAGTAGGCAGGCTTGCTGAACGGTTCAAATGCAACTGGAAGACTTTGACTTTAAGCTCCCCGAAGAGCTGATTGCCCAGTATCCGCCAGAGCGGCGCGATGGATCACGGTTGATGCAGCTCAATCGTAAAACCGGTGTAATCAATACGGGTGATTTCCCTCAGGTGATTGGCGCGTTTGAAAGCGGCGATCTTCTGGTGATTAACGATACAAAGGTCATACCGGCGCGCTTGCTGGGCCATAAAGTGTCGGGCGGTAAGGTTGAAGTTTTTCTGGTTCGTCGGCTGGCCGATGCGGAAGGTGAAGATTGGCTCTGCATGACTCGTAGTTCACGTTCTTTGAAGCCAGGAATAGCGTTACAGTTGGGAGAAGGGCTGACCGCCGAGGTTTTGCCAGGCGGTGAAGCTCCTCATCGGCACATTCGTTTCCGCTGTGATGGTCCCTTTCTTGATCTGGTTGAAAAAGTCGGTCATCTGCCGTTGCCGCCCTACATTACGCGGCCTGATGACGTCACTGACCGAGAGCGGTATCAGACGGTTTTTGCCAGTAATGAGGGAGCGGTCGCAGCCCCCACTGCCGGGTTGCACTTTACCAAAGAGATTCTGCAGCAGCTCAGGGACAAGGGCGTGGAAATCCGCCCCCTGACGTTGCATGTCGGACTTGGAACCTTTTTACCGGTCCGGGTCGATGATGTCCGCACTCACAGGATGCACGCCGAATTCTATGCCATACCGGATTCGACAGCTCGGGCGGTCAACCAGGCTAAAGCGGAAGGTCGACGGATTGTTGCTCTGGGAACAACGGCAGCGCGGGCGTTGGAGTCAGCAGTCGATCAGAACGGCCAATTGGTGGCGGGTGAAGCTGAGAGTGAAATCTTTATTTACCCCGGATATTCTTTCAAACTGGTCGATGCTCTGATTACCAATTTTCATCTGCCCAAGTCTACGCTACTCATGCTGGTTTCGGCTCTTGCCGGACGCAATCTCATCTTGCAGGCCTATCAGCGGGCGGTGGAGGAGCGTTTCAGATTTTTCAGTTACGGTGATTGTATGATGATCGCTTAGCAGGATAGAGCTTTTGATTCCATTTCAATTTGATTTTTTACAACAGGATGCGATAACCGGGGCCAGGCTTGGTCGTATCAGTTGCAGGCGCGGTCAGATCGCCACGCCGACCTTCATGCCGGTAGGGACTCAGGGGACAGTCAAGGGGATGCTACCCGAGACGCTCAAGGAGATTGGTGCCCAGATCATTCTGGCCAACACCTATCATCTCTACCTGAGGCCTGGGCACAAGTTGATCCGGCAGATGGGGGGACTGCATAAATTCATGAACTGGGACAAGCCGATTCTAACCGATAGCGGCGGGTTCCAGGTGTTCAGTTTGGGTGATCTCTGCAAGATTGAAGAAGAGGGGGTCTCGTTTCAGTCCCACCTGGATGGGAGCCGTCATCTTTTGACCCCTGAACTGTCGATTGAAATTCAGCAGGCGCTTGGCTCCGATATTGTCATGGTCTTTGACGAATGTATTCCCCATCCCTCCCCACGGAGTTACGTGGCCGATTCAACGGCCCGTTCTGCGCGCTGGGCGATGCGCTGTCGAGACGTTCTGCCAGCGGGGGGAGAGTCAGCTCTGTTCGGGATTGTGCAGGGCGGGATGGAACGCGATCTTCGGCGTCAGAGCGCCGAAGAGCTGCAGGAAATCGGTTTTGAGGGTTACGCTCTGGGGGGGCTCTCCGTCGGAGAAGAGGCCGAAGTGATGTACGAAATGATGGAATATGCTCTGCCGCTCTTGCCGCAGGGTCAACCGCGTTATGTCATGGGGGTCGGTACACCGCAAAATCTGATTGAGGGAATCGCGCGCGGTTGTGATATGTTCGACTGCGTGATGCCGACGCGCAATGCTCGCAATGGCTCCCTTTTTAGCCGCTATGGAAAGCTGAACATCAAACAGGCGCGGTATCGTGATGATCAACAACCGATCGATCCGACCTGTAACTGTTATGTCTGTCGAAACTATAGTCGGGCTTATTTACGACATCTGTACCAGAGCAACGAGGTTCTGGCGGCAGTGCTCAACACGCATCACAACTTGTACTACTACCAGCGCTTGATGGCGGGAGCTCGTCAGGCGATTGCTGAAAATCGATTTGATCAGTATCGGGCCGATTTCTATCGCGACCTGGAGACACAACAATAGTAACTCTATCAATCGATTCTATCGATTAATTAAACAACCAAGGAGGTTGACTGATGGTATCAGAAGCTTTTGCTATGGCTGGAACTGCAACACAAGAGGGCGGACGCCCCGGTTACGAAGGGATCATCATGCTGGTCCTGATGTTTGCGATCTTTTATTTCCTGTTGATTCGGCCACAACAGAAACGTGCAAAACAGCACCGCGAGCTGGTAGAAAATCTTAAGACTGGAGACGCGGTGGTGACTGCTGGCGGGATTCACGGTAAAATTTCCTCAGTTCAGGAGGGATCGGTCACAGTTGAAATCGCAACCGGTGTCAAGATCAAGATGAACCGTACTTCCATAACCGAGGTTTCACGCGAAGCTTAATCCAGGCTCCGCCTGATGGCCGATAAGGGTTTGTCGGGACGGATTTTCTAGAGACTCCTGCTCCATCTGCAGAAGGAGAAACGACGGACATGTCGAAAAGTATTAAAATTCGGGGAGGGCTGGTTCTGCTCTGCCTGATTCTGGCCCTGTTTTCACTGGCTCCGACTTTTACACAAAACCTGCCCGACTGGTGGCTCAACTCAGTCGATCCAATTCATCGTGGACTTGATCTGCAGGGAGGGATGCACCTGGTCCTCGCTGTAGATGTCGACAAAGCGGTTGAAAGTCGGGTCGACACTCTGATCGATCAGACCGAAGCCATGCTGCGTGAGAAAGACACCGTTTATAAACGGATCGAACGCCGCCAGGGGGACCGTCTGGTGGTTATTGTCTATGACGAAGAGGCTGGCGCTCAGGTTGATAGCCTGATGGCAGAGACTTATCCTTCACTGGAGCAGGAGACCCTGCCTGCTGTCGGTGGCTTTATAGAGAAACATTTTCGACTCAGCGATGTAGAGATCGAGAATACCCGCGACTACGCGGTTCGTCAGGCACTGGAAACCATGCGTAACCGTGTTGATGAGTTCGGTGTCAGTGAGCCGACTCTGCAACGCCAAAGTGGCAACCGGATTCTGATCCAGCTACCGGGCGTAGAAGATCCTGATCGAGCGATTTCACTGATCGGAAAGACCGCTCGCCTCGAATTCAAGATGGTTGTTGAGGATGCCAACCTGCAGGATGCTGTGGCTGGCAAGCTTGAGCCTGGAACTCGTCTGCTCTATGAGCATAACGTCAATCGGAGCACTGGTGCGGTCACCGAAAACCCCATTGTCGTCTATGACAAGACTGCACTGACCGGCGATCTTCTGGCCGATGCCAACGTGCGGATCGATACCCGTTTCAACGAGCCATACGTTGCTATCGATTTCAATGCTGTTGGAGCCAAGCGCTTTGACCAGATCACCGCTGCCAATGTCGGTAAACGGATGGCTATTGTTCTCGATGATACTGTCTATTCGGCTCCGGTCATTCGTGAGCGGATCGCCGGCGGCAGCGCCCAGATTTCCGGTTCTTTTACTTCTCAGGAAGCGACCGATCTGGCGATTGTTCTGCGTGCCGGCTCCTTACCTGCACCGGTCTCCATCATGGAAAACCGGACAGTTGGACCGTCTCTTGGTCACGATTCCATCAGTAAAGGGGTCAAGTCAGTTATTATCGGCGGTTTTCTGGTCATAATTGCGATGGTGATCTACTATCAACTCTCGGGTGTGGTCGCAGTTATTGCGCTGGTTCTCAATCTGCTCTTTATCTCCGCACTCTTGGCGTTACTGGGTGCAACACTGACTCTGCCCGGAATCGCTGGTATCGTCCTGACTGTTGGTATGGCTGTTGATGCCAACGTGTTGATCTTCGAGCGGATACGTGAGGAACTGCGGCTGGGCAAGGCACCGAAGCTGGCTCTTGATGTCGGTTACAGTAAAGCGTTCCTGACCATTATCGATGCCAACCTGACAACCCTGCTGGCGGCGCTGGTTCTGTTCCAGTTCGGCACCGGCCCGGTTAAAGGCTTTGCCGTGACCCTGTCGATCGGTATTATCGCATCGCTCTTTACCGCAATTTTCGTATCGCGGGTAGTTTTCAACTTATTCATGGACAGTCGCGCAGTTAAGCGACTGAGCATTTAAGGAGACTTCCGGAATGCAGATTATTAAACCGGATACAAAAATCGATTTTGTCGGCAAGAGAAAAATTGCCGTCATCATTTCCGCTGTGCTCATTCTGGTCGGTTTGGCATCGCTGATAGTCAAAGGCGGCCCGAATTACGGAATCGACTTTGCCGGGGGAACCCTGGTGCAGGTGTTGTTTGAAGAAGGCACCGATGCTGCATCCATTAAAGATTCATTGTCTGATCTGGAGCTGGGCAGCATGAGCGTTCAGCTGTTTGGTGACAACGACAATGAGTTTCTGATCCGTGTTGAGAACAGTTCTGGTGAGCTCAAGGGACTATCCAATGACATCAGGGATGCTCTCAGTGCCCAATATGGTCCGGAGCAGGTTGATATCCGCCGCGTTGAGATGGTTGGTCCACAGGTTGGGAAAGACCTCCGCTCCAAAGGGATCAAAGCGATCTTTTATGCCATGCTCGGCATCCTGGTTTACATCTCCTGGCGTTTTGAGTTCCGTTTTGCTATTGGTGCCATTATTGCGTTGATTCACGATGTCACGATCACCCTGGGCGCCTTCAGTCTGTTTGGCAAAGAGCTTGATCTGCCTATTATTGCAGCGTTTCTGGCGATTATAGGTTATTCGTTGAATGACACGATCATTGTTTATGACCGTATTCGCGAAAACGTTGCCAAGTACAACAAGGAGAGTTTCAGCTTCATAGTCAACCGGAGCATCAACGATACCCTCTCCCGGACACTGCTGACCTCTGGAACAACCCTGCTGGTGGTGCTGTCTCTGTTTATTTTTGGTGGCGGGGTCATACATAACTTTGCCTTTGCCATGCTGGTTGGTGTTTTGATCGGTACCTACTCATCGATCTTTGTCGCCAGTCCGATCCTGATTTTCTGGGAACAACGCAAGGCCTCCAAGCTGGTGGCTCAACCTGAGTAAGGAGTCTGTTATGAAAAAAGAGACGATTTTACTTTTGGTCATCGTCCTGGCTATTGGTGTTCTGATCGGTGTGATCGTTACCAATACCAAAAATGAGACGGCCCCGACTTCAAATTCACAATCTCCGGCGGTTGCATCGGCGCCATCTGTCGATTACCAGCAGAAGATATCCATGCTGGAGAGAATTGTTGCCAAAGAGCCTGAAAATCGTAATGCGTGGGTCCAGTTGGGTCATAATTATTTTGATTCTGACCAGCCAGCGAAAGCGATTGTCGCTTATGACAAGGCTCTGGACCTTGATGATAATGATCCTAACGTCTTGACCGATCAAGGGGTTATGTATCGGCGGCTTGGTGAGTTCGACAAAGCAATTGCCAACTTTAAAAAAGCCAACGAAGTCACCCCAAGTCATCAACAATCTCTTTACAACATGGGTATCGTTTATCTCTACGACCTGAAAGATCCGGTTCAGGCGCTGGAGGCTTGGAAGAAATTTTTAACGATCGCCCCTCCCGGCCCTCAGAGTGCGCAGGTCAAAGCCGAAGTTGATTCTCTCGAGGCGATGCATTCGCAGGGGACAATTAAGTAGTTATATCTGTATCAGACAGGCCGGTTTTACCGGCCTGTCTGCGTTTTATGTATTGCCGATGCAGGATGAGTTTGTACGGATTTCTGGTTTGGAGTAACATTGAAACGACAGAAAATATGGCAGCTTCGTGGTGAAAATCCTGCCGCCGATCAGCTGCAAAAGATCGCCCTGGGCCTTGATGTAGATCATCTGACCGCCAGGGCGCTTTTGTTCAGGGGGATCAATTCGGTGGCAGCTGGACGAGAATTCCTTGAGGCCCGTTTGCAGTCACTCCCTGATCCCGATCTTCTGCCAGATATGGCAATTGCCACCGGTCGAATCGAACAAGCGCTACGTGATGGAGAGAAGATTGCCGTTCATGGCGATTATGATGTGGACGGAATCTCCGGTTGCAGTCTGCTGGTTGAATCTCTTCGGTTGTTAGGTGGGGAGGTTGAGTATCATATTCCCCTCCGCTTAACCGAAGGCTACGGACTTTCTGCCGATGCGATCCGTAAAGCTTTCGACAATGGTTGCCGCGTTTTGATTTCTGTCGATTGTGGCGTGTCGGCCGTTGATGAAGCCGACCTTGCATCGGAGCTGGGTCTCGATCTGATTATTACCGATCATCATCAACCTTCAGAACATCTTCCTGTATGTCTCGCCCTGATCAACCCGCACCTGCCAGGAAACAGGTTTCCCTGGGCCGATTTATCCGGGGTTGGAGTCGCCTTTTTCATGTTGGCGGGCCTGCGGCGCAGGTTGAGAGAATCCAGTTATTTTACGATGTCACAGGAACCTGATCTGCGACAGGTACTCGATCTGGTCGCGCTTGGGACCATCGCTGATATCGTCCCGCTCGGCGGGGTCAACCGCATTCTGGTAAGAGCCGGTTTAGATCGTCTGGAGCATTCATCACGCCCCGGGATTCAGGCATTAAAAAAAGTTTCTGCTGTGAAAGAGGTCAGTTGCGGTGCGGTCGGATTCCGGCTGGCGCCACGCCTTAATGCTGCAGGTCGGCTGGAAGATGCGGCCCTGGGGGTGGAGCTGTTGCTGACCGATCAGCCGAAGCAAGCCGAACAGCTTGCGACGATGCTTGACGGGTTTAATCGGGAGCGTCAAACAATAGAACAGCAGACGCTTGAACAGGCCATTGAGATTGTAGAACGTCAGCCGAGTATGGAGTTTTATACTCTTGTCCTTGCTGATGATCGCTGGCATTCCGGAGTGATCGGTATAGTCGCCAGTCGTCTGGTGGAACGTTATCATTGCCCGGTGGTCATGATTGCCCTGGCTGATGGTCAGGGGAAAGGGTCGGCCCGTTCAATCCGCAATTTTCATCTTTATCAGGCGCTACAGGGGTGTGAATCGACACTCCTTGGTTATGGCGGTCATGCTATGGCGGCTGGGTTAAGTATTGATCAGGGGCAGGTTGAGGAATTCCGCAGACAAATTGATGACTATGCTCGACAAACCCTTTCTCACCAGGATTTGCTTCCCAAATTGCTGTACGATGGAGAGACGGAGCTGAAGACTTTGACCCTGAAACAGGTCCGGGAGCTTGAACGCTTGAGTCCTTTTGGTGCGGGAAACCCGCAGCCGGCTTTTGTTTCCCGTCAGGTTGAAATTCTTTCCCCGAAGATTGTCGGAGCAACGCATCTTCGATTTGACGTTGAACAACAGGGGACGCGGATCAGCTGCATCGCTTTTGGAATGGCCGATCGAATTAATACCCTTCCTGCAATTACCGACATCCTCTATCGGGTCGGGATTAACAGCTGGAGAGGAAAGGATTCCGTGCAGTTGCAGATCAGTGATTTTTGTGCTGCAAAACAGAAAAGCATGAAAGAGTAAACCGTCTTTGCCGCTACTTATGTTTCGGCTTCCGGACTGAAGCTGTTTTTTTCATATAATCCAGCCAGCGTATGAATTATTAGAGTGAACAGGATCAACACCCCGCCCGCCAATGTTGTTGCAGGCGGCAACTCGCCGATAACCCACCAGACCCAGATGGGGGCGAGAATCGTTTCCAGCAGCAGAAACAGACTGACCTCGGCGGCCGGGAGATATCTGGTGCTTGCCGCCATCAACAGCGAGGCGACGGGCATTTGAATCAGACCGGAGATCATCAACCATCCGTAGCTTGCCGGTGGCAGGCTGAAAGGCGTTGACAAAAACGCAGCAGCCGCAGCCAACAAAAGCCCGGCCCTTATGATAACCGAGGTGGGTGGAATCTCAGGATAACATCGGTAGGCAGTGAAATAACCGCCGATGCAGAGGGCTGAGACGACCGCCAGCATATCTCCGGCGAGACTCCCTTCACCGAGCGACCCCGACATGACCCAGACCACACCGCTGATGCAGACAAAAATCGCCAACCAGGTTTTTGTCGCACACCTCTCCCGTAGAAATATCTGACTGAAAATAGCGGCAAATAGTGGTGATGCGCTAAGGATAACTACGGCGTTAGCGGCTTTGGTCAAAGTAAACGCCAACACAAGGGCCAAAGTGCTTGTCGCCATCAAGGCAGTAGTCAACCACAGTCCTCGCCGACTGACCACAGTTGATTTCGCTTTTGATGAGTGTCTCCAGCAAAGCGGGAGCATCGACATGGTCATGAATACTCCCCTCCAGAAAGCGACATTCCAACCGTCGACTGCAGCAAGACGGACCAGTAGGGCGTCGAAGCTGATAATCAGGACACCGGAGGCGACCAGCAGGACACCGCGTAGTTTTTGTGGGGATTGAAGTTCGGGCATGGAAGAGGAATCTATGCTTCTTGCGACAACAGGTCAATTTTATAATTCATTACCACTCCGACTGCTGAAGAATGGTTGGAAGCTGTTGGCGCAAAATGTTATTATTCACCAGCGGCGAGAAGGTCTCTGTTTCGAGGGGGGCATTATGGGGGCAAAGAGCTTAGATATGGGATCTGAAGAGTTATTGCGACAATATCAGCATCAGTTAGAGGTTCTGTCGCGAGTTAATCAGCAGATCAATGAGCAGCGGGATATAGAATCAATAATGCGATCCCTCGTCGTCGCTGCTCTTGAATTGACCGGGGCCAGTGATGGGGCTGCCGGGGTGTTGAAGAACGGCCAGATGGTTTTCAGTGAGTACTATGCGAAAGGTCAATGGATCCCGATTGATTTTTCCTTTCCTCCCGGCTACGGAGTTCCAGGCTGGGTCCTTGAACACCAAAAATCTTATGTTTCCAATCACCCGGAAACTGACCCCCACGTTATTCAGGATATTCGTGAACAAATCGGCTTTTATAATCTGGTCGATACTCCTATTTTAGATCGTTCAGGGAAACTGATCGGCTGTTTCGAAATTCATAATACTGAGAATCATCGTCCTTTCGGTGATCTCGATATCATGATGCTTCAGGGGCTGTCGGCCAGTGCCGCAGTGGCGATGGAAAATGCACAGATGATTGCCGAACTGAGGACGAGTGAAGCTCTTCTGCGGGAAAACAGGACTTATTTCCGGAAATTATTTGAGGATTCGCCGGTTTCTCTCTGGGAAGAGGACTTTTCGGCGATCAAGAAATTGCTGGACAGGCTGAAGCGAAAGGGTGTTGACGATCTTGACAGTTATCTGAAAGAGCGCCCGGAAATTGTCGCAAAATGTGCGGGACTGGCAAAGGTGACAAATATCAACAGAGCGACTCTGGATCTGTTCGAAGCAAAGGACAAGGCAACCCTGTTGGGCAACCTCGACCGGATTATGACTGGTGAGAGTTTTGAGGATTTTCGTCAGGAACTGGTCTCCATGGCGTCTGGAGTTAAACAATCACAAGTCAATGGAGTCAATCGGACGTTTGGTGGCAAAGAGATTGAAGTGTGCGTCAAATGGTCGATTTTGCCAGGATACGAGGATAATTGGAAAAAAATTGTGGTCTCGATGATTGATGTGACCCATGAGCGGGAAATCGACAGGTTGAAAAGTGAATTTATATCGACGGCGGCTCATGAATTACGGACCCCTCTATCGATTTTGATGGGCTATTCCGAGCTTCTGTTGCAGGACAAGGAGCAGCTATTTTCTCCTGAAGCAAAACGTGAATATCTTGAATATATTTACGAAAAAGGAGTGGCGCTTGAGCGTCTTATCGACGATTTGCTGGATGTCGCAAAAATAGAGACGGGACGAGCCCTGTTACTGGAAAAAACATCATTTCGTTTTGTTCCGCTACTTGAAGAGGTGTGTCGCAACCATCAGCGTGAAACGTCGAAGCATTCTATTCAACTGAAATATTCCGTTCCAGAGCTTATAGTCATAATGGATCGAGGAAGGATCATCCAGGTTCTGGATAACCTGTTGAATAATGCTGTCAAATACTCTCCAGGCGGAGGGGATATTCAGGTTCGGGTTGAGCTGGTCGCGCAGCGGCTGGTGGTTAGTGTGATTGATCAGGGTATCGGCTTAACTGAGCAGCAGTGCAAACGAATTTTCGATAAGTTCTATCGGGTTGACAGCTCCAATACCGCATTGCGCGGGTTGGGGCTTGGATTGAGTATCTGTAAGAATATCGTTGAAGCCCACGGAGGTGATATCTGGGCAGAAAGCACACCACAAGAGGGAACCACAGTTTCTTTCAGTTTTCCGCTTGAGAGTACAGTTATGACGACGGAGCTAAATACCTGAGTAGAGTGCTTTCGTCTGACTGTCCCTATAATTGAATGAAAAGACTTCCCCCCAGCCAGATCAGCAAACAGCCGACCCCACCCTGGATAAAGATTTGTCCGCGCATAAATGCGGGTCTTATCTGGTTATTCGTGATCAGGACAACGACTGAGGCATACCAGAAGAATGAAATCAGAAACATGGCAACGGTCAGAAATGTCTTTCCCCAGACCGAAGTTGATGGAGAAACAACCAGGACAAACAGGCTGAGGTAGAATGCCCAGGCTTTGGGATTGGTCAGGTTGGTCAAGAGACCGTTTCGGTAGGCACCGAGAGGGGACAGCAATTTGACCGGTTCCGAATTTTCTGGGGTATGGTTACGCCTGATAGCAAGTGCAACGCGCAGCATGTTCAGCCCCATCCAGGTTAGATATAGCCCACCAACATAGCGGCTCACCAGCGCAAAGTGGGGCAAGGTACTGATCAAAAAGATCAGCCCAGCCATTCCCGCGAGAGCAAAAAGACCGCTCCCGGTTGCGACCCCCAGAGCGGCATAAAGTCCAATCCTGCGAGAGTTGGTTATTGATCGATTCAGTACCAGCAGGAAGTTTGGCCCAGGGCTCACGATTGCCAGGGTGAAAACTGTCAGGACGGTAAAGATGTCCATCCATGGTGCGGTCAAGTCAGGTCACCACTTTGATGGCAGAAATGTTGCCTGATGTTGCTTCATCGCATGACAAATGAGTTACTTTCCGCCACGTTGTCTTGCGTTGCCGAATGCTTGTCGGATGAATGCCGTTCAGACATGCCAGGGTATCAACTGGCACAGGCAGCACTCTGGCAACGGAAGCGGTGTAATCGAAAAATGGTACGATATTATAAATACCGGGCATGTCTTCTCCGTTTCGAGGAAAAATCCGAAATATCGCATGCGCAAGCGGAAGTTGTTACAGCCCAACCTCTCGTGCCAGTTTCTCCCATGCCGGCAGGCTTCGTTCAATAATATCGTCATCGGTGCAGTAAGCAATGCGGAAAAATCCCGGTGCGCCGAAGCCCGAGCCGGGAACCAGAAGAATTCGGTGTTTCTGGGCGATTCGAACAAATTCAATTTCATCGCTCAACGGCGACTTTGGGAACAGATAGAAACCACCACCCGGTTTAACCATTTCGAAGCCGAGTTCGGTCAGCTTGTTATAGAGTAAATCCCTTTTATAGCGATACTCCTTAATGTCAACACTGCTCCGCTGCAGATTGGCCACCAACCGCTGCATCAGAGCCGGAGCATTGACAAAGCCGAGAACCCGGTTGCAGAAGATCGCGCCCTGCATGAACAGATCAACTTCCTGCATGGCAGGATTCGCCACCAGGTAACCGATCCTTTCTCCCGGTAGCGCCAGGTCTTTGGAGTGCGAGGTGACGATCACCGCATTGTCGATAGCGGTAAAGGTATGGGGGACCTCTTCATCAAAGCTGATTCGCGCATAGGGCTCGTCGGAAATAACCGTGATCTGTCGTTGTAGCTCCTGCTCTTTACGCCTTAGCAGTTCCCCCAGGGCGGTCAGGGTCTGTTGCGGGTAGATGACCCCGGTGGGGTTGTTGGGCGAATTGATGATGATCGCTCTGGTTTTATGGGTGATGGCAGCTTCAATGGCATTCAAGTCCGGCTGGAAGTTCTCGTCTGTCTTGACCTCGACCGGAACGCCCCCCTGATTATCGATGTAGAATTTATATTCGACGAAGAAAGGGGTCAGGATGATGACCTCTTCGCCGAGGTTGAGCAGGGTTTTCAACACCACATTCAGCGCTGCTCCTGCTCCGCAGGTCATGACCACCTGTGCCGCCCCGACCGGCTGGTTGCAGCCTTCGGCAACAACCTCGGCGACAGCGGCCCGGGTTTCATCATAGCCGGCATTGTTCATATAGCGATGCATCCCCTGAACCGGATTGTTCGCCAGCTGCTTCAGCGCGGTATAAAACTCTTGCGGTGGATCGATGGTCGGATTGCCGAGAGAGAAATCGAAAACCTGATCATCGCCGTACTGCTGGCGCAGGGCCGCACCTTCCTCAAACATTTTGCGGATCCATGAGGCACGTTCAATACAATCGTTGACTTTGCTGGAAATCGTCATAATCTAACCTTTTTGAATTGTCGTTGGGTTGCAGGGTTCGGTTATAGATGTAATGCCGCTGCAGTTTAAGCTTTGAGAACTCTGGTGGTCAAGCTTTGGAGTGATGTGTGAAGACAGGGGAATGTCGAAGTCGGTTTGTCGGTTGTTTGCTTGGGTCAGCCTTCGGTGATGCATTGGGCGCTGCAGTGGAGATGCAGTCGTGCGGTGACATTCGGCAGCAGTTTGGGCAGGTGCGTGACTTCTTGCCGCATGACAAAGGATTCGGCTGCTATACCGATGATACAGAGATGACCCTGGCTCTGGCCCGTTCACTGATCGTCCGTGGTCAAGTGGATGCCGCTGTTTGCTCTCGACATTACGCCGAGGCGTTCAGTCCTGAGCGGGGATACGGGCGGAGCGCTGTCAAGATCATCGAGGCCCTCGCAGAAGGGGCAGATTACCGACAGACAGGAACCATGCTGTTTTCGCAAGGTTCTTTCGGCAACGGGGCCGCCATGAGGATTGCCCCCGTCGGTCTTCTCTATCGTGACGCAAGTGAAAAAATATTGCGTCAGGCGGTGTTCGACGCTGTCTGTTGTACCCATGTGCACCCGGAAGCGGTTGAGGCGGCATCTCTTCAGGCCTTGTCTGTGGCATTGTTGTCCAAGCTTCCGGTCGGAGAAAAACCGGATACGCTCGCGATTGTCGAGCAACTTGAACGGACCTGTCGCTTCGAGCCGCTGGTACAAAGCCTGAGGATGGTCACAGAGCTGTTGCGAACCGCAGTCGGTGGCGATAAAGTCGCACGCTGTTTCGGTTGCGGCGTGCGCAGTTCCGATTCCTGGCCTCCGGCACTCTGGGCCGCCCTTCGCTTTGCCGATGACCCGGAAGAGGCCATTATCCAGGCCGTCAATCTGGGAGGGGACGCTGATACCATTGGTGCAATGACCGGCGCGCTGGTCGGTGCTTTGCACGGAGACGGCTGGTTTCCTTCACGTTGGTTTGGGCTGTTGGAGAACGGCCCGGATGGGCGAGATGAAATCATCTCGGTCGCCGAGGACCTGGCGGATTCGGGAGTTTCAGTTGGCCCTTGAGCGCTATTCATCAGTATAGAATTTCAGCGGCTTGAGCCTAAGCCTGTTGTCAGTGAAATAACCGGTGAAAAATTGATTTTTAATGTCGGATAGGCTACATTTCTTGTCCATTTCACGACAGGAGAAAACCATGGCGAAAGACCTGAAAAAACTGAGAGATCAGATCGATGCCATCGATAACCAAATCCTCGATCTGCTTAATGACCGTGCCGATGTGGTGCTGGAAGTCGGCAAGGCAAAATCGGGTGAAAGCCGTGAGTTTTATGTGCCCAGCCGTGAGCAGGCCATCTATGAACGATTGATGGGGAACAATCCCGGTCCGTTTCCTAACGAGGCAGTGCGCAAGGTGTTTCGTGAGATCATCTCGGCATCCCTCTCTCTTGAACAGCCAATGAAGGTCGCTTTTCTCGGTCCGCAGACGACATTTACCCATGTCGCGGCGATGCGGCAGTTCGGTCTTTCAGCGCAGCTGGTACCGATGAAGAGTATTCCCTCCGTCTTCGAAGAGGTCGAACGGGGTCGAGCTCACTACGGGGTGGTGCCGGTGGAAAACTCCACCGAAGGCGTCGTCAACCACACCCTCGATATGTTTATCGGTTCAGAACTGCAGGTCATCGCCGAGGTTCTGCTGGAGATCTCTCATGATCTTCTTTCAAGAAGCGGCCAACTGGAACAAGTCAGCAAGGTGGTTTCCCACCCCCAAGCCCTGGCGCAGTGCCGACGTTGGCTGGAAGAAAATCTGCCTGATGTGCCGCTGGTGGATGTCACCAGTACTGCTGCCGCTGCTCAGATGGCTGCGGAAGATGGCTCGGCTGCGGCCATCGCCAGCCATGCCGCTGCCAGTCAGTTCGGTATACAGGTGGTCAAGGCCAAGATCGAGGACAACCCGAATAATTTCACCCGGTTTCTGGTGATCGGTAAGAAGGCACCGGAAAAGAGTGGTCATGATAAGACGTCGCTGATGTTCAGCGTGAAGGATGAGCCTGGGATTCTCTATCGGATGCTCGAACCGTTCAGCAACCGCCAGATCAACCTGGTAAAAATTGAGAGTCGGCCGATGAAGCAGAAGGCCTGGGAGTATATCTTCTTCCTCGATCTGGTTGGGCATGTCACAGATCAACCGATTACAGACGCAATTGAAGAACTACGCGGTTGCTGCCATTTTCTGAAGATTCTCGGCTCTTATCCTCTGGCACCTCAGAACAATGAAGATGGAGGGAACTGAGATGTCGGATAATGTGTTAATCCCGCGACTGGCTGTTATTGGTGTGGGTTTGATCGGCGGGTCTCTTGCTCTCGCCCTTAAGGAAGCTGGCGCTGTCGGTGAGGTGATCGGTTGCGGACGTGGCAAGCCGAACCTCGAGAAAGCGGTTGAGCTGGGTGTGATCGATCGCTACTCACGTGATCCTCAGGAAGCGGTTCGGGATGCAGACGTTGTGTTCATGGCGACGCCGGTCTGCTCCATGGACAAGGTGACGCAGAGTCTCTTGCCTGGTCTGAAACCGGGAGCGATTCTGACCGATGGCGGCAGCGTCAAAGGTGCAGTGGCACGAGCCATAGAACCACTGTTGCCAGACCACGTCCATTTTGTTCCCGGCCATCCGATTGCGGGAACAGAACAGAGTGGTGCCGAAGCAGCTTTTTCGACCCTCTATCAGGGCAAGCGTTGCATCCTCACCCCAACGGAAAGGACCGATGCTGCTGCACTGGAGCTGGTCGATCAGATGTGGTCCATTGCAGGGAGTGAGGTGGTTCGGATGCCGATGGAAAAACATGATCGGGTTCTGGCCGCAATCAGTCACCTGCCTCACATGGTCGCCTACTCTCTGGTCAATTCGGTTGGATCCTACGATCATTATGAAGAAAATATCCTTGAGTATTCGGCGGGTGGATTCCGGGACTTTACCCGTATCGCCTCCTCCGACCCCACCATGTGGCGCGATATCGCCCTGACCAACCGTGACGCGCTGATCGAAATGATGGAGCAATTCGAAACATTCTTTGCCGAGTTGAAATCCGATATCGCAGACGGCGATGGTGAAAAACTGTTCGAGTTCTTCCTTCGTTCCAAGCAACTGCGCGATGCGATTTTGTAAACCATAGCAAAAGGCCTGTTATGCATAAATATGAAACCAGGACGGTTCGTCCCTTTAAAGCCCTGAGTGGCGAGATTGTCGTTCCCGGAGATAAATCGATCTCACATCGGGCGATCATGTTTGCCTCGTTGGCCAAGGGGACCAGCCGGGTCAGCGGACTGCTGCGAGGAGAAGACTGCATGTCGACCCTGGCGGCATTTCAGGCGATGGGCGTGGAGGTCGTAGAGGAAGATAGTGGCGATTTGCTGATTACCGGTGAGGGGTTGAGTGGTCTGAAGGAACCTGAAACGGTTCTCGATTGTGGCAACTCTGGAACCACCATGCGACTGATGAGCGGAATTCTGTCCGGACAGCCGTTCTTCTCAGTCCTGACCGGCGACCAGTATTTGCGACGTCGGCCCATGGGGCGGGTAATTGACCCTCTGACCAATATGGGTGCGCAGATTAATGGTCGCGAAGGCAATCGCAAGGCTCCGTTTGCCATTAATGGTGGACACCTGAGGTCCGTCGAATATCATTCTCCGGTCGCCAGCGCTCAGGTAAAATCAGCTGTTCTTCTGGCTGGAATGCAGGTCGAGGGTGTCACGACCGTTTACGAACCACATCTGTCCCGTGATCATAGCGAGAGGATGCTTCGTTATTTCGGCGTCAGGGTCGACTCCTTCAAAGGGGGAGCCTCGATTCATGGCAAGGCAGAGCTGATTGCGCGTGATGTGGACGTCCCTGGTGATATTTCATCGGCGGCCTTTTTTCTGGTGGCCGGATTGATTGTTCCCGGATCAGAGCTGTTGCTGAAGAATGTCGGTGTGAATTCTACTCGTAGTGGGATCATTGATATCCTGCAGGCGATGGGCGGGTCTATAGAGTTACTCAACCAACGTGAACTGTCAGGTGAGCCTGTTGCGGATTTACTGGTGCGCAGCAGCGAACTCAAGGGGATCGAGATCGGTGGTGAGTTGGTGCCACGTGCTATCGATGAGTTTCCCGTGGTCAGTGTCGCGGCGGCCTTTGCCGAAGGGACCACAACAATCAGCGATGCAAAGGAATTGCGCGTCAAGGAGACTGATCGAATTGCGGCGATGTGCGAAACCCTGAGTAAAATCGGTGCTCAGATTGAACCGCTTGAGGATGGAATGCGGATCACGGGTAGACAGTCTCTCTCTGGTGGAGAGGTCGATTCCTTTGGCGATCACCGGATTGCAATGAGCATGGCGGTTGCTGCCCTTGCAGCAGAGACGCCGGTCACCATCAGAGATACCGCCTGCACAGCCACTTCATTCCCGAACTTCTGGGAACTGCTTGAGCAATTGTCCTGTCGCTGAGTTGTGGTGGGAACGTGGTCTCTTGTAAAATAAAAAGACAGGTGAAAATGTGAAATCAGAATTGATCGTTGCCATAGACGGGCCATCTGGTGCGGGAAAGAGCACCCTCAGCAAGGCCCTGGCCAGGCAACTCGGTTATGTAAATATAGATACCGGCGCGATGTACCGGACTGTGGCGTTGGCGGCGCAACGAGGCAAGATCGAGCCGTCAGACAATGAGGGTTTGAAAACTCTTTGTGAAGGCATTCAGATCAAATTTATCCTCACTGACGCAGGCGAGCAGGTTCTGCTCAACGGAGAGAATGTCTCGTCGGCAATACGGACCCCTGAGATCAGCTTGTTGACAGCCAAGTTCGCGGCTCAGCCTGTCGTCAGGTCGGCGATGGTTGAACTGCAGCAAGAGATGGGAGCAGCAGGCGGAGTCGTTCTTGAGGGTCGCGATATAGGGACGGTTGTTTTTCCCGAAGCAGAGATCAAATTCTTCCTCTCCGCAACCGCTCAGGAACGGGGTCGCCGCCGCTATGAAGAACTGCGGGAGAAAGGGGTCACCGTCGACCTCGCTCAGACAATTGCAGATGTTGAAGCGCGGGATGCTGCGGATGAGAAACGGGAGCACGCACCTTTGAAGCGGGCTGATGATGCGATCGATATCGATTCGACATCAATGACCATAGATCAGGTCTTGCAGCAGATGATGCAGATGATTGAAGCACGTCGTCAGTCTCTTTAGGCCGAGGTGAAATATGGAAATTATCCTGGCGAAAAGTGCCGGATTCTGTTTTGGCGTGAAACGAGCCACCCAGATGGCTTTCGATGCTGCCGGTAAACATGAGCAAATCTCATCTTTGGGACCATTGATCCATTCTCCACAGATGGTGGAAAAGCTGGAACAGGAAGGGGTCAGGGTCTGCCATCAGGTTGAGGATATTTCGGACGGTGCGGTAGTGATCCGTTCTCACGGAGTGACCGCCCAGGAAGTCGAAGAGATTGAACAGAGCGGATTATTGGTCGTCGATGCCACTTGCCCTTTTGTGAAAAAGGCTCAGAAGCATGCTGACATGCTGAGCCGCGAAGGTTATCTGTTGGTTCTGGTCGGCGAGGCGAATCACCCGGAAGTGAGGGGGATTGTTTCCTACGCAAAAGGGGACGTGAGAATCGTTGCGACTCCGCAAGAAGCCGGAAAGCTTCCGAAAGGCGGAAAGATCGCGATGGTGGCACAGACGACCCAGTCACTGGAAAATTTCTCTGAAATCGTTGCAGTGTGCCTGACAAAGGCCAAGGAACTACGAGTCTTTAACACCATCTGTGACGCGACTTCGGTCCGCCAGAACGAGGCCCGCCAGATTGCCGGAAAGGTTGATCTAATGCTGGTGATTGGCGGTTTTAACAGCGCCAACACCTCGCGACTGGCGAATCTCTGTAAGGAAGTGCAACCCTGTACTTATCATGTCGAGACCGGCGACCAGCTTCTACCGGATTGGTTTGAAGGGAAGGAAAAGGTGGGAATCACCGCAGGAGCATCGACCCCGCTATGGATCGTTGAGGATGTGATGAAAAAGGTTAAGACATACAGCTGTGTTATTGATAAAAAAGTGTAGCCTGGAATTATCCAAACAGAACTGGCCCGACATTTTTGCCGGGCCAGTTCTGTTTGGGGAGTACGGCAATACACGAAATGTCGAAGGATAGTGGAGATTTCATCAGCTCCTTGATTGCTTAAAGCAATGAAGCGAGAAAGCTCCCTTTGCTCTGTTTTCCCTAGCAGTTTGTCGAACTTCACTCGCTGGCCGCAGCCAAGTCCGACAAACTGCTAGCGCCGTCCAATACCTCGGGACGGCTGGTGAGCATCCACAGTGGCAACTATGACACTGTGCCGATCAGCGTCATCATCGGCCAGAAAAAGGTGGTCAATGTGGAGAAGTATTACTGCACCGAGCGATTGCGACCCCGATACGAAGCATTCCAGAACCGGCCGGTCTTTATTATGACCAGCGATGCCTGACTCAACCACTATGGACTGAAAGTCCATAGGTTGGATCGGGACTTAAAGTCACTTGAAAAACAAAAGCAAATCCATTGATCATCATCCTCGCGTATGCGGGAATCCAAACTTCATATAAACACTGGATACCCGCTTGCGCGGGAATGACAAGAATGAGTAGCAACTGAAAATCCTGGGCTTAAGTCTATAGTCTAGAACGAGCATGTTTAAACAATAAACCAGGAAATCCTCCTGCCTGGCCGGTGGGGATATTTACTTGAGGTGTCTTAAACGCAAGGCGTTACCGACAACGGAAACCGAACTCATGCTCATGGCTGCGGCTGCAATCATCGGGCTGAGGAGCAGTCCAAACACAGGATAGAGCAAACCCGCCGCAATCGGAATACCGAGGCTGTTGTAAAAGAAAGCAAAAAACAGGTTCTGGCGGATGTTGCGCATGGTCGCCCGGCTCAGGTTAACAGCTTTGACAATCCCGGTAAGATCGCCCTTGACCAGGGTGATCCCGGCACTCTCCATGGCGACCTCAGTTCCCGAACCCATGGCGATACCGACATGGGCTTGAGCCAGGGCCGGGGCGTCGTTGATTCCATCGCCAGCCATGGCCACGATTCGACCATCGTTGCGAAATTTTTTGATAACCTCATTCTTGCGGTCCGGTGAAACCTCTGCCTCGACATTGTCGATATCGAGTTTCTTGGCGACGGCACGAGCGGTGGTTTCGTTGTCGCCGGTGAGCATCACCACCCGTAACCCCATTTGATGTAATTGCCTGATCGCCTCTGATGTACTTTCCTTGATCGGATCGGAGACACCAAGGATACCGCTCAGCTTCCCGTCGACGGCGACAAACATGGCCGTTGCACCTTCACGACGCAAGTCTTCTGCCTGGTCGTTCAGTTCACCGGCATCGATAGCTAGCTCCTTTAATAACTTCAGATTGCCGATCGCCACCTTACGACCTTCAATTTTCCCTTTGACCCCCATTCCGGTCAGAGAGTCGAACTCCTCAGCGGAGGTGAGTTTCAACTCTTTTTTCCTGGCCGCTGCGACGATCGATTCTGCCAGCGGATGCTCACTCCCCTGTTCCAAACTGGCGACAAGCTGTAGTAGGTCATTTTCAGAGACCTCACCTGTTGTCTTTATTGTCGACAGTTTCGGCTTCCCTTCGGTGAGGGTGCCGGTCTTGTCGACCACCAGTGTGTCGATTTTTTCCATGGTTTCCAGCGCTTCGGCATTTTTTATCAGGACTCCGGAGGTTGCTCCTTTGCCGGTACCGACCATGATCGACATGGGTGTCGCCAGGCCCAGGGCACAGGGGCAGGCGATAATCAGCACCGCTACGGCATTGACCAGCGCATGAGTCAGACGGGGTTCGGGACCCACCAGAGCCCAAATGATGAAAGTGAGGATGCTGACTCCAACCACGGCTGGCACAAACCAGCTTGCCACCTTGTCGGCCAATCCCTGGATCGGCGCCCGACTGCGCTGAGCCTCGCTGACCATCTGGACGATCTGCGCCAGCACGGTATCGCGACCAACCCGCTCGGCATTCATGATAAAGGAACCACTTTTGTTTAACGTGCCACCCGTTACTTCGTCACCCTGATCTTTTTTGACCGCCAGCGGCTCACCTGTCACCATCGATTCATCAAGGGAACTGGAGCCCTCATCGATCACACCATCGACTGGTACTTTTTCCCCGGGGCGAACCCGCAACCGGTCTCCTTTTTCAACGTCTTCCAGGGGGATATCGTCCTCGTTACCATTCTCACGAACAATACGTGCGGTTTTTGGTGCCAGTCCCAGCAGTGCCTTAATCGCTCCGCTGGTCCGATGTCTGGCCCGGAGTTCCAACACTTGCCCGAGCAGGACCAGGGTAATAATGACGGCAGACGCTTCGAAGTAAACCGCAACGGTTCCCTCGGAATTACGAAAAGACGACGGAAAGATGCCAGGGAGAAATGTTGCGACCAGGCTGTAAAGGTAAGCGACGCCGGTGCCAATGGAAATCAGGGTGAACATATTGAGGTTTCTGCTGACCAGAGAGTTCCAACCGCGAACAAAAAAAGGTTTGCCGCCCCAGGTCACCACGGGCGTTGCCAGAGTCAGTTGAATCCAGATCTGGGCATCTTTCGACAACCACTCATGCAATGCGACACCCGGGATCGATTCGGACATGGCGATGACAAAGACCGGCAGGGTCAGCCCCAGGCAGACCCAGAATCGTCGAGTCATTGCGACCAGTTCCGGACTTCCCTCATCTTCGGCACCGACTTCTTTGGGCTCAAGATCCATCCCGCACTTGGGGCAATCCCCCGGCCCCACCTGTTCAACTTCCGGGTGCATGGGGCAGATGTAGAGACGTTGGTCGTTCTGGTTGGAGCTGTCTTTTTCTTTCTTCTCGTTCAGATACTTTTTCGGATCGGATTCAAATTTTTGCAGACATTTTTTTGAGCAAAAATAGTAAGTTTCATCTTTATACTGCGACTCCCCGGCAGCATCATCCGTAGCGACGGTCATTCCACACACAGGGTCTTTCATTGGCATCCTTTCTTTGAATCTAAAATGTTCATTTTTTAAATAAAATCTGCTTAAAGCTTAACAAAGCTATAATATATTTCACCCATCTCACCTTTTCGAAAATCTTTATCAAGACGGTCTTGCGTTGATTGGTTCTCGGTGCATCTTTCCTGAAAGTAAATGGAGAAGAGGGGATCTGGAAGAAGAGGCGAACAGATTGATTGTTTCAGCACGCTCGTTCAAAACTATGGATGTTACAAGACCTTCAGTTGCCACTCATTATTGCCATTCCCGCGCAAGCGGGAAACCAGTGCTTATCTGAAGTCTGGATCCCCGCATGCGCGAGGATGACGATCAAGGGTTTGTGTTTTTTTTCAAGAGACTTTCAGTCCCGATTCAATCTATGGACTTTTAGTTCATGGTGGTAGAGTGTATGCGCTTCTCAAGTAGTATTCTGGCTGAATTTCTTCTCGCCGGATGACTTTTTAAATGGAATGATTTCAGAGCAAGGTTTCCCACAAAGGGTTCCCAAATGAAGAGTCAAACAAATCGCACCATCCGCGAGTTTTGCTATAAGCCCGACCTGTGGCCGGTGATTGATAGCTGGGCGGCTAAATATGGCTTTATTTTACAGGTCCAGGAACCCGCCTGTCGGCTTTACCGTAAGGGGCACCTGTTGTTGTTCGGCCCTGCAATGTTGGAAGTTACTCAGCAGCAGGACTAGGTACGTCTGCAGAGCTGGATCAAGGCGGATATGTATATGCTGATGGCTCGACTGGCAGGAAAGCAGGCAGAGATTTAAATTGCCTCTGGTGGTTTTACCGCTAAAATTCCCCGTTTTCGGGCGAGAAAGTCTGTCAAACGATTGCTGGTGGAACTCGAGCAACCGGGGATTGTCTGAGTCGTGCCCCTGACGCGACAAATTGTAGCCTGATCTGTTATGCTGATCCTCTGTTGTCGCTCCCTATGACGTGAACCCTTGCCACATAAAGGTGAAAACGATGTCCGAACTTGATCAAGCCCTTGAAGTCCTGCGTGCCAAGCCTGATGACGCCAAAGCCCAGTCCGGTTTTTATGACCTGTTTCTCAATTCGAGCTTTTTTGTGCCGACGGCAAAAGAGATGGTCAGACCTGATGCCGAGAGTCCGGAGGAAGAGATTGAGGTTCCGTTGGTGATCGAGTCCGAGGGGAGGGACTATCTGGTCTTTTTTGACCAGCAGCAGCGATTGAACGCATGGGCTGAAACGGATGCCCCCTGCCTGCAGCTACCGGGACATGTGCTGGCCGAGATGACCACCGAGGGTCTTTTCTGGGTGATGAATATCGGTACCGAGCATCTTAAACAGTTTGCGCCGGACGAGATCGCCTGGTTGAAAGAGGTTGTTGAGCGCTGTAAGGCCGAAGCTGAGAAATTAGGCGAGTAGATGGAGCCTTTACGATGAAAATATTTGTGCTGCTCGGCAGTCTGAATGCACTGTTGGGTGTTGCGCTCGGTGCTTTTGGCGCGCACGGCCTCAAATCAAAAGTCGCTGCCGAGATGCTGACGGTCTGGCAGACTGGCGTTCAGTATCACCTGATCCATGCTCTTGGTCTGGTACTGATCGGGATTCTCTGTCATCTGTTGCCAGATGCTCCCTTGCTCCGTACCTCCGGTTGGTTGATGCTTGTTGGAACGGTTCTTTTCTCCGGTTCGCTGTATGTCCTGGTACTGTCCGGCATCCGCAGTTTCGGCATGATCACCCCGCTGGGCGGGGTCGCGTTTTTGATTGGCTGGCTGCTGCTTGCACTGGCCGCCTGGCGACACGCCCCCTGAAAAGTTACTGACAGGTTACTTCCATGATCCTTTTTGAAGTATTAAGAAAGCGGGGCAGATTCGGACCGATCCTTGAACGAACCTGGAAGCGGATCGGTACCGATATCCCTTACCCGCCTGTGACTGAGCAGAATCCGGCGCAGCGACTGATCTATTTTGGGATGATCGCTTATGCCCTGGTCTATGAGTCGGCACTTGCGGCCGGAATGAGTACCAGCGCGGCTCATTACCTGGCCCGGATGCAGATTGGCAAGTATAATCTGGACAAGGCGAGTACCTCTGTGGTCGAGGGTTTTTTTTCTGGGTGCGAGACGAAGGACGAGCAGGCCTACGCCGATTTCTTTCTGACCCGCATGGGCACCATCATCAAGATGGTCGAGAGCGGGGAAGGGGATATTGATCTTGTCATGAATGAGCTTGCACAGACATTCAAAAGTCCTGAAACATAAAGGAATAACACGTGAATTTAATCACAGTTAATCAGCAGACCTGTAGCCAGGATGGCATCTGCGCGGCGGTCTGCCCCGCCGATCTGATCGATTTTAGCAAAGGGGCGTTTCCGACTCCGGTCGCAGCTATTGATGAACTCTGTATCCGCTGTGGCCACTGTGTCGCGGCCTGCCCGTCCAGCAGCCTGCTTCATACCGAGCTGCCGCTGGAGCAGTGTCCGCCGGTTGATCAAGGGTTGCTGCTTTCTGAAGAGCAGATGACGCAGTTTTTACGTCACCGCCGCTCGATCCGCAATTATCGCAACCAGCCGGTCCCCCGGGAAATATTGCAGAAGCTGATCGAAACGGCCCGTTATGCGCCGACCGGACATAATACCCAGGGAGTTGAGTGGCTGGTTCTGAGTGATGGTGAAGAGCTGAAAAAGTTGACCGCCATCGTTGGCGAATGGATGCGCTGGATGCTGAAAAGCTTGCCGGAGCTTGCACTGTCGCTGCATATAGATAAATCCCTTGAACGGTTGATCGGTGGTTATGATGTCGTGCTGCGCGATGCTCCGGTGCTGATCATCGCCCATGCGGACAAGGATGACCGCATGGCCTCCGTCTCCAGCACCATCGCCATGACCTACCTGGAATTGGCTGCGACCGGAATGGAACTGGGGGGCTGCTGGGCGGGCTATTTTAACGCTGCAGCAAGCACCTACCCGCCGCTGCGCGAGGCTCTGGGGCTCCCTGAGGGGCATCTCTCTTACGCTGCAATGATGATCGGTTACCCGCAGTATCGCTATCATCGGTTGCCGGAGCGCAAAGAACCGGCTATCACCTGGCGCTGAGCTGGCTTAAGACCGCCGTGCCAGCGTGTTGAGCTTTGTCTTTCCCCTCAGAACCTCTTCGATTCTGATGAATCGTTTTGCAACCCCAAAGGAGTTTAAATGGAATATCTCTTTGCGTGGGCTATGTTCGGTGTCGCCGCTGCTTCATTGGCTAAAGGAAAAAACAGGAATGTTGTGCTCTGGGTTACCCTCGGGCTGTTGATCGGCCCCTTCGCGCTGTTGGCGATTGCTTTAATGAAACCGGCACCCGGTCCGGATCAGGGCTATGATTAATCCCTCTGATATTTTTTGGCCGTATCTTTGACCCATTTGCCGTTGATCACCTTGATCTTGCCGAGACAACCGATGGAGATCAACTTGCTGCCAACGGTGGTTTTGGTGACCGAGCAGAGGAGTAGGTTGGAAAAGTCCACCTCCTGCCATACCTGATCGTAAACATCCTCCGGGAGAGCCTCTTCAGCATTGATGCGGGCGGTCAGTTCCGCCTGATGAACACTGAGTTTCGGGTTGGTATAATTGAGGTAGAAACAGGCAGCGATAAGGACAAGCAGCGTCAGCTTTTTCATAGGGTCTCCTCGGGATATTGTTACTATGCTAGAATAGCGCGAACAGCACTCAGATGAACAGATTTTAGTCAGGTTTTGCGGTCTTGGCTGACCGATGCGTTCCGTAATAACAAAAGCATTGCCTGGCCTGGGAATCAGTGTTATAGATTCGCGCTGTACAACGACCACGAGGTTCGCCTCGGTGGTCGTTTCTTTTCTAAACGACAAGGAATATCTGAATCATGATCAGTGCAACCGATATCTGCCTGGCATACGGCCGGCGTACAATTTTCAAAAACGTCAATATCAAATTCACCCCTGGTAACTGTTACGGGCTGATCGGAGCCAACGGAGCGGGGAAATCGACTTTTCTGAAAATATTGGCGGGTGACGCAGAACCTGACAAGGGTGAGGTCTCCATCGGTAAGGGGTTGCGGTTGGCGGTACTGCGGCAGGATCAATTCGCCTTTGATGATGAGACTGTCTTCAATACGGTGATTATGGGTCACGCGCGCCTCTATGAGGTGATGACAGAGCGTGAAGCGATCTATTCCAAAGGAGAATTCACCGAGGAGGATGGGGTTCGTTCCGGCGAACTGGAAGCGGAATTTGCCGAGATGAACGGCTACGATGCTGAATCGGAAGCCGCGGTGCTGTTGAACGGCCTGGGGATCACTGAAGAGTTGCGGCAGAAGAAGATGAAGGAACTGGAGGGTGGAGAAAAAGTCCGGGTGCTGCTGGCTCAGGCGCTGTTTGGCAACCCCGATATCCTGCTGCTCGATGAGCCGACCAACCACCTGGATCTGAAATCGATCCAATGGCTGGAAGAATTTCTTGGCCGTTTTCAGAATACCGTCATCGTGGTCTCACATGACCGGCATTTCCTCAATCAGGCCTGCACCCATATCGCTGACATCGACTTCGGCACCATCCGCACCTACGTCGGCAACTACGATTTCTGGTACGAAGCCAGCCAGTTAGTCTTGAAGCAGAAGCAGGACGCCAACAAGAAGGCCAGCGACAAGGCCGCCGAACTGAAGGAGTTTATCGCCCGCTTCAGCTCCAACGCGTCAAAGGCCAAGCAGGCGACCTCACGGAAAAAGCTGCTCGACAAGCTTGATATCGAGGAGTTGCCGGTCTCATCACGTAAATATCCGTTCGTGGTGTTCAAGCCGGAGCGGGCCTGTGGCGATATCATCCTGGAAGTAAAGGGCCTGAGTAAAACCATCGACGGTGTCAAGGTGCTCGATAATCTGGATCTGGTTGTTAACAAGGGGGACAAGATCGCTTTTGTCGGCGGTAACAGCCTTGCCAAAACGACCCTGATGCAGATTCTGACCGAGGAGATCAAGCCAGACCGTGGCAGTTTCCGTTGGGGCGTGACCATTACCCCCTCATATTTTCCTAAAGAAAACAGCAGCTATTTCGACAAAGACCTGAGTCTCATCGACTGGTTGGGTCAGTATCCGCCTCATGAAGGGGAGAGCTTTGCTCGCGGCTTCCTCGGCCGTATGCTTTTTTCCGGCGATGAGGCGGCCAAGATGACAAGTGTGCTCAGCGGCGGGGAGCGGGTGCGCTGTATGCTGGCGCGGATGATGCTGACCAACGCCAATGTTCTGCTCTTTGACGAACCGACCAACCACCTTGATCTGGAATCGATTACCGCTCTCAATAACAGCCTGATCAGTTTCAATGAGGTGATTCTTTTTACCTCACATGACCACAAGTTTGTCTCAACCCTGGCCAACCGGATTATCGAGCTGACTCCCGGTGGGGTGATCGACCGGGTGATGGGTTTTGATGAATACCTGGAAAATGCCGATGTCAAGGCTCTGCGCCAGCAGCTCTATCAGGGTGAGGCCGACCTGACTCTATAGCGGACGCCGGAACCTTCGTTCGTCAGTGCCTCTCAATCTGTTGGCTGTATGCGTATAACGACTGAGAGCGGGCACAGCTTGAACCGACTCGGTGCGGCAGCGAAGAACCTTATCATCATGTCCTTTCAAACAGGACGATTCATCTGGTGCCTGCCTCACGCGGTGTCCAACGGGCGCGATAATTTCTGACGGACAGCCCGCTACAGTATTATTTATATCACCCGACGCCATCTACTACCCGGAGCGTCATCCAGAGTTCGAAGTTGATGCCTTCGGTTGCGATCTCTGTACAACTACGGTTCTTTCCGAGCAGAAAATATCATTGTTTGTGGATAGTCATTTGTTTTCTTGTCCATATACATGAGATTTGATTGCAATATAACAATGTTTACTTATAATTAAACCGCGCATCAGTTTTACATTTTTTGATCCTTTTTCTCTGTGCCATAATATCCTTATCAAGTGTTACTCTTGTTTTGATTCACAATATCTTGTTGTTTGCTGATCAATCAATAAAGGAGGTTTCTGACTATGTGTAGAGTTTTGCGTTCGGCGCGATACCGCAATCGAGTGAGTTTAACGGTTCTGGTGGCCCTCGGCCTTTCTTTGTTTATTGTTGCACCCGCGTTGAGTATCCAGTTTGAAGAGGGTGATCTTACCGGAAGCCTTGACACGACCTTGTCTCACGGATTCAGCTGGCGTGTGCAGGATCGTGACCCGGCAATTATCGGAAAAGACAATGGCGGGACAGCCTATTCGGTCAATGGTGATGACGGAAACCTGAACTACGATAAGGGTCTCTCCAGTAACGTCTCCAAGATTACCAGTGAGCTGGGCCTCGATTACCGGAACTTTGGCTTGTTTGTTCGGGGGTCTGCTTTCTATGATTTTGAGAATGAACGTGGCGACCGGGATCGGACCGAGTTAAGAGAAGAGGCTTTAGATCTGGTCGGAAGCGATGCCAATCTTCTTGATGCATATGTATATGGAGACTTTGATTTGGGTACGATCCCGATACAGGTCCGGGTTGGCGACCAGGTGGTCAGCTGGGGGGAGAGTACCTTTATTCAGAACAGCATCAACGCCATTAATCCTGTCGATATCAACGCCATCCGTCTTCCGGGGTCAGAATTAAGAGAAGCCCTGGTCCCGGAAGGAATGGTCTGGACCTCGCTCGGTACGACTGAAAATACCACCCTTGAAGCTTTTTACCTTTATGATTGGGAAGAGACGATTATCGATCCTCCGGGCTCATATTGGAGCACCAATGATTTTGCCGGGGAGGGTGGTGACAAAGTCATGCTCGGTTTTGGCACTGCGCCTGATTCGGGGAATACGCCTGCCCTTGAGACCTTTCTTGCTGTTCCACGCGGAGGGACCAGAGAAGCCAGCGATGATGGTCAGTACGGTGTCGCATTTCGGATCTTTGCGCCGGGACTGAACAATACTGAGTTTGGCTTTTACTATATGAATTATCACAGCCGTCTACCACTGATCAGTGCTCGCACCGGTACTTTGACTGGTGCTGGTGCCGCTGCTGCAATCGGAACTGGTGGGAATGGGGTCGCAGTCGCTACTGATGCGCTGACAAATGGTTTGGGGAGTGCTGTAGTCACTGGTATGGGTTTAGGTATGACCCAAACGCAGGCGGGATTAATTGCACAGACTGCTATCGCCGAAGGAGCTGTCGGTGCTGCAACAGCTGATGCTATCAGTACCGCAGCGACTGATGCTTATGCACGTACCGCCCGCTACCTGCTCGAATACCCTGAAGATATCCCTTTGTTCGGTGTCAGCTTCAATACCCAGATTGAGGCTACTGGAACGGCTTTGCAGGGTGAGGTGTCCTACCGAAAAGATACACCTCTGCAGATGGATGATATTGAGATTCTATTTGCTGCACTTAGCCCAATAAATGCTGGACTAGCAGCCTTTAATCAGGTTGGTAACTATAGTACTCAGTTCGATACTGAGATTCAGGGTTTTATTCTGAAGGACGTTTCCCAGGCGCAGATGACGGCGACTCAGTTGTTTGGACCGACCTTCAGTGCCAGCCAGTTTGTCCTGCTTGGTGAAGTTGGTGTGACTCATGTTCACGGTATGCCGGATAAGGATGTGCTAAGGCTTGATGCTCCGGGAACCTATGTCAGTGGCAATGCGGCGCTTGCAGGTGCCCATACGGGTGCAAATGGCTACTATGAGCCAGCTGATGCCTTTGCTGACGCGACGTCCTGGGGCTATCGCATGGTTGCCAAATTCGATTTCAATAACGTGTTCGGCGCGGTCTCTCTTTCACCCCGTGTCGCCTGGAAGCATGATGTTAATGGCAACAGCCCTGGCCCT
>DATFMC010000024.1:0-14158 GCA_035267105.1 Geopsychrobacteraceae bacterium
CTGAACTGTTGCTGTTAAAGGTGCTGGGCGAATATATCGTCGGCCATGGAGAACAGACTCTTGCCGGTCAGGTAGGAACCCTGCTGACCAACAGCGGACTGACTCTGTCGCTCGCCGAGTCCTGCACCGGAGGGCTGATTGCCCGCATGCTCACCAAAGAGCCTGGTGCTTCGGCTTTTTTGGAACGTGCGGCAGTCACCTACGCTGACTCAGCCAAGCTCGACTGGCTGAAGGTCAGCCCGGAGCTCCTTCAGCAGCATGGGGCCGTCAGCGAACCCTGTGCTCTGGCTATGGTTAGAGGTATTCGACTGGCTGCAGATACTGATCTGGCACTCGCCGTGACCGGAGTCGCAGGACCGGACGGCGGCACGCAGGACAAACCGGTCGGCACCGTTTTTCTGGCTCTGGCTGCGGAAGATACCGAACAGGTCCAGAGGTACCAGTTCAGCGGAGATCGCAATCAGGTCCAGCTGATGACTGCACATATGGGTCTGGAATGGTTACGAAGATACGTCATCGGCTAGCGGATTCATTCACTGTAAAGTAAACAGCCACAGCATACCTGTGGAAATAACCGGCGAAAGAGTATCGATGCCTCAGCGCAACCTTCAACAGCTAAGCATCACTGACCTGCAGCAGGAGAACCAGAACCTGAAACTGCTGCAGCGTATCTCCATCCTTGCGTCTGAAAACCTCGACAAGTCGACACTGCTGCATTCTGCGCTCTCTGAACTACAGACATTCTTCTCTGTTGACGGAGGAGGCATCTATCAGCTGTCCAATATCGATTCGCCACGCTATCTCACCGCCAACATTGGAATCCCCACAGAACTGATTCGTGACCTGCAAAAAATTCCCGTGGGAGCAGGGCTCACCGAGCAAGTCATAAGCAGCGGGGCTCCCTGCAGTTGGGTCGATCTCCGCTGCGAACCGAACCTGCACTGCCTGGCCGTCCTCGATGAAGGCTGGCGCAGCGTGGTCTGTCTGCCACTGAACTCTTCCGGGCGAATTATCGGCATCCTTTTCCTCTTTCAGAGGATTCAGCGTCAGTTCAGTCCTCAAGATTTTGATCTCCTCCAACAGGTCGGTAAAATTCTTGCGCACGCCCTTGCCACAGCAGAGCTTGTGGACAAACTGGAATGGCAACAGAAAATGGCCGATGCCGGGCAACGCGAGCAGGAACGTTCCCGCCTTCAACTACGGGCTCACCTGGAACGGCTGGAGGAGAGTCACTCTATTCTGGAAAAAACCAGCCGGACCAGAAGCAGATTTCTCGGATTGGCTTCACATGAACTGCGCACCCCGCTGACCTGTGTTCTCTCCGCCATCGAACTGTTGCAGATCAAGCTCCCGGATGCGACTGATGATATCATTGAACTGATGGGGATGCTGGAGCAGGGAGGCTTGAGACTTCAGACTCTGATTGAGGATCTTCTGGAGATGGCCCGGATTGAATCGGGCGATCTCTACATGGCCAGTGAACCGCTCGACCTGTCTCGTATACTGACTGAGACCCACCTCAACTATGAGCTCAGGTCAGAACAGCAGCAGATCACCCTGTCCCTCGGTCCGATTCCTGAGCATCTCAGCCTGAAAGGCGACCACCACCATCTACGCCGCGCACTTGACCGATTGCTCGACAATGCCTGCAAATTCAGTCCGGCTGACGGTGTCATACAAATAAAAACCCGACTTTTCACAGCTGTCGAAGTCATGGAACAACAAGAACATCTGGAAAGATTCTGTCCCGATTTATTTGTAGGAGCACTATCCGATAACTATCTGCTGCTGCAGATTATCGACAACGGGATCGGCATCGATGAGGAAGAACGAATTCGGATCTTTGATAAATTTCATGGCGCGACCTCACTTAAACATCACGGTCAGGACCCGATATCAAATCGAACTTCGGGGGCCGGCCTCGGGCTACCCTTAGCCAAAGGAATCATTGAGGGACATAACGGTATGATCTGGGTAGAGAGTCCCGAAGATCATATATCGGGAAGCACCTTCAATATCCTGCTACCGCTCTATTCAGGCGAAGCCAGGAACTTGCCATGGCCCTGATCCGTTCCTTTATTGCCATCCCCCTTGCAGAACGACTTTGCCAGCAGATCGGAACATTTCAACAGACCCTTCAGCAGGAGTTGCCCGAACTCCGCACCGGGCCAGCACACAACCTGCACCTGACCCTGAACTTCCTTGGCGACCAGAGCGAGACGCAGCTTGCCAGAATCGGCCGATTCATGCTATCGGTAGCCGGCTCGCAACCCCCCTTCATGTTATCTCTGCAGGGTTTGGGGACCTTCCCCTCTGCTAAGCGGCCGCGGGTGGTCTGGATCGGGGTCCAGCCGCTCGAACCGATTGTTCTGCTACAGAAAAAGCTGACCACCGGACTTACACGGTACGGATGCCCTGCAGGGGACTCTCCCTATCGGCCACACCTGACCCTGGGACGGTTTCGTCGGCCACCAACAACCACTGAAGCACTACTTACCAGTCGGGATATCGATTTCGGTCCAACTCTGGTTAAAAGTATTGTACTCTACAACAGCCGTTTGACACCGCAGGGGGCGGTGCACCAGCCACTGACTGTCGCTGAATTTCAAACTCGCTGATGACGCTGAGACGTATTATGTCACGTCAAGCAGCATATACTGCGGGCAACGGAAACAGATTTTAACAGCCACTCTTTTTACAAGGGAGATTTTCATGTCGGACGAGAACCGTAATCGCGCCATTGACCTGGCGATGGGGCAAATTGAAAAACAGTTCGGTAAGGGCAGCATCATGCGCCTTGGCGGAGAATACCAGATGCCGGAGATTGACAAGATCTCGACCGGCGCGCTGAGCCTTGATCTGGCTCTTGGCATTGGTGGAGTCCCCAGAGGACGAATCATAGAAATCTTTGGTCCTGAATCCTCCGGCAAAACGACACTGGCTCTACATATTGTCGCTGAAATTCAAAAGAAAGGCGGGATTGCGGCCTTTGTCGACGCCGAACACGCCCTCGACATAAACTACGCCGGTCGCCTCGGCGTCAAGGCTGACGACCTGCTCGTTTCCCAACCGGATACTGGTGAACAGGCGCTTGAGATTACTGAAGTGCTGGTCCGTAGCGGCGCAATCGACGTTCTGGTCGTTGACTCGGTGGCAGCTCTCACCCCACGCGCCGAAATCGAAGGCGACATGGGTGATTCCCACATGGGCCTTCAAGCTCGCCTGATGTCTCAAGCCCTTCGTAAACTGACTGGCACGATCAGCAAATCGAACTGCTGCATTATCTTTATCAACCAGATCCGTATGAAGATCGGTGTCATGTTCGGCAACCCTGAAACAACCACCGGCGGCAACGCCCTGAAATTCTACGCCTCGGTCCGCCTCGACATCCGCCGCATTGCAGCTCTCAAGCAAGGGCAGGACGTTATCGGTGGCCGGACCCGGGTCAAGGTGGTCAAGAACAAGGTCGCCCCTCCCTTTAAGCAGGCCGAGTTCGATATCATGTACGGAACCGGTATCTCCCGCGAGGGGGATTTGCTCGATCTGGGGGTTGAGAATGACATCATTGAGAAGAGCGGAGCCTGGTTCTCCTACAATGGTGAACGGGTCGGACAGGGCCGGGAAAACTCCAAGATCTACCTGCAGGAGAATCCGGACATCGCTGACGAAATCGACACCAAACTTCGCGAGAGATTCGGCCTTCAGGCTGCTGCAGAGGAAGCAACACCGGCTGAATAGAACCTAGTGACTCTTACATTATCAGCAACGTTGATCAGGATGAGACCATGACTCTAAACGACATACTCGGCATGGCCCTTAAGTCGAACACCTCCGATGTCCACCTCAAGGCTGGCCTGCCCCCTATATTCCGCATCGATGGTAGCCTGCGGCCACTGCCCAAGGCTCCACGCATGACTGGCGACATGATTCACGAAATGTGCGATGCGATTATGAATGACCGTCAGCGAGCCCGCTTCGAGGAGGTACACGAGGTCGATCTGGCTTACGGCGTTCCAGGACTTGGTCGTTTTCGGGTCAATGTCTTCTCGCAACGCGGTTCAATGTCTGCAGTTTTCCGGGCCATCCCGTATAAAATATTGACCCTTGATGATCTGGAGTTGCCCGAGATTTTGAAAAAAATTGCTCTGGTGCCACGCGGTCTGGTGCTGGTGACCGGTGCCACCGGTTCAGGAAAATCAACCACCCTGGCAGCAATGATCGATTACATCAACAGCCAGCGTACCGCTCACATCGTCACCATTGAAGATCCCATTGAGTACCTGCATCGAGACCGTAAATGCATCATTAACCAACGCGAAGTCGGTTTCGATACCGAAGGGTTCGGCTCTGCGCTGAAGGGTTCATTGCGCCAGGACCCGGACGTCATTCTGGTTGGCGAGATGCGCGACCTTGAAACTACAGAGACCGCCCTGGCCGCAGCCGAAACAGGACACCTGGTGCTGTCGACCATGCACACCATCGATGCTCCAGAGACCATTACCCGAATCGTCGCCATGTTCCCCCCTCATCAGCAGAGCCAGATTCGTCTGCAGATTTCAGGTGTCCTCAAAGGGGTTATCTCTCAGCGTCTGATTCCCCGCTCCGCTGGCAAAGGTCGAGTGGCTGCTGTCGAGGTCATGGTTTCTACTGCCAGGGTTCGCGACCTGATTGATGACCGCGACAAAACCGTTCAGCTGAAAGACGCCATTGCCCAGGGTTACACAACCTACGGCATGCAGACCTTCGATCAAGCCCTTATGTCTCTGGTCTCAAGGGAAATCATCACCTACGAAGAAGCACTGCGCCAGAGCTCCAACCCCGACGACTTCAAACTCAAATTCTCCGGAATCTCCTCTACGGGGGATCAGGGCTGGCAAGATCTTAACGCGCAGGAAAAGCCGGAAGAAGGCGATGATGAGGAATTCAAGATCGACCGCGTCTAATCCACGAGCAACGGCCCTGCGGCTGCTGACCGGACGGGATCATAGTGAGGCCGAGCTGCAGCGAAAATTGCTGCAGCTCGGCTTTTCCGCTGAAGAGGCAGAAGAGGCCCGGCAATATTGCCGCGAGTACGGGTATCTCAACGATCAGCGCTACGCCCTGGAGCGCGCCCGCATGCTGATGCGCAATGGGCGCGGCGTCGGTGCCAAAGTCCTGCTCGATCTTCGCAAACGGGGCATCGACGAACAATCCGCCCAGACCGCCCTGGAACAAGCCAGCGAAGAATTCGACCCCCATGCGCTACTGCGCCAACAACTGAATCGAAAATTCCCGGGATTCAACTACCATCAGGCAGAAGACAAAATGAAACGCCGCGTCGTCAGCTACTTTCAACGCCGCGGCTACCACCTGGATCAGATCTTTTCCATTCTGCATGAATCGGCTGACGCTTAGGGGCTAGTTTTCATATAAATCGCGCCAAGTCAGGATAGTCGGCATAGACCCTTTCCGCCGTCTCAGGCAGTTCTTTCATCATTCGAAAATCATCAAAATCGAAACCGGGTGCGACGGTGCAGCCAACCAGGGTATATTCTCCCGATGTTTCGGCAGATTGCCAGTATCCGGCCGGGACCAGATGCTTGTAGGTTGCAGTTTGAGAGTCGAGTCGATAATGACTGTAACTTTGCTGATCAGAGCTCAGTTGATGGATCACAAGCTCATCACCCTCGTAGAAATTCCACAACTCATCGTGTGCCACGCGATGCCAGCGGCTGACCTGATCTGCGACCAGCAGGAAGTAGATGTCGGTTATAGAGGCCCGCGGTTGATCGACCTTGGCGGAATGGACCAACAGCTCTGAGCGATAGACTTCGCGGTAGTAGCCACCCTCAGGGTGAGGGGAAAGCTTCAAAGTTTCGATGAGTTGTTGTGCACGTGGATGCATAGCTGTCTCCTGATATTCGAGATGTCAAGACGACCATCCGCCTATCTCTGGATACTCCATCAGATCCCCACCCGGCGTCCGTATCACCAGAGTTTCACCATAACTCTCAACATACTCCGGCAACAACGGCACCTTCCCCTTGCCACCGGGCAGGTCGATTACGTAGCAGGGTGAGGCCATGCCGGAGACCGGGCCACGGAGGGCGTGCATGATCTCTAATCCTTTCTTCACCGATGTTCTGAAGTGAGAGGTTCCACGTGTCAGATCCATCTGGTGTAGATAGTAGGGCTTCACCCGCATTCGTAACAAGCCGCGAAACAGTTCGACCATGGCCTCTGGATTATCATTCACCCCTCTGAGCAACACGGTCTGATTGCCGAGGGGAATCCCGACATCAATCAACTTGGCACAAGCTTCAGTGGCCTGTGGCGTCAACTCGCAGGGATGATTAAAGTGAGTATTGACGAAAAGCGGGTGAAACTTTTTCAGTAGAGTGCACAGTTTGTCGGTTATCCGCTCCGGCAGGATGACTGGAATCCGGGTGCCGATGCGGATAATTTCGACGTGCGGGATGGCGTGAATGCGCGTGAGCAGATCGCCGAGGACCATATCAGGCAACAAGAGAGGATCACCGCCGGAAAGGATCACATCCTTGATCTGCGGGGTGGCCGCAATGTAGTCGATGCCATCGCGCTGATCCTTGAAGCTGATACTCATGCTGCTGCAGCCGACTTTGCGTTTGCGGGTACAAAATCGGCAATAACTGGCGCAGTTGCCAGAAGCGAGGAAGACGACCCGGTCGGGATAGCGATGGATCACGCTCGGCACCGGGGAGAGGTTCTCTTCACCCAGCGGATCGAGCATCCCTTCCTCGGACAGTTCAGCCGGATCGGGAACACACTGTCGCCAGATCGGATCGCCGATCTCTTCAATCAGGTCCAGATAATATGGGGTGATGCGCATCGGATAGCGGTCGGTCACCGCTTCCAGCGCGGCAACATCCACCGGAAAATATTCCGCCAGTTGCGCCGGACGGGTGATACTCTCCTTGAGTGACTGCTGCCATTCCTCCACCGCCATCAGGCCCTTTCCTCGCGGTTTTTACGCCGGTCCAGAACCCAGGTCATGACCACCAGCAGCATAATCCCCAGATCACGAATCAGCGCGCTGAGCGGACTGGTCTTCACCTCTGCGTCAGGATTGAAACAGCCGCAGTCGATATCGATGCCGCGCACGATCAGCGAGGTGAGCGCGACCATAAACACCAGGTTGAGCAGTCCGAGCAGCAAGGTGGAAGGTCGCACCCAGCTGTTCAGAATCAGTAACATCCCGCAGAGGATTTCCAGATAAGGCAGAATTGCTGCCACCAGATAGTTCCAGGCATAGGGGAGCAGTTGATAATTGGCGACCTGTCCGGCGAAAGCGACGGGGTCTTCGGCTTTAAGCACTCCGGCATAGAGAAAAATTCCAGCCAGCAACAGCCGACTGCCATGAAACAGGATCAGGCGGATGTTTTTCATTGCCCTGCTCCTGTCATCGGCAAACCGGCGTCACGCCATTCGGGGAAGCCGCCCTCGAAGACCCGGACCTGCTGGTAGCCAGCCTGCAGCAGCAGGACACCGAGGTCAAAGGAATCGGGACATCCGAATCCGTTACAGTAGGTTATCAGGACTCTATCGGCGGGAACTTCTTTGCGAAAGGTTTCCAACCGCTGATCAATTTCACCCAGCGGCAGAGAGACGGCCCCCTCGGGATGCGACAGCAGATAATCATCTCCATGACGAGCATCGACCAGCAACGCGCCGCTCGCGATCAGTTCCTGCACTTCCTGGAGTTCGACGGGGTCGGGGAATTGGGCCACTTCCACCTGAGCTGTTTTAATCGGTGCAGGGGCGACCGTTTTCCCGGTGAAGGCGTTCATGACCATCCGGTAGTTCATGCTGAGACCCACCGCCATTGCCACGGCGCAGATAACCGCAGCCTGCAACAGCAGCCGCCGCAGGGGAAAACCATCAGGTGAAGATTGCTCACTCATCCGGCGACTCCGTCATTTCCGGTGCCAGACTACTCAACGTTTCACGCAGAGCCCTGTTCTCTTTGACCAAATAATTGATCCGCAGGTTACAGTCCGCAACCACATCGTTCAACTCTTCGAGAAGTTGGGACTGGTGGCTGTAAAGGACTTCCAATTCGTTCAACCGTTCTTCCAGTTTTTCCATTGCTCTCAGTTAGCTCCTGTACAAAATATCGCCAGTAAACGAAGGTAGCCGCCTTATCTATTGTGACCAGCCTCCGCTCCACCATTCTAAATCGATCGTCGCACACAGTCTACTACTGGACGGCAAAACTTTCGTAAGACACTCGTTCTCAACGGCAAAAACCGCCAGCAGGGTCGGTTTCCCCTTGATGCTTCACTGCTGACGTCAAAACCGTCAATGGTCCTCACAGTGAAGGCGAGGATCACCTCATCCCTTTGCAATCGATGAACCGGCGCCTTCTCGGCCCCGAAAGACAGACAAAGAGCGACAGAATAAGCCTCTTTTGCAGAATCTTTTGGTAGAGGCTCAAATATAAACTTTTGAGTCAAAAGATTTCTTAACAGAAGAAACCCACAATTGTCGTTGCGCTTAAGAAGTTCAAAAAAAACCGACCGGTTTCCCGGTCGGTTTTTTTAATCAGCAATCCAGGCCGAGACTAGAAGGCGAGGTCGTGAGCAGTACTGTGGCAGTCCGCACAGGACGGGAACTTGGCCAACATCTTGGCCGAGTGCGGTGCTCCGTGACACTGGGTACACTCCGGCACCATCTTGTGCTGGTTCTGGTGACAGAATGCGCAATCCAGGGCACTGTGAGCGGCCTTGCTGGCCTGTAGAGTATCCAGAGTATCAGCGTGACAAGCAGCGCAGTTCTTCGAAGCGATATCTTCGCCGTAAGCGACCGGCATCGGCTGGTGAGCCTGGTGACACTGGGTACATTCGGTCTGAGCCATATCTTCGGCATGCGGTTCGTGACAGTTGGCACACTGAGGGATGTAGCCGTGGTTCGACTCGTGACAGGTCGCGCAGTTCACCTCCATGTGCAGTGTGTTGCTGGCGTTCAACTCTGCGTAGACGCCATCATGGCAGGCCGCGCAGTTCTTTGCCGCGACATTATCAGCATAAGCAACCGGCATCGGGCTGTGAGCCTCGTGACATTTGGTACATTCGGACTGAGCCATATCTTCGGCATGAGGCTCATGACAGTTCGAACACTCGGGAATCTGCCCGTGAGTCGCTTCGTGGCAGGTCGCGCAGTTCACTTCTTTATGCTTGGCAACGCTGAGCTGCAGAGTCCCGAACACATCGTCATGACAGGAGCCGCAACTGATCGATGGGAGATCAGACTCATAGGCAACCTCCAACGGCTTGTGGGCCTCGTGGCACTTCGCGCAGTCAGCCTGAACCATCTCTTCAGAGTGTGGCTGGTGACACTTGAGACACTCGGGAATTTCACCGTGGGCATTGTGACAAGCCGTACAAGCCAGGGAAGTGTGAACACTGGGGAAGGTCTTCAGCTTTTCAATCTGGGAATCATGACAGGTCAGGCAGGGACCGGTGATATCCTTGGTCAGCTTTAGTTCGAGCGGACGGTGAGGGTTGGCATGACAGGTCAGGCAGGCGTCCAGGTCAAAGTGTGCCTCCCCGGCATGACACTGGCCGCACTCTGGAATCACTTCCAGAGAAAACGGAGCGTGCCCTGCGTGACACTCAATACAGGTCACAGCCTCTTTGTGAGCCATACCGGCCTCTTCGATCGCCTGTGGTGCTTCCAGGTGACACTTGACACAATCATCGTTGCTCAGAGCCGCCCGACTTTCAATCGCCGCTGAAGCCACGCCGGCAAAGAGCACCAGGCAACCCAGAAGCATCAGGGTCATTACAATTTTTTGTTTTCCCATGTCTGTCTTTCCTCCTTGTTGTTATTAACGATTAATCTCGATAGCAATCGGTGGCAGAGAATAAATTTAAACATGACATCACTAAGCCCATTAAGAATCGGGGCGGCGAGATAATATCATGTTTTTCAAAAGAAAACGAGAGGTCAACTAAATGTTCGTTAATAAAATCGAGGCGGAGCTGAAAAAATTACACTGGGAACATACCATAAGGGATATCTTAAACGGTTTTCTATAGCTCGTAGCAACAGCAAAGGGATTCCTGCCTGTTCACACCTCTGCGCAGTTTGACCGACGGGCCCGATAAGGATCTAGCGAGGTCTGGTCGCACGATAGAGAGAGAGTGTTCCGAAAACGGTGCTGAAAGTCTGCTGCTCTGACACGTCAACAAATCCGGCCTGCTCGAAGAGTATGACGAGCCTTCCCGCGACATTGTCCCGCGTGTTTTTGAAACCGTCCAGCAGTTGTACGGATAAAAACAGCCCACGCATCAGGGTGCCGGTGGCGCGACCCCAGTCTGCGACATGCAACTCAGCGCCCGGCTTGAGAACCCGAAATAGCTCTTCAGCCGTGCGTTCCTTATCGGACCACGACAGATGGTGAAAGAACATGCTTGATACGACCCGGTCAAAGTGAGCCGCTGGATAAGACAAGCGGTAAGACACCCCCTGCTCAAAACTCACTGAGGCAACTGTTTTCCGGGCCTTGGCAGAGGCAAGAGACAACATCACCGGATCGATATCAACCCCGATCACCTCCGCTTGTGGCTCATGCTGTTTGGCCCAGATGGCCAGAGTCCCTGTTCCGCAGCCCAGATCAAGCAACTGCTGACCAGGCTTGAGTCCCGCCTGCCTGATCAGGGCCTGCTTGAAGGTGCGTTCGCGCGATGTGGCGCCGGCGATGACATCATAGTACGGGGTGAGCCAGTGAAATCTCAGCGCTGGTACGTATTTCGGTTCGGGTGGCATCGGCGTCATGGTTACCTGCTTGTCAGCTCATTAGTTCCTGCCTGCTAACATCGTTTATAGGCTGCTGCTTGCCAGGAAATGCCGCACAGTTATTCCCGTCAGCTCGAAAGGCTGGGTTATGTCTATCAATCTTCATCTCTATGAACTGTATCGGGCGAAAACGCCGGCAAACACACGGCTACATACTCGGCACCATCATCACCGGGTGTGCTGTATTGAACCCACTCACTGGCATTAACAATAACAGCTTCACCTGCATGAACATCAAACTCCTCTGATCTGGTTTTAACGCGCAACATTCCTTTCAAGACAACCGTATACTCGTTAAATTCCGGTGTTTGCCCTGGTTCTACCCAGCCACCCGGACTGACCATACGAGCTATGCTCAAGTCTGGTGTTTTAGAATTCACAACCCCAATAAATTCTTCAATTCTTTTTGGTTTATTGCCCGCTGCCTCGATGACTGTCGGCTTATCGATCTTTATTGGCATATCTCAATTGACCATTCGGGAGCGATGTTTTCAAAATCTGTTCTTTTGTTTTCAGCCAGATATGCTGCGGGGTCATGGACGATGACTTCAGATGCGTTTCTTCTGAACACCGTCCAATGCCAAAACGGCCTCCCCTTTTCGTAGCGAAACTTGATAGCAAGCAGGGCCAGGTTCGGCAGATCTTCCCATGTTGAAAAGGGGACTTCAGTCGTTGATGCCTTTATATGGTATTCAGTCAGAAGGCGACGAACGTAACCCGTTTCAGACCACAGTTTTTCATCTTCGGAAAAGATACCAAGGGAGTTCGCTTTCTTTTTCACCTCCAGGTACGACGTATCAGCTAACATCGCGACACAGGCGAAACCACAACCAGATATTTCTTGCTGAACGATTGTGTTCATTTCAATACCTTTAAGACCTCACAGTACTTTTGTTACCCATTTCCTGGTGCATGTTCGTCATACTGTGGGACACCCTCTGGGATGATCTCCCAGCTTGCTTTTGAAGCGACGAAGATATGCCGTCCAATTTCGATATGTGGATCTTGGTTAAGACAGCCCAGAGTTATTCCATGAATTTCATCCTGGCAGATACCACATAAAGTAGAACCGCATTGCTTGCAGAACTGCAAACCAAAACCTTCCTGACCAGCATAAGTGGTCAGAAACTCTGTGCCGCAAAGCCAACGAAATTCGGATGGATCAACCAGGGCATATGCCGACGCCTGGGCACTGAATGCTTTTCGACACCGAGAACAATGGCATGACCTTGCATCCCGTAGCGACCCGTCGATTTCATATTTGATTACACCACAAAAGCACTCGCCTGTTAATTTCACAGTTTTCTCCTGCCCTAATGCATAACAGTGGAGATATCCGACTGCAGAGTGCCGGGGCAACTCAGTAAAAATCTTTTCGAGCATCGCCCCCGTGTCACCTGTCCGGTTATTTTGTTGTGTGCGGTTTCAGCCCCAGAAACAGCAATACTCGTCTTTTTCAACGACCGCCAAAAAATCTTCGATTTTTTTTACTTCCGGGGTTGGTTCGTAGCCGTGCCATTTCAAATCGGCTCGCTGCCAGTAAAGTTTCCATGAATTTGTTTTTTTGACGTATGTTGCCTTTGCAATTGGTGATTCTATTTTTTTACCTGGTTGATCCCATAATTCTCTGATTTCAAAAATTATGACACTTTGATTTTCGATTCGAAATGACAGATCAACCTGATTTCGGATATGTGGTTCAGGGCGACGTTTTTCGACATATTGACCAACAATCTTTTCGTAGCGCTTTGTTTCAAACTCACTGATTGCCATGATTACTCCTGCACACAACGATTAGAGCCGAAACCCGAGATCAAAGCAACTCTCGCGAAAAACTCCGATGGTCCCTCCGTCCGGCTCAAATACATTCTGTTTTAATACCGAAGCACAAAACCACCATATCACTTGAACCAGTATTTTTCAGTTCATGCATTTCACCTGGTTCAATTGTCACACACATGCCCGACTCCAGGGGAATAGATTTTTCATTCACTGAGAGAACGCCAAGTCCAGACTCTATGAAAAAAATCTCCGTCATATCACGATGGCTATGTGCAGAAGCAATCTCACCTGGGGGAAAAACTGCCCTGGAAAAATTAGTGACATTCTCTATCTCATCACCTGAAACCAGCACGTGTTTCTTTATCTTCGGGTTGTGTGAAACCTGCAATTCTTCGGTGCTCTCAATTGAGTTTATTTTCAACTTCCAGCCTTCCATTTTTAAAAGACACAACAGGTAAAGAAAGCGGACGGCGACATAAAGTTACGGCCACCAGCGCAATTCAGGTTTTGCATGTCGATTTAACACAGACGTTTTTCCGGGCGGTTCATTATCTGGATAGCTTACTTTTGTTTTTCGAACCTCACTTCGTCCGTCCCACCCATGGCAATAGGAATTACGAGATAGACCAGTCCTGCAACTGAAAAGCTACTTTTATATTTACCATGCCCACTTGCGTCCAGGCCAAGTTCTCTTCGTCCATAATAGGGGCCGACAAGGGGCTCATCCGCTTTGAAGCCTGCTATTCCAGATTCATTTTCAAGAATAATTCTTCTGTTTTGAATTTCAAAGTCCTTGTCCTCTTTAAAGTGGCTAACTTTTGATGTTTCAGTGATCGGTAAAGCTTTCACCTCAAGGAGGCCGGGACTTAGTTCAACGACTGAAATGGCGTCAATTTCTTCATGCACTATGGCTTTGTCTTCGCGCCAAATGATTTTTGAAAGATAAACAGAGGGATAACCTTCGCCGGTGATTCCTTTGTTTCGGTAGGTTCCCGTCAGGTCACGAGCGCTCTCGATAGTGGAAAAAGGCAGATTGCCCGATGGCGCAGTTGAAATACACGAGCACAGAACAAAAAGCAGAATTGTGGAAAGTGTATTTTTTACTTTCATAAGCTAATGCCTCGCATCACCGGACGAATGAACTCGTAGCGGGAATTTGGCCCTGCGACATACACCTGTTACGTTTCTTATCTGACAAATATCAACGCTTCTCATTGCTGAAAAACCCTATGTGATTTTCAGACAAGGTATAGGCATCGCATTGCTTATCTAATTTTTTATATTCGGCATTAATGGTCTTCTTCATTCTGGAGAATTCCGATTGCGATTGCCAATAGTCTATTGTCAGGAATCGATTGGGATGCTCAAAATCCTGCATTAGTTCTGTCTTGATATAGCCTTCGCATTGCTCGAATAGATGAACCCATAAACCCTTTGAATTATACGCCTCGATAAATTCTGCGCGATATTTATCCCTGACTTCATACTGCCAAATGCTTTTGAAACTTGACTCAGAGTTCAACAGTTATTCCCCGATTTAGATACTGTTCGTAATCCCCTG
>DATFMC010000025.1:0-16726 GCA_035267105.1 Geopsychrobacteraceae bacterium
GAACATGAAGAGTTGATGATCCTGGCCCATGACGCGGTTGAGGGTTATCGCCCGGTTTTTCTCGTGGCGATTACCGTCGGCATCCTTTATCTCGGCTATATCTTTTACCAAACCCTGTAACCCGGCAGTTGATGACGGGGAGAGATTTATGAAGCAACCAGTCAAGATGAACGAAGAGTTAGGGATGTTCGACAAGCCGAAGAATGTCAAGCGGCTGTTAGTGCTCTTTTTTACCCTGACGGGAGGGGTGCTGGCGATCGACCTATTTTACCACAAGCATACGATCTTCCCTTGGGAAGAGTATTTCGGTTTTTATGCTGTTTACGGTTTTGTTGCCTGTGTCATTCTGGTGATAGTGGCCAAATATATTTTGCGCCCGCTGGTAATGCGAGAAGAGGATTATTATGATTAATGCATTGCCACCAGCCACACTGCTGATCCTGGGTGCGTTGCCGCTTATCTTTTTGAAAGGGAAAGCCAAGGGCTTCTGGATGCTGCTCCTGCCAGTCCTCAGCTTTGCCAATCTGCTGGCGATTCCGATCGGCAGTCACTGGAGTTTTTCCTTTCTGGGTTTTGAAGTTATTCTCGGAAAGGTCGATAAGCTCAGCCTGATTTTTGGCTACATTTTCCATATCATTGCCTTTATTTCCAATCTTTATGCTCTGCATGTTGATGATCGGGTACAGAACGTTACCGGGACAATCTACGCCGGTGCCGCTCTCGGAGTCACCTTCGCCGGGGATATGTTCAGTCTGTTTGTGTTCTGGGAAATGCTGACCATAAGCGCGACCTTCCTGGTTCTGGCGCGTCGCAGCAAGGCCGCGATCGCAGCCGGGGCGCGATACTTTATGATTCACGTGGCCGGCGGTCTTTGTCTGCTGGCCGGGATTATCATCCACGTCCAGACCACAGGATCAGCCGCTTTCGGATTCATCGGGCTTGAGAGTCTGGCATCGTACCTGATCTTCATCGGTGTCGGCGTTAATTGCGCCTGGCCTTTTCTGCATTCCTGGCTGGTCGATGCTTACCCGGAAGCGACCATCACCGGGACCATCTATCTATCAGCGTTTACCACCAAGACGGCCATCTATTTTCTTGCTCGGGCCTTTCCCGGAACCGAGGCGTTGATCTGGATCGGCGTCGGCATGGCCGGGTTTCCGATCTTCTTTGCCGTTATCGAGAATGATCTGCGCAGGGTGCTGGCTTACTCGCTGATCAATCAGGTTGGCTTCATGGTGGTCGGAATCGGAATCGGGACTCATCTGGCGATCAATGGAGCCGTTGCTCATGCTTTTAACGATATTCTCTTCAAAGGGCTATTGTTCATGACCATGGGTGCGGTGATGTACCGGACCGGAAAAATCAACGCCACCGATCTCGGTGGACTCTATAAATCAATGCCCTGGACCTGTGGTTTTTGTATTGTCGGAGCCGCATCAATCTCGGCTTTTCCTCTGTTCAGTGGTTTCGTCAGCAAATCGATGGTGATGGAGTCAGCCGCTCACGGGGATATGCGCTTTGTCTGGTTCGTTCTGTTGTTTGCTTCAGCAGGGGTGTTCCATCATGCCGGCATCAAGATTCCCTTCTTTGCTTTTTACTCGCACGATTCAGGCCTGCGCTGCAAGGAAGCGCCAAGGCATATGTTACTGGCGATGGGCATCGCTGCTGCCCTCTGCATCTTTATCGGTTGTTTTCCGAACGCTCTCTACACCCATCTCCCCTACGCCACCGATTACGCACCATACTCAGCTGGTCATATTATCGCCCAGACTCAGCTGCTTTTCTTCTCGGCCCTGGCCTTTACCCTGCTGCTTCTCGCCGGCATATACCCGGCTGAAATTCGTTCAGTCAACCTGGACGCCGACCTGATCTATCGCAAAGGGGCACCCTGGCTTTATCGAGTTTGTGATAAAGCGTTTAACGGCTTGAATGACTTTGGTGACCGGGTTTTTGTTAAGAAGTTTCCGGCCGCCCTCTCCCGTTTCTTCAGTGATCCGGCGCGCAGCGTACAGCGATTTGGAACCCAATTGCTTGCAGAAGCCACTGGTGATGAACGACCGTTGGCCAGGCGTCAGTCAGAGATCGATCATCGAACCAGGAACTTGGCTTATCCGGTCGGCGGAGGTGTTCTTCTCGCCGTTGTCTTTCTGACTCTTATGTCGCTCTTTATCTTTTTCTGATTGATATCCCCCTGCATCTCAGGGGGAGGCTAATCTTCTTTGAGCTCTCTTTATCTTCATATTCCTTTCTGTCGCAGCAAATGCCCCTATTGCGATTTCTATTCGCAGCCAGGCAGTGCTGAACAGCTGGCCGAATATGTCGATCTGCTCTGTGCGGAGATAGAGATTCTGGCACAGCAGCATCCTCTTCCCGACGCACTGCAGACCATCTTTTTTGGCGGCGGAACCCCTTCATTACTAACTGTCCGGCAAGTTGAACGTGTGTTGGGAGAAATCGGCAGATGGTTCGGCATTTCTGATCTTTGTGAAATCACATTGGAAGCCAACCCCGGGACACTCGATGAAAACCGGTTGCTCGGCTTTCGACAGGCGGGTGTCAATCGGCTGTCTCTGGGAGTGCAATCGCTCTGTGATCAGCAGCTGAAATTGCTGGGGCGAGGGCATACTGCAGCAGAGGCATGCGGAAGTGTTGAGCGAGCAAGAAAAGCGGGTTTTGAAAACCTGAATCTTGATCTGATGTTCGGTCGTCCGTGGCAGGGTTCTATCCGGTTAGCAGAGGAACTTGAAGGGTTGTTGACACTGCAACCGCAGCACATTTCGCTTTACGGGTTGAGCTATGAAATAGGAACCGACTTTTCTGCTCGTCTGCAGCGGGGTGAGTTGACAGAGATCGATGAGGATGAGTATGCCGAGCAGTACAGTTTGTTGCAACAGCGGTTAAAAACAGCGGGCTTCGAACAGTATGAAATCTCCAACTTTTGTCTGCCGGGCTTTCGTTGTCGACACAATCAGGTCTATTGGCAGCGTAAAAATTGTCTGGCAGCCGGTTGCGGAGCGCATAGTTTTTACGCCGCCGGTTGGGGTGAGCGCAGGGTCGTTCCTCCGGACCTTGAAAAATATCGAGACTATCTCTCACGCCGACAGGATCCCTCTGAGCAGTTGGAGACGTTTGATCGGGACGGAGCGATGGCGGAAACCGTCTATCTTGCGCTACGAACTTCAGACGGTATCGACCGCAAACAGTTTTACGCAACCTTCGGCTTGCAGCCCGAAGAGGCATATCCCAAAGCATTTTCTCAGCTCTTCGACCGCCTCCAACAGTCCGATGATCGCTGGATTTTCAAGCCAGACAGCTGGCTTGTTTATGACCATTTGATCAGTCATTTTTTATAACAGCAACATGTCCTTTCATTGTTGCTCTGCCTATTTCCGGATTCGCGTTCGAGCCGCCCTGTTCCCGAGCTATTTTCAGCCCTTCATCCTCTTGACAAAGATTGATACCATTGATAGTGTGTCTTTTTAGCACTCCTGTCAGGTGAGTGCTAACAAGAGGGATGAGTTCAGTATCCCTCTTTTGTTGGAGATTACGCCATGGCAGAAGAACTCAATTTACGTAGTCAAAATATTCTGGCAGCCATAGTCGAGGACTATATCGCTTCAGCAGAACCGGTTGGTAGCAGGGCCATCTCGCGGCGACATGCCCTGTCTCTGTCGCCTGCCACGGTCCGGAATGTGATGTCCGATCTGGAAGAAATGGGCTTTCTCTGTGCGCCGCATACCTCGGCGGGGAGGGTTCCAACCAGTCTCGGATTTCATTACTATATCGATTCACTGCTTGAAATTCGTGATTTGAGTGAAAGTGAAAAAGAGCACCTGTCCAGCAGTTATCAATTTCAGGGCATGCGACTGGAAGATGTCATGCAGGAGGTCGGCCGGGTCCTGTCAGGAATATCCAGCTACACCGGTCTGGTTATGGCACCCAAGTTTTCCTCAACAGTTTTTCGGCAGATCGAATTTGTCAGACTCTCACATGGGCGTTTACTGGTCATTTTTGTTTCGGAATCCGGTCTGGTGCAAAACAAAGTCATTGAGACGGGGAATGACTGGAGTCAGAAGGAACTGGAGAGAATTACCAATTACCTCAACCATACTCTGCCGGGACTGACCATTACGCAGATCAGAACGCAGTTGGCAGAGGAGTTGAAGCAGGAGCAGGCCCATTTCGATCAGTTGCGAAAGCAGGCGATGCAATTATCGAGCGCCGCTCTCAAGGATGAGATCGAAGATAATGTTTATGTCTCAGGCACATCCAGGATGCTGGAGCAGCCGGAGTTCTCATCACCCGATCGGATGAAAAGAATTTTTCAAACCCTGGAGAGTAAGCAACAACTGGTTGAACTTCTTGATCAGAGTCAGGCTGCTGAAGGGGTGCAGATTTTTATTGGAAGTCAAAGTCAGCATAGTTCGATCGATGGGTGCAGTCTGATCAGCTCTCCCTTCTCCGGGAGAAAAGGAGCGGTCGGGACGCTGGGGGTGATCGGTCCGATGCGGATGGACTACTCAAAGGTCATACCTATTGTAGACTTTACTTCTCAGTTAGTGAGTCGAATTCTTAAACGGGAATCGGAATAAGGAGCAAGTCAACGTGGCAAAAAAGAAAAAAGAGCAAAAAAATCAAGAGCCCGAAGAGCTGAGTCCCGAAGAGCTGGACGACGCTTCCGGAGTTGTCGATATGGAAGGTGACTTGGACGCGAACGACAGTGAGGTTGCAGCTGAACTGACTGCTGAAGAGCAGCTTCAGCAGCAGCTGGAAGCCAGTCGCGAAGATGCTCGTAAAAATCAAGACCTCTACCTGCGAACTCTGGCTGATATGGAAAACTTGCGCAAGCGGAGCCAGCGGGAGAAGGAAGATCTGGCAAAGTTCGGTAACGAGATGATCCTGCGTGAAATTCTGCCAGTGCGCGATAACCTTGAACGGGCTGTCGAGCACGCAGTTCTGGATGAGTCCGCAACAGGTTTGCTGGAAGGGGTCAAGATGACCCTCGACCAGTTCGGCAAAGTGCTGGAAAAGTTCCACGTGGTTTCGGTTGAAGCGGTCGGACAGGTTTTTGATCCGGCGCTGCACCAGGCCATGGGTCAGATAGAGACGGAAGAGCATCCGCCCAATACGGTCGCCCAGGAGATGCAGAAGGGTTATCTGTTGAATGATCGCCTGCTGCGGCCGTCACTGGTTATGGTTGCCAAGGCGCCAGCCGTTCAGGAAGAGAACGTCGATGCCGCGAAGAAAGACGATGCAGAATAAAAAATCATCAAACGGAATTAAACATAAAAGACTAAGGAGGAAAAAATTATGGGTAAAATTATCGGAATCGATTTAGGAACCACCAACTCCTGCGTAGCGGTGATGGAAGGTGGAGAGCCTGTTGTTATCGCCAACTCTGAAGGTGCACGGACGACCCCTTCAATGATCGCTTTCACTGAAAGTGGTGAGCGGGTAAGCGGCCAGCAGGCTAAGCGTCAGGCGGTTACCAATCCTGAAAACACCCTGTTTGCGATCAAGCGTCTGATTGGACGGAAATTCAGCTCCGATGCTGTCAAGAAAGATATCGAGATCAGCCCGTTCAAGATTCTTGAGGCGGACAACGGCGATGCCTGGGTTGAAGCCCGTGGTAAACAGTACAGCCCACCGGAAATTTCAGCGATGATTCTGCAAAAGATGAAGCAGACCGCTGAAGACTATCTCGGTGAAGAAGTCACCGATGCGGTCATTACCGTACCTGCCTATTTTAATGATTCCCAGCGCCAGGCCACCAAGGATGCGGGCAAAATTTCCGGTCTGAACGTTCAGCGGATTATCAACGAGCCGACCGCGGCAGCCCTGGCTTACGGCCTGGACAAGAAACATGAAATGACCATCGCGGTTTTTGACCTGGGTGGCGGCACGTTCGACGTGTCGATTCTGGAGCTGGGCGATGGTGTCTTCGAGGTCAAATCGACCAACGGCGACACCTTTCTTGGCGGTGAAGATTTCGATCAGCGCATTATCGACTATGTCGCTGACGAGTTCAAGAAAGAGCAGGGGATCGATCTGCGTAACGACAAGATGGCTCTGCAGCGTCTCAAAGAAGGGGCTGAAAAAGCCAAGATTGAACTTTCCTCATCGATGGAAACCGATATCAACCTGCCCTTTATTACCGCAGACCAGTCCGGACCGAAACACCTCAACATCAAATTGTCCCGTTCAAAGCTGGAGAGCATCTGCGAGGACCTCATCAACCGCCTGATTGCTCCCTGCAAGACTGCGATCAAGGACGCTGGTGTTACAGCGGGCGAGATCAACGAGGTTCTTCTGGTTGGCGGGATGAGCCGGATGCCGATCGTGCAGGAGAAGGTTCAGGAAATCTTCGGCAAGGCACCGAGTAAGGGTGTCAATCCCGACGAAGTTGTCGCCATCGGCGCAGCTATTCAGGGCGGAGTCCTGACCGGTGATGTCAAAGACGTTCTGCTCCTCGACGTGACCCCGCTTTCTCTGGGGATTGAAACCCTCGGCGGCGTTATGACCAAGCTGATTGAGAAGAATACGACTGTCCCCTGCAAGAAGAGCCAGGTCTTCTCTACTGCAGCAGACAATCAGCCGGCTGTTTCGGTCCATGTTCTGCAGGGTGAGCGGGAAATGGCCCCTGATAACAAAACCATTGGTAACTTTGAGCTGGTCGGCATCCCGTCTGCGCCGCGTGGAGTGCCCCAGATTGAAGTCACCTTCGACATTGATGCCAATGGTATTCTTCACGTCTCAGCGAAAGACCTCGGTACCGGCAAAGAACAGTCGATCCAGATTACCGCATCCAGCGGTCTGTCTGACGAAGAGATCGAGCGGATGGTCAAGGAGGCGGAAACTCACGCCTCGGATGACCAGAAAAAGCGCGAACTGATCGAAGCAAAAAATCAGGCGGACGGTCTGGTTTACACGACCGAAAAGTCACTCAAAGAGCACGGTGAAAAGATCGACGAAGAGACTAAAAAGCAGATTGAAGACGCCCTTGAAGAATTGAAGAAGGCTATGGAGTCTGACGATTCTGCGGCGATCAAAGAGAAGAGCGAAGCCTTGGCTCAGGCGGCACACAAGCTCGCGGAAGTCATGTACGCCCAGACTCAGGAGAAGGCCGGTGGGGATGAAGCCTCCAGCGATGCTGCCCCGGCAGATGATGTCGTCGACGCTGAGTTTGAAGACGTTGAGGAAGATAAAAAATAATTCTGTATTTTTGAACCTGCGCAATCGGCACCCGATGGTGCCGATTGTCGTTTTTAACAGGGGCTGTCGGTTTGTCTAAGCGCGACTACTACGAAATTCTTGAGGTCAATAAAAACGCCAGCGAAACAGAGATCAAAAAGGCGTACCGACGGTTGGCGGTCCAATACCATCCGGATAAAAATCCTGGAGACAAAGAGGCTGAGGGGAAGTTCAAGGAACTGACCGAAGCCTATGCGGTGCTGTCCGATTCACAAAAGCGAGCCACCTATGATCAATTCGGGCATGCCGGAATGGGCGGCTCGGGTGGATTCTCCGGTGGCGGGTTTGATTTTGGCGGCTCACCTTTCGAAGACATCTTCGGTGACATCTTCGGCGACATCTTCGGTGGGGGGGGAGGCCGACGAGGAAGCCGTGGACATCGTGGTGACGATCTTCGCTACAATTTGACCATCTCTTTTGAAGATGCGGCCTTCGGCGCCGAGAAAAAATTAAAACTGCCCCGTCACCAGCCATGCGAAAGCTGCTCCGGTTCCGGCGCGCGTGCCGGAACCCAGCCGCAGACTTGTGGGACCTGTCGCGGTGCCGGTCAAGTCCGCTATCAGCAAGGCTTTTTCACTATGACAAGGCCCTGTCCTGATTGTGGAGGCGAAGGGAAAATCATCCAGGATCCCTGCCCGGACTGTCGTGGCAAGGGACGGGTCAAACAGCAACGCTCACTGTCGTTGAAGATTCCTGCCGGGGTTGAGACCGGCAGCCGCCTGAAGCTGAGTAGCGAAGGGGAGGCCGGAACCCATGGCGGTTCTCCGGGCGATCTCTATGTTGTCATCAGTGTCGAGGAGCATCCGATCTTCGAACGCGAGGGGCAGGATGTTATTTGTGAAATTCCGATCTCTTTCGTTCAGGCGACTCTCGGCTGCGAGCTTGAGGTCCCCACCCTGGACGGAAAAGTAAATATGAAGATTCCGGCCGGCACCCAGACTGGAAAAGTTCTCAGGCTTTCCGGAAAAGGGATCGTCTCGTTGCAAGGTTACGGTCGTGGCGATCAGCTGGTGGTACTGAGGGTTGAAGTCCCGACCAAGCTTAATGCCCGGCAGAAGCAATTGCTCGAAGAGTTCGCCCAGGAGGAGGGCGAAGAAATTCATCCCCTCGGGAAGGGTTTTTTTGATAAGGTCAAGGAGCTGTTCGACTAAGCACTCTTCTTTCAGTTTCTTACCTATGGGATGGTGGCATGAAACGGATTCTCAGTCTGGTTATTGTTCTGGCGCTGATCACAGTTCTGTCGGGGGTCACTCTGGCACAGACCGGGAGCACTTCAGGTAGCTACGGTGCTTCTCAGCAGTTGAGTGAATCGGAAAGCGCTTTTGCCCGTGGCGTTGCAAGTTTCCACCTGGGTGATCACGATCAGGCTCTTGTCCATCTCCGAAGATTTGTTTTGCGTCAGCATGATTCAAAACAAATACCCGAGGCCTATACCTATCTGGGACGGATCTTTATCCTCAAGCAACACTATACCGATGCCCTGCTCTATCTGGAGCGTATACCGGAAGAGCAGCGCTCGCCTCAGGCGCAACTCCTGATCGGTTTTTGTCTGGTCTTTTCCGGGGAGGGGGAGGTTGGACGACAGCTACTGCTTTCCCTCGTTACGGACAATTCTTTCAGCAGCATCGATAGCTGGAGACTCTACTACGGTTTAGCCGTAGCCACCCTGCGCCAGGAGAAGTTACTGCAGGCTCTGGTATTTTTTGATCGGGCGATCACCTTTACCGAGGAACCCGAACCTGTCCTGGAAGAGGTCCACCAGCTCTTACATAACCGCTTCAGCACCGATCAGCTGGAAGAAGCCGCATTCATGTTTCACAACCGGCCGATCGGACTGGACGCGCGTCTGCAACTCGCTCGGCAAGCGTTGGCGCGAAAGGATGATGCTCAAGCCAGCCGTTATCTGCAGATGATCCTTGATTCTCCGACCATGTTCCCTTATCGCAAGGATGCTGCCGAATTGCTAGACCGGTTCAGCCCGGGGAGTTGGTTGCAGCAGGATGCCATCGGCGTTCTGCTTCCCTTGAGCGGCCGTTACAGTGCATTTGGAGAGCTTGTCAAGCGAAGCATGGATCTGGCGCTTGAGCTGCATAACGCAAACTCTGAGCCGATCCGTTTTATCTATCAGGATACCGAAGGGGAGGCAGAGACGGCCAGGCGGGCTACCGCAACCTTGACCAACGAAGAGCGAGTCATGGCTATCGCCGGGCCGTTGACCGGTTCGGCAGCAATCGCGGCGGCGGATCAGGCGCAAAAGGATGGCACTCCTCTCCTTTCGCTCTCGCAGCGAGCCAACCTGCCCGCTATCGGTAATTATATCTTCAGAAACTCACTCACCAGCCGACTGCAGGTTCGTGCTTTGGCTCGCTACGCGATTGAAGATCGGGGCATGACATCGTTCGGGGTGATGTATCCTGAAAATCGGCTGGGCCGGGAGATGGCCCAGCTCTTTGCGGAAGAAGTGCTTAAACTTGGCGGTCTGGTCACCGATGAGCAGAGTTACACCGAAGATGCCACAGACTTTCGTCATCAGATCAAGCTATTCATTGGCGAAGACCCCGATAGCAAGGAAGAAATATCCTATCAGCCGGTCAGCGAAGAGGAAAAACTGGAAGACCTGTTTCTTCCTGACCTGCCAGAATATCCAGCGGTCACCTTTGATGCCCTTTTTATTCCAGATTATGCGGACCGGGTCGGCTTGATCGCTCCTCAGCTCGCTTTCTACGGCATAGAAGATTTTCCGCTGCTCGGGATCAACGGCTGGAACTCTCCGGAACTGGTTCAGCGGGCGGGAAGATTTGTTCAGAATGCGGTATTTGTCGACGGGTTCTTCCCCGGCAGCGACTACCCTTTTGTCAGAGAATTTGTCGATCTGTATCTGGACAGATATGGGGAAGAACCCTCGATTCTTGAAGCGCAGGCCTTCGATATTGCCAACATTCTGATAGACCAGATCGCTCGTAAGGACCTCAGTACTCGTGAGACCGTGCGGCTGTCACTTTCACAACTGCAGAACTATCCAGGTGTGACCGGTGCGACAAGCTTTGACTTTACTGGCGAGGCGGACAAGATCCTGTTCCTGTTGCAGGTGCAAAAAGGTCGCATTGTCCAGATGAATTGAGCCCGGGAAAGTTGCTGATTCTGCAAAACTATAAACGCCCCTGCATTGTTCTGCAGGGGCGTTTGCTGTTGCAAAGGTGAAAAATTCAGAATTGAATGTTAAACGCTCTTCTCGCCCTTCTTATTATCATTTTCCGAGTAACGCTCGACCAGGATTTCGAATTCGCCAGACAGTTGGTTGTAATATTTCAATTGCCCGGTTCCCATGTTGTAATACCATCCGTGCACACTTAATTGTCCTTTTGCAACTCGTTGGTTCACCCAGGGAAAGGTCATCAGGTTTTTCATCGAAACCAGAATCGCCTCTTTTTCGCAGGCACGTGTCTGTTTTTCCTTCGATTCCGATTGCATTCCGGCCAGCACCTTGTCGCGTGCTGTCGCCGCGATACTGACCCATTTGCCGATGAATTCTCCTGTCTCTTTCCCGTCATTCGCATCCATCAGGGCACCAATGCCACCACAGTTCGAATGGCCAAGAATGATGATATCAGAGACTTCAAGGTAACAAACGGCGTACTCAATAGAGGAGCTCACGCCGTGGTAGTCATCGCTTTTAGAGTAGGGTGGAACCAGATTGGCAATGTTCCGCAGAATAAAAAGGTCGCCTGGAGAACTGTCGGTCAGAAGTGCCGGATCGACCCTTGAGTCGCAACAGCCGATGAGTAACGCCTGAGGCTTTTGTCCCGATAGCAGAGTATTCGCCAGTTCCGAATTTTCGCCGAAATGCTGTTGCTGGAAGTTGGCAATGCCAGCAAGAAATTTGGACACATCAGCCATATGACCTCCTTTTAAATGAAGGACAGCATTGTAACATGAAATTGTACCGATTCAGCCGAGCAACAGAATTTTTTATATAGCGGTGTTTGAACTCGATACAGCCAAGGTTTCGGAACGACCTGCGGCGCTCACCGAAAGATCAGTTTTGTTTTTCAAAGCCGTCGGTTTCTAAACTCGGCTTTAAATCACGCATCGGATTGTGCTTGAACAGTAATTTATTATGAAGAAAGAAAAGCAGAGTGAAAAGTACGACCGCCAGGTTGAGACTGAAAAACAGCGTTGTTACAGCGGTACCGAGAATCATCAGCATTTCCCGGTTGGTGACGAAGACCGGCTTTTCATCGTGACGGGAGAGAAAGTTCTGAAACAACTGCCCACGTAAAGTCCGAACTGCTTTGGCATAAAGTCTTAGCGGCTGAAAATCAAAAACATCGTAACCAACCTTGAACAACACCCCGGCAAATACCGCCTGGGGTATCTGACAGAGCAGATCCTGAAACATGACCATTTCCACAATGACACAGATTCCCACCATGATCCCTGCAAGGCGCAATGTGGCATTCTCTTTCAGCATTAGAACAGAACGAATGGTCGCTTGTGCTCCAGGAATTCCCCCGATCAACGCAACCGCCCCGTTGGCCAGACCCTGTGCAAAAAGCTCCTTGTCCTGGCGGGTCTGTTCACCGCTCATTTTATCGACAACCAGAGAAGTCAGCAGGGTATCCAGATAACAGAGCAGGGCCAGTTGAAAGGCAAACGGCAGGGCAGCAATCAGAATTCCGAAGCTGAAGTGATTCGGAATCTGAGCCGCAACCAGCTGTCCAAAATCTGCCCAACTGGAGATTTCGCCGGTAAGCCGTACGCGTTCAATGTTCAGCCCCATAAAATTGGAGAGAAACGTCGCGATCAGGATGGCCAGCAGAGTCGCCGGAAGAAAACGAGCTATCGGACCGACCAGACGGCGGGTTAAAGGTGCCAGCAGGAAGACCAGCCCCAGGGTTGCGGCAGCAACTCCGACGTTAAGCAGCAGCGGCCCTTCCAGTGCAACTTTTCCCCCTGCTCCGAAAAGACTTTTAGCCTGATCCAGCCAGATCAGCAGAGCAATACCACTCATGAATCCTGAGACAACGACATTGGGGACCAGGCTGATAAACCGACCCAGGCGAAAAACAGCCATGAGAATCAGGATCAAACCGGTCACGATCAAGACCAGATTGATAAAGTGATCGGCGCTGATATTCAAGGATCCCTTTGCAGCCTGCTCGAAAGCGGTAGCAACCAGAACTGCGGTTACGGCACTCATCGGCGCAGTTGGTCCGGAGCACTGTATCCGTGTCCCGCCGAACAGGGCTGTGATCAGAGCGATGATCCCTGCAGAAAACATCCCGGCCAGAGCACCGCGACCTGAAAGGATGCCGAGTGCGGCCCCCAGGCTCAATGCAACAAAACTGACGGTCACCCCGATGATTATGTTTTGCAGCAGTTCTCCCCAGCCCGGATTCTGCTGTTCACATTGGGGCCGTTCGTCAGATTTCATATCCTTCTCCTTGGCGAGTAAAAATATATCTTTTTTGTTCTCTGCGGAAAAACAGATAAACAGTATTTTACTTATGAAATTTAACGGCTGAAAAAAATGCGCCACGTCGGGCAACGGGCGCAAAATGGAGAAACATTTTGAGGATGTAGGCAAAAGCCGTGCAATGTAAGCAGCGGCACAACTCCCTTGTTCTCTATACCTGCTGAGCAGTGGATGGGTCAAGAAAAACTTTATTCAAGGTAAATTATTTTATTTCAAATAAAACAGAACGCTATTAGAAAACCCTTCAGTTACCTGCTTCAGATTTGGAATTGTTTGCGATTAGCGAAGTGGATAAGATTCTGATATGATTACGCGGATATGGAGACGCATTCTTAATGCAGACTGCGCCCCGCACTCATTAATCGAGAGGAAACTATGTCCAGCAGTTTTGGAACTCTATACAAGGTTTCAACCTTTGGTGAATCACATTGCGCCGGTGTCGGTGCCATTGTTGATGGTGTGCCACCCCGGATGAAATTATCCGAGGCAGATATCCAGGGTCAGCTGGACCGGCGCCGTCCGGGCCAGAGCAAGCTGGCAACAGACCGGGATGAAGCTGACCAGGTGAAGATCCTTTCAGGCGTTGAAAATGGTCTGACTCTCGGCAGCCCGATTGGGTTGCTGGTCGCTAACAAGGACCAACGGCCCGGGGATTATGGCTCGATGAGCGAGATTCCGAGACCATCCCATGCTGACTATACCTACCGTGCAAAATATGGGATTCATGCCTCAAGCGGCGGCGGGCGATCCAGCGCACGGGAGACCATCGGCCGGGTTGCCGCCGGAGCTATCGCGGAAAAATTTCTGTTCGAAGCCTATGGGATAGAGATTGTTGCCTGGGTCAGCTCGGTCGGTCACGTCGACGCGCCGATGATCGACATGGAGAACGTGACCCGTCAACTGGTCGATTCCAGCGCGGTTCGTTGTCCGGACGCCAAGGCGGCAGACGGAATGGCGGAAGAAATATTGGCAGCCCGTGAAGCAAAGGATTCGGTGGGAGGTGTCATCAGTTGTGTCTGTCGGAACCTTCCGGCCGGGCTCGGTGAGCCTGCCTTTGATCGTTTGGAAGCACGGCTGGCGCAGGGTATGCTCTCGATTCCTGCTTCAAAAGGGTTTGAAATCGGCTCCGGGTTTTCCGGTTCGCGGATGAGGGGGTCAGCGCATAATGATCCCTTTGTCATGAAAGGTGATCGCCTGGGGACCACCAGCAATCGGAGTGGAGGTGTGCAGGGAGGCATTGCCAACGGAGAGCCGGTCTATTTCCGGGTCGCCTTTAAACCTCCGGCAACTATCGGTCAGGAACAGCAGACCGTCGATTACCAGGGGAACCCGGTTTCACTGGAAGCCAAGGGACGCCATGATCCCGCCGTGGTCGCCCGCGCTGTGCCTATTATCGAGAGCATGGCAGCGTTGGTTCTGGCCGATCTGGCCCTGATTCAGCGGATGCGTGGCGGAAGATAAGAGGACTCAACCCTCTTTAGTTTTCGAAATTTATTACTGAAAGGATCGACACATTATGTCTCAGATGCGTAACCTTATGGTCATTCTGCTCCTGTTCGCGCTGGTCTCTCCACTCTATGCTGCAACGGTTGATGTCAAAACCATGAAAAATGTGCCGCTGACGACAACGCCACTTGATGTCGCCGCGACAGCTGACGGCAAGCGACTCTATGTGCTGGGCGATGACGGTGTGGTGCAGATTTATTCGATGGCCGGACAACTTCTCGGCGATTTCAAGGTCGGCTCTGAAGTCACAGGGATTACACCTCAGGGCCCTGACTATTTACTTCTGGAAAAATCCGGCAGTAAAGAGCTGACCCTGGTCTCCCTGGAGATCAGCGAAAGCATCGCAATCGGCAACTCACCAACGCTGGGTCCGGTTAACGCACCCGTATCGATCGTTGTCTTTGACGATTTCGAATGCCCCTATTGCGCCAGAGCTGTTCCTCTGTTGAAAGATGCTCAGCAGGCGTATGAGAAGCAAGCCAACCTGGTGTTCAAAAACTTCCCCCTCTCCATGCACCGTAATGCGGAAGCCGCAGCAATAGCTGGTCTGGCCGCTGAGCGGCAGGGTAAATTCTGGCCGCTTCACGATCTGCTGTTTGAAAACTATAATCGACTCAACCCGCAGAAAATTACCGAACTGGCAGAACAGGCCGGGCTCGATATGGCTCAGTTTGAAAAAGATCGAAACGATCCGAAGCTGAAGCAGCAGGTTCAGGACGATATCCGCCTAGGTCGCGAAGTCGGCGTTCGTGGTACTCCGACGATCTTTATTAACGGTCGCCTGGTGAAAGAGCGCAGCTTGCAGGCGATGACCCGGATGATCGATGAGGAACTGGTAAAATCCAGGAATTAGGGCGCGGGGAACGGTTATGTCCGATCCGGTCAAAATCCAGTTTGTCGGCAGCGGTGACGCCTTTGGCAGTGGCGGACGATTGCAGGCTTGTATTCATATTGCGGCGTCAGGGGGCAACATCCTTCTCGATTGCGGCTGTTCCAGTTTGATCGGGCTGCGGCAATGCAATCTTGCCGTCGATCAGATCGATACGGTCATTATCAGCCATCTGCACGGGGATCACTTCGGTGGTATCCCATTTCTGCTGCTCGCCGGAAAATACCTCTCGCAACGAACCCGACCATTGACGATCATCGGCCCCAAAGGATTGCAGGCACAGGTCGAGGCGGCACTTGATGCCCTCTACCCGGGAACCCTCAATGATGGGGTCGATTTTCCCCTGACCTGGCTCGAACTAACCCCGGAACAATCGCTGCAGCACGGGTCGATGGAAATCCGGGCCTGGCAGATGTGTCATGGCGGAAGCGATCGCGCACTTGGTCTGCAGGTGACGGTTGACGGTAAACGGATCGCCTATACCGGTGATACCGAGTGGACAGAGAACATGCTCCCTCTGGCCGCCGGAGTGGACCTGATGATCTGCGAATGCTTTCAGTACGATCAGCCGATACCTTCCCATCTCGATTACATGACCCTGCAAGCCAACCGCTCAAAACTCGATTGCCGTCAAATCGTCCTGACCCACGCAGGGGATGAAATGCTGCAGCATCAGGACGATCTTGAGTTTCCGCTGGCCTATGATGGTTTCTCCCTAGAATTGTGATGGACAGGCTGCTTGCTTGACTTTGTCCGCCCCTGGTTTACGCTTCTATTATGAAGAGGTTAAGAGAGCGGCCAAAAGGAGATACGAAGTACAGGGCGGAGGCTGAGCATCGAGAATGCTTGACTGACTGAACAGCACATAAAGCTTCCGGGCAGGGCCGCAATAGCGGTCCTGTTTGTTTTGGGAGAATGAAATGAAGAAAGTAAAATCATTCGCCATTTTCGGGTTGCCCCTGTTGATCTGTTCGCTGCTGCTGACAGGCCTTAGCACCGCTAACGCAGGACACACCGGGTTTCGTGCCCAAACAGGACGGTTGCTGGTCGCCGACGAGGCGATTGGCGATCCCCGGTTTACTGAAAGCGTTATTCTGATTCTGCAGCACAGCGTGACCGGCTCGGTCGGGTTGGTCCTGAACAATCGGGCCGAACTGCCATTACAAGGTGTACCACCAGAGATCGCGCCGGGGCTTGATCATATCTATTTCGGGGGGCCGATAAATCCGCAGGCCGCCTCTGTGCTGATTTTTGATCAAAAATTACCCGGGAACTCGAAAAAAATTCTCAAAGAGGTTTATGTGACTGGTGTCGAAGAAGCTCTGCAGCTTATTGAACAAGGGAAACAGGTTCGTTATCGGTTGTTTCTCGGCTATGCCAGTTGGGCACCCGGACAGTTGGAGATGGAACTGGCGCACGGTGTCTGGCGGGTTTTACCTGCCGATGGACATCTGTCAGATGAGAATGTGGAGCAGCTTTGGGATGATTTACAAGAGGGTGGGCCGGTTATCAGTCTTTAGGGAAGGGGGAGTTCTGTTCTGATGGTTCATGATAACCAGCGGCGACGCGTGGGTTCGGCTTACTACCGCAATTTAGATTTTGAT
>DATFMC010000026.1:0-9824 GCA_035267105.1 Geopsychrobacteraceae bacterium
TCTGCTGGTCCAGGCGTTCCATAATCTTTCGACCGGTGTTTATGCGCAAATGGTTGATAGCGGGGTTCGGGCCGGGTCCGGTCATTTGACGGTCTATCGCACCGATTATCTCAATACCCGTGATGAAAAGCTCAGCTTTGATCCGCAACCATTTCTGCCAGAGCTTGAGCAGATGGATGGAGTTGAAGCGGTGATGCCTCGTCTTTACTTCGGCGGACTGGCGCAATCGAGCCGTGAAAGTCGCGGCATCGTGCTGACCGGGGTCGATCCGGAGCGGGAAACCGAGATTAATCCGTTTTTGAGTCGGCTGGCGGTTGAGCAGATGCTGCCGGATGACAGCTCGCGCAGTGCCCTGCTGGGGGATCGGTTAGTTAAGGAGCTGCAGCTTAAACAGGGGAGCAAGTTTGTGGTGACGCTGCAGAACCGTGAGGGTGAGGTCGTCAGTGAGCTACTGCGGGTCCACGGCATCATTCATACCGGCATCCGACAGATGGACCGCTCCCTGGTCATGGTTGGTCGTCAGCGGCTGTCACAACTTGCGGGAGTTCCGGGGCAGGTTCACGAGCTTGCGCTGATCATGGAAAATGGTGTCAACCAGACCCAGGCAAATAACATACGAAGCATTATTCCGACCGATAAAGATCTGCGCCTGGTCTACTGGGATGAAGCGATGGCGAACCTGGCCAATGCGATCAAGCTCGACTATGCCAGCCAGAAATTTATCTTTCTGATTATTCTGATGATTGTCACCATCGGCGTGGTTAATACTCTGCTGATGGCGGTTATGGAGCGCACCCGTGAGTTCGGCACCATTCTGGCTATCGGTGCACGCCCCGCTGTCCTGCACCGGATTATTTTTATTGAAGCTCTGATACTGGGAACTCTCGGTCTGGTTTTCGGAACCATTCTGGGCTCACTGGCCACCTGGTATCTGGTTGAAAAAGGGATTGACCTCCGCCACTGGATCGACAGTGAACTTGAATTCGGTGGGGTGGTCTTTGATCCGGTAATGCGTGCCAGCTGGGATCCTGTGTGGATGGTGCAGATAGGCCTTTATGTGATTTTACTCTGCTTTTTGGCGTCACTTTATCCCGCATATCGGGCAGGTAAAATCGTCCCGGCTTTGGCTATGCGCAAATAATATTTTTTTACGGAAACCCTTATGTCGCTGATTCAACTGACAAATGTCTTCAAGACCTATAAAAGTGGCGTACAATTGGTGGAAGCTGTGCGTGATGTCGACCTGTTGATTGAGCCGGGCGCATTTGCGGTTCTGGCCGGCCCCTCAGGATCGGGCAAGACGACCCTGTTGAACATGATCGGCGGACTGGACCAACCCAGTCAAGGGCGAGTGATGGTCGAAGAACTGAACCTGGGAACCTGTAGTGCCAGCCAGCTTGCCGATTTCAGATTGAGACGAATCGGTTTTATTTTTCAATCTTTCAACCTGATTCCTGTGTTGACCGCGCAGGAAAACGCTGAATTCGTCCTGATGCTACAGAAAGTTCCTGTCGAGGACAGGCAAGCCAGAGTTAGTGTCCTCTTCGCAGAACTGGGAATCTCGGGGCTGGAACAGAGAAAACCGATGGAGCTTTCAGGCGGACAGCAGCAGCGGGTAGCTATCGCCCGGGCGATGGCATCTCAACCAGCGGTCGTGTTGGCAGATGAACCGACCGCAAACCTTGATTCAGAAACAGCCACAGACCTGCTGTACCTGATGCGGCGTTTAAATCATGAGCAGGGGACGACCTTCCTTTTCAGCTCGCATGATCAGAAGGTGATTGATCACGCCGACCGCGTCATTCTTCTTGAAGACGGCCGGATCATGTCATGAATTCAATTCTCTGCTTTCTTTTTGTCCTCTGCCTGTACCCAGCTTATTCCTTAGCCTCTAACGAACTCAACGGACACGTTAAGAGCTTCAACCTATATCAACAATCACTGCAGGATCAGGAGTCCGACATCTGGCTGTCGGCGAACAGCCTGCGCCTGGACCTGACGGGTGAAGTTTTTAACTCTCCGCTTGCCTGGCAACTGTCTCTGGAGCAATTAGTCCTCTATCATGATCCGAAGGGCATTGTTTCGCTTCCTGATTGGGGCGTAAACCGGATCACGGATTTGTCGTGGAATGGAGATGAGCAGAACTCACTCTCCTGGCAATTGCAGGCAGATCGTCTCAGTTTGCAGTGGGATCGAGATGACACGGTGTTCACGATTGGCAGGCAAGGGATCGGTTTCGGCAGGATCAGTCTTTTTTCGCCCCTCGATATCATCGCCCCGTTCTCTCCAGCGTCTCTTGATACTGATGTGCGCCCTGGAGTCGATGCGCTGCGAGCGCGATATTTTTTTAACATTATTGGTGAGGCAGGCGGAACGCTGGTTTTCAGCGATGAGGTTGAAAAAAGCAGTGCTTTGATCGATGTGACGTTCAATTTCGGACAAATGGATGTTCTGATGATTGGTGGTCAGCTTCGCAATCGTCCAATGGTTGGATTTGGCCTGGCCGGTCAGTTGGGCAGCGCAGGCTGGAAAGGGGAGTGGTCAGGTTATCGTGGCAGCAACGTCGGCAGTGTTGCAGGTGACTTGTACGACAAGTTCAGTATTGCCGGCGTTGAGCTGGAGTATCGTTTCTATTTTGATCTGAACCTGCAAGTGCAGTATCTATATAATGGTGCCGGAAGTCGCTACGTGAATGAATATCCGTTGGTTGCCCAATCGGCACCGTTGTCAGAGGGTTTGAGTTTTCTCTATGGCAAGGATTACCTGTTGACCGGGCTGTCGCGTGACTTGACCCCCTTGATCCGCTTGTCCGGGTTGTTGATTTTTAATCTGAATGATGACTCATGGTTATTCCGGCCCCAGCTTAATTTATCTTTGGCGGATAATGTTTCACTTGAGCTGCTATGGAATATCACTCATGGTGATGGACCACTTCTCCTGGCCGGGCAACCGGTTATACAGAGCGAATACGGCGCCGTGGGGGAGAGTGGAGGGGTTCTGCTGAAATATTATTTTTGAACGCCATCCCCCCGCTATGGATGCTTTTAACTTTTGTTTTTCCGGATGGACTGCTAGTATCTTGCGCTATTCAAGATGGATTTATTTGCCGAGGGGGCAATGAAAAGTTTTTTCAGGAACCTGCCTATCCGTTTAAAACTGTCGGCTGCGATTGTGGTTGTCTGTTTTATTGTCTTGTCGATTATTGGCTCAGCTTTTGTCGTTGTAGAAATCTATTCTTTCCGCGAAGAGCTGGTCGACGATATCTCGGTCATAGCAGACCTGATCAGTACCAGTTCCAGTTCCTCACTTATGTCGCAGCAATCGCTTCGCGCAACGACGATACTCGACTCTCTCCATCAACAGCCGCATGTAAGGGCTGCCTACCTTTTCGATGCAGCAGGGACGCCGTTTGCGCAATATCTTGACCGCAGCGATGTTGAATTCGTCATCGCCGCTGTCGAGAAAGACTTCCTTGAATATGGCTCTGCAGAATGGCAGATAACTCCTGGAACGAGGGTTGTTGAAAGCCTCACTCATCAGGGCTTCTTTTCGCCGATTATGCACCAGGGTAAAAGAATCGGTTCGATCTATATTCTGTCTGACAACAAGCGACTATACAGCAGGATCTTTGGTTTGCTGCTCGGAATTATTCTGGCCTTTGTCGCTTCAGTGTCATTCTCTTTGCTTTTGGCTCGTTTTCTGTCTGGCCAGATTGCCAACCCTTTACTTTCTCTGGTTGCCACGATGGAAAAAATCTCCCGTGATAACAATTTTTCAGTCAGGGCAGAAAAAAATAGTACCGATGAGGTGGGAGTCCTCGTTGATGGCTTCAATGACATGTTGGCTCAGATTGAAATACGCAACATCAAAATTGCAGACCACCAGAAATACCTTGAGGAAACCGTAACGAGTCGGACCTTGGAACTACAAGAGACAGTTACCAAACTTGATACTGCCAGACGTGCAGCAGATGCCGCCAATCAGGCAAAATCACAGTTTCTGGCCAACATGACCCATGAGTTAAGGACTCCATTGATTGGTGTTCTTGGTATGAATGAACTTCTCTCTCGAACCGAATTAACTTATCAGCAATCCTCTCTGGTTGAGACCGTACAGCGTTCAGGAGAGGATCTTCTCGCTATTATTAGCGATATCCTCGATTTTTCCAAAATTGAAGCAGGATATATGCGCCTGGAAAATATTGAGGTCGATATTTTTGACGCTGTGGAGGATGTCACTTTACTGCTGGCCGAAAAGGCCAATCAGAAGGGGTTGGAAATTTCGTGTCAGATCACCCCTTCGGCAGTTTGCAAAGTCGTCTCTGACCCAGTCCGAATCCGTCAGATATTGCACAATTTGATCGGTAACGCCATAAAGTTTACCTCTGAAGGTGAGATAATTGTCCGTCTCGACATGGAGACAACCGGACGCGGCCTGGGGTGTTTTGTTTTTGAGATCGAAGACACCGGTGAAGGGATGAGCGAGGAAGCCCGGGCGAATGTCCTTTCCGCCTTTGTTCAGGCAAATAGCACAACGACAAGAGAACATGGCGGATCCGGGTTGGGTTTGAGCATAGTCCAGCAACTGGTTGACCTGATGGGGGGGACCCTTCAGATCGAAAGCCAGACAGGATCCGGGACTCTCGTAAGGGTCCATTTGACTCTGCCTGTTGTCTCGACCCAGATACCGGAAATCCCTTCGCTGCTACGCGGCCGTAGAGTGTTGGTTTATGATGAGCGGAATTCTGATCGTTCTGCCATGCAGGCGATCCTCTCCGGTGTGGGAATGCAGGTCTTTGTATCCTCTTCTGTGGAGGATGCCTGGTGTCAGTTGCTGACTGCCAGTCGCCAGGGTCAGCCATTCGATTTTGCATTTATCCCCGCCCATTCTGTTCTGCCGGATCATTCCTTGCTGATTAGAAATGCAGATCATGAGCCGTTACTTTCCCGGTTGAGAATAATAGCAACCTGCTGTTCTCTTTCTGGTAAAGAACAACGGGGTCTCGATGAATTCTCACAATTTGAAAAGCCTGTTCGGTGGTTTGGATTAGCTGAAGCCCTGGTTCGCAGTTGGGAAAAAGTCGGGCTCGTTATGCCATCTCTTCCAGATGATCGAATCGAAGCCGTGGAACAGACCCCGGTAGCGAAGATTTCCAGAAAATATAAAATTCTGGTGGCTGATGATAATAAGATCACCAGGGAGCTGGTTTCACTGTCTCTCGCGGATTTGCCTCTGGACGTCGATTTTGCTGTTTCAGGTGACGCAGTCCTGAAGTTGGTTGAATCAGTTGAGTACGATTTGATCTTTATGGATTGTAATATGCCGATCATGGATGGCATTCACGCCACCAGACAGTTGCGGCGACAAGGCTGCCGGGTTCCGATAGTTGCCTTGACTGCCCATGCCGATCCGCAAATATTTGATTCCTGTTCCGAGGCAGGGATGAATGGCGTTTTGCGTAAACCATTCCGACAGAAAGAATTGCACGATACGATTAAAAAATGGATAGCGTTAGAGGCGTCTTTCTACGTCTCCGCGAAAGAGAACCGGCCCGACCTTATGAAGAGGGACGCATGAGTCGAGAACTGTTATATCTCTCATTGCTGGGTGTCTTCTTAAGTGCGGGAATTTTAGTACTCCTGGCAGGATACTCTGCGGTCTATTCTTCCAATCCGGTGCCGCTGAAGATCGAATCGGTTCGACAAGTTCCGAGTCAAGGCGGAGAATTTGATGAACTGCTGATTAGCGGAAAAGGGTTCGACAGTGAGACCAGGGTTGTCTTTTCTGCCGATATCGGAAATCAGCGCGCTTTGGCAGGGAATGTTCCGTTGTCAGGGAGTGCAAACGACGTGATCATTGACAATGACTTTGTGTATGTCGCCAACACGCAAATTGGCCTTCAGGTTCTTGACCTGGAGTCGCCTCTTCGGCCGACGATACAGGATACACATTACCTAGGAACTCTATATAGTACAGACTTATGTCAGGATGAAAATCGCCTGTTTTTGACGAATTCGCGCCAGGGGGTCAGGGTTTACGATATGACTCATCCTCTGCAGATGCCATTACTGGCGTCTATCATGGTCCCCGGGAGGCCACTTTTCAGTCAGGCCTCCGGCGATAGGCTCTATGTTGCCACGGTTGACGGTGGCGTACAGATTATAGACATCAGTCGTCCGTCAACGAATAAAATTGATTACAGGACTATCAGCAGCATTGCACTCCCGGGCAAACCCTCGGCTCTTGTATATGAAAACGGGATCCTGTTCATTGCCACGGTTAACTCCGGTGTTCTTGTCTATGATGTTACCGACCACGAAAAACCTGCACTTATGACGTCCATCGCCCCTGAAAGACATGTCTCAACTATCCTGGTAGATGACCATATTCTGTATCTTGGCGACAAGTTGGGCCGTATTGCACTCTATAATATTCGTAATCCCGCAGTTCCTTCCCTGCTGGGTGAGATCACTACCGGAGGATGGGTTACAGGAATCACCCGTAAGGGGGATCGCCTCTACCTTGCTGACAATTATTATGGTCTGATTGTTCTGAACATTGAAAAACCTGAATTTCCACAAATCGTTGCTCGAATAGCAGTCAAAGGACAAGCACGTTCTGTCGCCCTTTATCATGGTTACGCCTATATCGCTTGCAGTGTCAACGGGCTACAACTGGTTAGTTTGGATAGTCTCGAAGATGTGCTTATGGATTTTTCTGACCGCATATACAGCGGTTTCAATGCCCTTGATTATGTTACACAGACATTGGTTGATGATGACTGGATCTATATCGCGGATAGTCGTTATTCTCTGCAGATACTCAAGCGCCGCAATGGGAAGAAGGCGGTCATGGTCAGTTCTCTTGCTACGACAGGAAGAATTATGGGATTTGCCAGGAAAGGGAACTTTCTTTATCTGGCAGAAAATGAAGAAGGTGTCAGTGTTGTGGATGTGTCAGATCCAAGATATCCCCGGATGGTTAATAATCTGCGTTTTTCCGGCAAAGCAACTGGTTTGGCGGTAGAGGGCGACACACTTGTTGTTGCTTCACTTAGGACTGGAATATTCCGACTTGACATAAGCACTCCCTGGGAACCAAGGCTGGTTGAAACAATCCCTATTGAAGATAGAGTTCGTGATGTTGATATCTCGGACGGATATCTTTATGTTGCAGCAGAAAGGGGGGGAGTGAAGGTTTTCAAGATTGAATCCGAGCAGGCTTCGTCTATGCTCAAAAGCATTGATTTCCCCTGGCCTATGAGCAACTTTTCTCTCGCTCTGGCGATTAAAGAACAGGATGGGTATCTTTATGTGGCCAATGGTGCAGACGGTTTACTGATCGTGGATGTCGGCGATCCAGAAAAAGCACATGTCGCGGCAAGGTTGGATTTGTCTGCCGGAGTTTTTACCAGTATCAACCTTGAAGGTACCAGGGGATACATAACAGACACAAGGAGCGGAGTTCACCTGATCGATATCTCAAACCCGGAGTCACCACGAAACCTGGGAAGGGTCATAACTCTGAACGGGATTCACGATGTTCAGACACATGGAGAGAGTTTGCTGGTCAGTGCGGGGGGGAAAGGAATGGCGGAGATCTTAAGACCACAAGAGCTCAAGAATGTGGTGCGGGAAGGAACTCGGTTGCTCCGAGTGTCTGTCCCGCGACCGAAGAGGGGAGGATGGTACAGTCTTCATATCAGTAATCGGAATGAGCAGACCTCAGCGCATGGTGTCCTGTCGTTTCCTGCTCACTAGACCGAGTTTTGTCTAGAAACTGAACTCCACCCCAGCCCAGAATTGCCGACCCAGTTCGTATTCATCCTCATAATAAGAAACAAGGTTTTTTTCGTTAAAAACATTGTAAATATCCAGTGTGAAATCAACTCTCTGCTTGGTCGTAACCGGTATCGCCCAGGAGAAACGCCAGTCAAAGGTTATTGAACTGTGGTACTTCTTTTTTTCATAAATCCAAATTTGACTGTCATTCGGCAGTGTGTGTTTTTTGCCTGTGTTTTTATAACGATAATAAGCATCACGAAATTTGGCAATATTTGTAAATTTTGTGTTGAAGGGAAGCTGACCTGAATAAACCAGGTTGACGATTGAAGGTCTATTGTAGTTTGTCCGTGGTATCTCATGGTAACTGAGCGTAGATCCATTGTACCAGACCAGTTCTTCTACATCGTCCGCATCAACGGAGGTGTTGTAATCCAGATTGCTGGTAGTCGTTTCCTGGTAGGTTCCGTTGAGTTCAAAATAGTGATTCCGCCAATGTTGGTATAGTGTCAACTGATAACTTTTGTGTTTCGAGCGACCATTATTGTTGAAGAGATAATATCTGTATCCATCTTCCTGAGTCGCTGTTCTTTCTCGTGCTATTTCATCTCTGTTGTTTCTTTCTATGTACTGCGCTTTCAGTTCCCCTCTGAACAGGGATTGGGTGAAACCAAGTGTCCACTCGTCCGAGTAGGGGGTTTTCAAGTCATTGCTTTTCCAGCGGTAGAGACCCTCGTTTGAAACTGCGAAGTCATCATCAAGATTCAAGCGAGTTTCATAGAGATTTGAAGCGGAGATTGATTCACGGAGTTTATGGCTGAGAAGGGTTCCGCTGTAGTATCTGTTGACCCCGCCGAATAGTATGGTTTTACGGTTATCGGAGATATCAAATGCAGCAGATAGGCGTGGCGAGAAATTAGTGTTTTCGGTAGAGCTGTCATATGAAACTCGAACACCGGGAAAGAGTTCGAGTTGTTGCCAGGACATGGCATCCTGTAAATAAACAGCATAGTGGTTGTAACTTACGTTGCTTGAATTCTTTTCATAAACATATCTCTGGAGAAGATACTGCTCATTGTCAATGCAGGCAACGTCACCATTGCATTCAACAGTCGGGTCGATGACAGCAGGGTAGAGGCTGCTATCGGTATAGCTATATGAGGTGACGGGGCGATTGTAGTCGAGATTGGTATGCTCGGCAGTTATCCCTGCTTTACTTTGATGGTCGACCGGTCCTGTTGAAAATTCCAGAAAGCTCAATTCACTGCTGAGCTCGAAATCCTCTTGACTGGTATCAAGGGGACCACTTCCACCCTCAAGGCCTTTTTCCCAGTTTATTGACTCAGTATTTGTGCTCCATTTGAATTTTTCCAGCGGAGCATCTCTCTCTGTTTTTTGAAAACGATACCCGATCTTAAAATTTAAAGTTCCTGCCATTGTGTCATGCTCTAATTTTATTGTTGAAGAACTCGCACCTCCCTTGATTGAATAATCACTGTTTTTTACTACCCGGAAAAATTCATTTTTGTATGGGGCATGAATCCCGGTTAAAAAAATACGAGTCCGGTTAGTGATGTGATATCCGTATTTAATAAAGAAGTTTTCAATGAGGCGAGTTTGTTCTTTGGTCTCTCCGAAGTGTGTTAGCGGGATGTCGGATTGTTTTCTTTGGTAGGAGATCAGGATGCCCATATCTCTGTTAATTGGAGTGTTTAACGAAAATCCGGCATTGCTCTTTCTGAAGCGAGGTTGCTTTGTTTCGGTCTCCGAGTTTTGAAAATCTTCTTGCTCGTCAGGATGAATATGAAGTTGAGTCCAGCTGCTGCGAGTTGTACGGTAGTTGACATTGCCCCGGAATTGACCTATGGGGTCCAGCGTTTCCGTAGCAACCATCCCGCCGGTAAATGCCCCATGTTCCGCCGGGATATTGCTGTCGTAAACGGTGACTTGGCTGATAAGGTGCGAATCGAGAAAAATTTGCTGTGGGTGGCCAGGCAAAATGGAGATATCTGCAATGCTTGTTGTTGCAGGCTCCAGTGCACT
>DATFMC010000027.1:0-4240 GCA_035267105.1 Geopsychrobacteraceae bacterium
TGCAGAGTATAGGGTTCGATGTCAGTTTTTGTCAAATGAAAATTCCGCTGAAAGGAGTTTCCTGGCGTCTTTCTGATTGATGATTTCTCCGGTGATTTCAGCCTCTTTAATCTGTTTTTGGTACTGACCGATCTGTCTGCCCGAAATCTCCGGAAAGAGCTTCATTATCTCTCTTCCGCTTAAGAGATCAGGAACCCGGTCGTGGGTCAACGTTCTCGTAAAATCTTCAAGTAATTGTTGAACAATTGAAATGTTCAGACGGACCGATTGGGTGACAGCCGCACAAAAGAGCAGTTGATCTACAGCAGCAGGGCCAAGGTTTTCAAGCCAGAGGCACTTGACGCGCGGGCGGTCAGGGAGTGTATCGAGTTCTTTGAACTTCCTGAAATCGAAAGAAACTAGCGTTTCGACGATTGTTACTGCGCGGCAGCTCAAGCGGAGCTTTTCCCGCAAAAGAACGGTCAAGTTTTGAGTGCTGCGATTTCTGAAAAGAAAAGCCAGCAGATAGAGGGCTCGCCGGTCAATAAATTCATCGACAGCCTCACTCAGAATCACCGACAGGGTGTCTCTTTCCATCCACTGACTCAGAATTTTCTCCAATCTGACCAGATTCGTGGCTAGAGCGTCACGGGACAATGGCACGACGGACGGGCCGAACAACTCGTGCATAAGCTGACATCGATCAAGCAGCTCTAATCCCTGGGCCAGATTGCCGCTGGATAAAATTCTGCCAAGTTCGTTACGTTTTCTCTCCCCCGCTGTTGTTGCCAGTCGCTCAGAGGTTTCGCGCATCTGGACTTCTGTCTCTTGTGCCAGTTGAAAGCCGAGGGTCACGCAATGACGAATCCCCTTCAGGATGCGTAAGGGATCATCCGCCAGACTCTGTTCAGAGCACGACCGGATCAAGGCAGATTCCAGGTCACGCTGACCATCAAGAGGGTCGTACAGGTTCTGGGTAGTCAGTGGCGAGATCAGGGGCAGCGCCAGAGCGTTGATGGTAAAATCGCGCAGAGACAAATCCTGAACAAGGGTCTCCGCACGAAGGGGAGCAAAGTCAAAATAGAACTCAAGTTTGCCGTAGCGGAGCAACACCCTGCTCTGACAGCGTTCTTTGTCAAGCCAGAACCAGTGGGCATTCTGCTGTTTGGCCCAGCTTTTTGCCAAAGGGGTCGGATCGGCAGTCGTGACCAGATCAACATCTGCGACTGGCCGACCCAGCAAGACATCTCGCAAGGCACCGCCAACCAGCCAGCAATCATAGCCCAACCGGGCAGCAGTCTCGGAGAGATTTTCCAGAAGAAGATTATCGGAAAGGTAGGTTTTCAGGTTCTCTTCAGCATTATCCATCGCCATTGTCTCCGTTACGTTCATACCCTGATAATATCGTAATTCTGGAGATTTAACTCTATGTTTCTTATCTATTGCAGAGTCTTCAGCGTTGCGTTCAATTTCAAGGAAATGGATAAAAAAAGGGCCCGCCGAAGCGAGCCCTTGAATCTTATGCCAGATCCTGCTCGGCCTCAAGGATCAGATCGAACAGTTCAGCGATATCTTCTTCAGCAATGCAGGAGAAGGCGATTCTTAAATCGGTTTTACCGATCGAAATCGCCCCGACTCCATACTTGTCGAGCAGATGTACTCGTAACTGCTCGGCGTCGACCCGCTTCAGTTGCAGACACATGAAATACCCGGAGTTAAAGGGGTAGTAGTTCCAGGCTTCGTCGAACTTGCTGTCGTTGAGAACCTTCTTGACCTGCAGAGCCCGTCCTTTCATGACCTGAAACTTTTCCTCTTTCTGCGCGAGAAAGTCTGGAGAGCGAAGAGCCTCAATGACGAAGGTCTGTGACGGGTGCGGACAGTTGGAAATTTTGGCCCGGATAATTCCCATGGTTTTCTTTTCCAGAGCGGTCAGAAGGTCTGGACAGGGCTGCTTTCCACCATCGGCGAAAGTAATAAACCCGGTGCGGAAGCCCCAGACAAACTCCTCTTTGGTTGCGCCATCAAGCTTGATGGTCAGAATCCGCTCGTGCTGATTGGCAAGCTTGCCGAACAGGGATTCCTTGAGTGAATCTTCGTAGAACAATCCGAAATAGGCGTCATCAGTGACCGCAACGATGTTACATCCCTCTGCCGCGACGTCCTTGATCGCTGCGACGATAGCGTCGCCCTCGGCAACAGTCGGGGTGTAGCCACTGGGGTTGTTGGGGAAGTTCAGGATAACGACCGCCTTCCCTTTTTCAGCCGCAGTCGCTTTCAGGCACGACTTGAACGCATCAACATTAAACCCGCCGGCGTCAGTGAAGGTCGGGAACTTTTTCACCACACCTTTATTACAGACACCGAAGGTCAGATTATAGTTTCCCCACATCATGTCGGGCATCACCACGTGATCGCCGTTACCAACAAACATATCGCCGACAATAGAAAGACCATGGGTCAGAGCGTTGGTGACAATGGGATTACTGAAATGTTTCCCCTGCATAGCGGGGTTTTCACGCAGCATTTTTTCACGCCAGAGTTCGCGAAGTTCGGGCTTTCCTGCTGGCGGAGCATAGGGGTAGATATCCTTGGGAGCAAAGGCGGACAGTTTATCCTGAAAGCACTGTAAAAACATCGGACCACCATTCTCGGTCGCGGTTCCGATTGTCGCGTTGAATTTATGAGCCTTATCCTTGGCTTCCGCAGACTGGCTCAAGATTCCCTTGGGAAAGAACAGCTCCTTACCCAGATCGGACAGCATCTCCAGCACGTACGGGTTGTTCTTTTGCAACAGTTCGTTCAGTTCTGCGGCGAGTGGGTTCATCTTTTTCCTCCAGAAAATTCGGTTGTCCGCCCGGTGACAGGTTAATTCTCTCTCAGCTGCCCTGTATACTGCTATTAATTCAATGTGTCAATTGTCTTCATCTGTAGTCTGAATCTTATCTGTTTCATCGCTCTGAGTCTTGGATTTCGAGGCTTGCCGTTTGCGCTTGACCAACATCAATATCCCGCACGTCACAACGCTGATCAGCAAGATCATCAGGATATCGGCGAAACGAAATGGTTCCATACCTAACCTTCCTTTCCGTCCAGAACCCGCTCTTTCCCTTCAGTCGCGGCTTCATGCTGTTCATCAATCTCCAACGCATCAGAGTATGACTGAAAAGCTCCTGCGGAATCTCCAGCTTTTTCACGACAGAGCCCAAGAAAATAATAGAAGTCCGGGGAAGGCATCTCTGTGGGTAGAGAGCCCTCCTCTTCAAGTCGATCCATGATCAGCTTGGCCTGATCGAATTCCTGCAGGTGGAAATGCTCAATAGCGATGCCAACCGATTCAAAATCTTCCACCAGGGGCCGAACCGGCAGTTCTTCTGCCGCAATTTTCTGCAGACGTTGTACAAGTGCCTGGCGTGACTCACCTTCAGGAAGTTGATCAACGACTCCCTGCCAGTAACGGGCCACGGCCGGATAGTCACCTAAAAGATAACAGGTTTGACCAAGATAGTTGAGGACTGTCATGTCATTAGGAACCAGAAACAACGATTTATTTAACCAGGTCACGGCGTTCATCAACTCACGACGTATGTGAATCAACTCGCTGTAGATCAACGCCAGCTCAAAATATGCGATCCCTATTCGGGAGAGCAACCCGGAGTTTTCGGTCTCAAGCAAGGCCAGTATTTTCAGATAATTAATCTTTCGTTTTACGTATGGTGGGTCAACATCCTTGGCCTCAAGCATGATGATTTGTGAGCCAAGGTCAGAGAGATAATACGAATAAGCATTTTTGAGTAGATTGGCGTAGTCGGTGTTGAAAGGACAGTCTGGAAAACGGCGCAGATAATTGTAAAGTCCGACTCCGATCTGCTTGTCTGTGGGTCGCGTTGCTTCCACAAAATCAGACTGAGAGATGGGTAACGGAATTTCCGGAAGGAAATGAATCACCTCTTCCGGTCCTGTCGTCACGGTCGTTTTCGGCTCTGGAGTCCAGAAAACATATTCGGCTGGATCAAGAGGAGTATTTATTTCAGACATCGCTCATCACCCTGTTTAATATCGTTTTGCAAAGAAAAATGAAAAAAGGATGAAGCTGAGCTCCACCCTTTTTTTGCCAACCCTCAGGCCGACATAGAATTATCTAAAGAGGCTAACCTCCGAATATTAATGGCTGGGGCGCCAGGGATCGAACCTGGGAATGCCGGAATCAAAATCCGGTGCCTTACCGCTTGGCGACGCCCCAAGAGAGAGCGTTTTTATCAAA
>DATFMC010000028.1:0-13906 GCA_035267105.1 Geopsychrobacteraceae bacterium
CAAGGACGCTGTTCTGATCGGTCAGGATCAAAAAGGGCTAGGCGCCCTCATTGTACCCGACAAAGATATGCTCAAGGATTACGTTGCCAAAAAGCTCAGTCATCTGGTCAGCGATACTGAAGATTACCTCAACGATAAACAGGTGATGAGTCGGGTCCGCAGCGAAATCAATCGACTGTTACATCCCAGGCAGGGGTTCAAACCGTACGAAAAACTACGGAATATCAAGTTTCTCGATCGGGATTTCAAGCCCGGTGAGGAATTGACCAATACCCTGAAAAAGAAACGACACGTTATCGAGAAGAAATATCAGGAGCTGATTGAGAAGTTGCTGAAATAGCAATTTTTCGCGACAAAGCTGATTGTTACAATAGATCCAGGAAGGGCGGCAGGTTTTATAAGCTTTACTGAATTGAACCTTCTTTATCTGGCCCGAGTGACTATTTTCACACTTCTTTTGTCTCTTGTGCCGTTCGCGCTTTCTGTGTCGACTCGTAAGCCGCTACGGATAAAATCACACTTCCCCCGATCAAAATAGACAGGCCGGGTGTTTCACCAACCACAAGCCAGGCCAGGACCGCAGCAATCGGCGGTTGAAGGCATTGGATCAAGGCTACCGTTTTCGCCGGTAACAGCTTCAGGCTGTAAACCAGCAAAGTGTGCGCCGTGGCGGTGCTGAGGATTCCGAGGAGGAAGATCTTGAAAAACGCTACGGCTTGCAACACTTCGACACGGGGATAATCGACGAAGAGCGCCAGCATGAAGGCAACGGCCACCACCTGGTGGAACATCAAACTGTCACTGGTTTCATCGGCGAAGTAATATTTCTGAAACAGGTTGCGCAGGGCAAACAGTACCGCTGAAACGGTGCCGGAAATAACGCCCATGGTGACCGGTTTCTGTAAATCATTCGGGCCGGAACCGACCATAATTGCCAGGCCAACGAGAACGGTGATTCCGGCGCAGATATCTCCCAACTTGATCATTTTTTTGGTGAACAACGGTTCCAGCAGAATGGTGACGACCGGGAAGGTGAACATGGCGAGCATGCCGACAGCGACGGTCGAGACCTGCATGGCGTGGAAAAAGGTCACCCAGTGCAGGCCGAGCAATAGACCCAGAGCATAGACTCCGACGTAGGTTTTGATCCCGCAGAGCCTGAAGCTGCGCTTCTGCAGGCCGATGAACAAGGCCAACCCCGCCGCCGCGACGACCGAACGGAGCTGGATGATCGACGTGGCATCGAGAGGGATCAGCTTGGCGAACAGCCCGGTGAGAGACAGCAGGAAGATTGCAAGATAGAGGCTCGGAAAACCGAGGCGGGAAGGTTGCATTTATAGCGAGTTCTCTCTGCTTCTTTTCAGGTTATTTGCTGCCTTGCGTGACATAGCTGGGCGACCCTGGTTTCAGGTACGCCCATATACATATCAGTCTATCTGGTCCCGGCCCCCTTGTGGGCAATCAGATCACCAGGGTAACTCTTCGCCATTGCTGTGCCAGAAAGAGCCGGAATTTTCAAGGTTGAGCGCTGCAATCACTTTGACTATTCCATCAGCAGATTCTTCTGGAGAGATTAAACCGCCAAAGTTTACCATCCTGGTTTTTACAAATCCTGGATGGACCTGCGCGACTGCAATCCCACTCTTTTTAAGGTCGATGGCCAGGGAACGGCCCAATGCATTTAATGCCGCTTTAGAGGCACGATAACCATAACGGCCACCGGAATCATTGTCGGCGATCGATCCCATGCGGCTGGTGATGTTGGCAATTTTACTGCCGGATTTCAGGTTGGGTAGCAAGGCTTCGCTGATCCGTAATGGCGCATAGGCGTTGATCTCCATCTGCAGGCGAAGAGAGTCAAAATCGATGGAACCGAGAGTTTCATCCTGCAGGAGTCCGGCATTGTTAATCAACAGGTCGATCGATTGCCCGTCCAGGCATTTGACCAGTCTATCAACAGACTCTTTGTTGGTGACATCGATTCCACTTATAACCTGCTCCGCGACAATCTCAAGCTCGGGCGAGGTTTCCCGGCAGACGCCGGTCACGCGCCAGCCTGCCGACTGATAGTGACGTGCCAGTTCAAGGCCGATCCCGCGATTGGCGCCGGTAATCAAAACATGCTTCATCAGGGGCTCCTTTAAATATGCTTTGGGTGTTCTGTTATGAGGCAATCTCTATGAGTCAGGGATTATTGCTGATTTTTCGAATCGATTGCCGCTATGAATCAGCCGGATTCGGGTGCGAATACTGTGTTTTTACATAGAAAATCAGACCGGTCATTGTCAGCGCAATACCCAGCATACCAAAAGTTCCGGGTAACACCCCACCGAGAAATATTATCTCCCCGAGCAATGAGAATAGTACTTCACTCGATTGGGTGGAATCGATAGCCGATATCTCGTAGGCGTTAGTTGCCAGATGCCGTGCATGCAGAAACAGGCTGGTGGCAATAATCCCGGAGAACAGCGCGACCAGAGCGGTGTTGAACCATTGGCCGGACAATGGTGGGGGCGGTGCGATGGTGATCGCAAGAATAATCCAGAATGGGATCGAACCCAAGGTCAGCAGGGTAATGCGGGAGAAGGCATTATGGAGCAATGGGTTTTGAATATCAGGGATGCGCTTGCAGCCGCCACGCTGAGCTTCCCAGACCATCTGATTGCCGAGTGGATAGGCAAAGGCCGCCACCAGGATCGGAAGCGCGCCCAGGGCAAGCTCTTTCAATGAAGCGGTCGTTGCGTGTTCCAGATTAACCAGAACGATGCCGGTGAAAATCAGCATAATAAACAGCAGGGCTTTAGTCGGAACTTTTTTGCCGAAGAGTAACAGAACGAGTGGGCTGGCAAGAATCGTAGTCTGCCAGGTGGTCGCGACAACCCAGCCCGGCGCGTAGCTGGCGCTGAAACAGAGCATTGAATAAAAGACACCGAAGCCGGTTGATCCAGAGACTGTCCAGAATGTCCAGTTTTCACGATAGGCGGCAAAGATTTCTTTGAGTCTTTTGCCGTGGCCACTGAGAACCATTCCGCTTATCAGAAAGCAGAGCATGAACCCATAGCGGAGGATTGCTGACCAGAGCCAGTGACCACCTTCCAGACTCATGGCGCGATTGAGCACAAAGGTGCTGCTGAAAAAGGCGGCGGAAAGCGCGCCGATAAAGATCAGGCGAAACATGGAGGTCCTTTGTTCGGGATAGAATGGCCGGGGAGGATTCTATGCCGGTCGGATCGGATTCGCAAGTGGTTGATTGGCCTTTTTTCAGCAGTCAAAGCTGCTCGACAGCATCCCCTGGCGCAATTATTCCGCCAGTGAGCACTTTGGCAAAGATCCCTTCCTTCGGCATCACGCAATCCCCCGCCTGATGATAAATAGCGCAGCGATTATGACATTCCTTGCCGATCTGGGTGATCTCCATCAGGCACTCGCCGATCTTCAGGTGTGTCCCGATCGGCAGTGCCGGCAGATCGATTCCTTCGGTGGTCAGGTTCTCTGCGAAATCGCCGTTGCCGACATCGAGCCCGATGGCGATCATCTTTTCGATGCTCTCCCGTGCCAGCAGGCTGACCTGTCGGTGCCAGTCACCTGCGTGGGCGTCACCGACAATGCCGTGGTTTTCACGCAGTTCAACCTGAGCTGCCGGGGTTTTGCGCTCACCTTTGTTGAGGCTGAGGCATACTGCCACGATCTTTGCAGACATCCTATCCTCCTATTTTTGACATGCTGAACGGAGTTGAGCTGTCAGGGTCTGTGTTCAATTGATGTTCAGGCGGTTTCCCGGAGATAACGTCTTGCAAGGCGATCTGCACTGCGCCGGCGTCTCCCTGCTGCAGCGCCGGTTTCAGATCAAGCCCTCCTTCACTGAGCAGGCAGCTCTTGGCGTAGCCCGTGGAGGTGACCCGAATCCGATTGCAGGAACCACAAAAGTGATCGCTCATCGGGGTGATGATACCGATGGTGCCGGGTGCATTTTTGATCCGGTACGGTTTGGCCGGGCCACAATAAGGGCTCCTGGGGATTTCCTCAAGGGGAAAGCTGGCAGCAATCTTCTCCAGGATTTCACTTCCAGAGATAACTTTCCGTTGCCACCCTTGCTCGCGGATCGTTGGCATATATTCGATATAGCGGACCGACCAGGATTTCCTCCGGCTGAGGGCGGCAAAGGGCACAACTTCCTGATCGTTGACGCCACGCATCACCACCATGTTGAGCTTGATCCGCATCCCTGCGTTCTCAGCTTCTTCCAGGCCGCTCAAGATTTTTTCCAGATCGCCACCGCGGGTGATTTCAGCGAAAGTCTGCGGTTGCAGCGAATCAAGACTGACATTCAGCCGTCTGATCCCGGCGGTCCACAAAGCCTGAACCTGACCGTTCAGCAGCAGTCCGTTGGTCGTCAGGGTCACTTCTTTGATACCGGGAACCTGGGCAATATCGCCGATAAGGCCGATCACCCCTTTACGAACCAGAGGCTCCCCGCCGGTGATGCGAACCTTGTGGACACCGATTTTGCTGGCGGCAGTGACGATCTGCAGCAAATCTTCAAAGGTCAGAATCTCCTTATGTCCGAGCTGGTCTATTCCTTCCACCGGCATACAGTAGAGACAGCGCAGGTTGCAGCGGTCGGTGACCGAGAGGCGCAGGTAGTTGATGGTTCGCCCGAGTGTGTCGTGCATGGTTCTTCCTTTTGAAAGTCGAATCAGGGGAGCCGCAGCAGGATGATTTCTACTTCGGAGCCTTCCGTTAAATCCGGACCACCGATCGGCATTGGAAGTAGTCCGTTCCCCTTTTGCATGCTGCGGTTCTGGCCCGAGGCCTGCCGTAAAGATGGCGCAAAGGTCAGGGCGCCAGCAATCACTGTCACCTCGCCCCAGAGGAAATTCTTGCGCTGGTGTCCGCCTTTGACCGGAGCTGTGAGTCGCGCCTTGACCAATATGTCTCGCGGTGTCTCACGTCCCATCATCTTTTTCAGGGCTGGCCGTACGAACAGATCAAAGGTCGCGCCCGATGAGGCCGGGTTGCCCGGCAGGCCGAGGATTGGCTTTGAACCGATCAGACCGAAAAGAACCGGTTTTCCCGGTTTGATAGCCACCTGCCAGAATTTCTTCTCAAAGCTGAGCTGTTGCAGAACTTCCTGCACATAATCACGATCCCCCACAGAGACTCCACCGGAGGTAATCAGCAGGTCGGCTTCCAGGCCTTGCCGAAGTTTTTTCTCCATCGCCTGCGGGTTGTCACGGGCAATGCCGAGCACAAGCGGATCGCAGCCTGCTTCTTTAACGCGCGCTGCCAGCAGGTGGCTGTTGGAGTTGACGATCTTGCCATCCTGCGGGATTTCCCCCAGTTCCACCAGCTCGTCACCAGTGGAGAGAATTGCCACCCGGACCGGGGGGATGACTCTGATCTTCTCGATCCCGGAAGCTGCGAGCTGGCCGATGGCGCCGGAATTGATCAGGGTGCCAGCAGGGAGAGTGACGTCTCCTTGTGAGATTTCTTCTCCCCGATAGCGGACATGAGACCCTTTTTTCTGCGGTTTTTGCAGGACGATGCGATCGCCCTCGGTGGTCACCTCTTCAATCGGAACCACAGTATCGCAGCCGTTCGGAACCGGCGCTCCGGTCATGATCTTCACCGTTTCGCCCGGGTTGAGTGTGTCTCTGCAATAATCCCCGGCTGCGATGAAACCGACCTGACGCAAGGTTTGATCTTCGGGAAGATCAGCGAAGCAAAAAGCATAACCGTCCATCGCCGAATTGTCAGACGGGGGCAGGTCAAGCCTTGACAGGACCGGCTCTGCCAGAACCAGTCCCAGTGCCTGGTCGACAGGGCGTGTGACCGGTGGCAGGACTGGAACATTTTCCAGAATCATGGTCACAGCATCTTCATATGAAATCATTTCATGCTCCAGTTTACAGGTTGTCGATTTCAGGGATATCAAATTGTTTGCTATTGCACTCTTGCAGTTTGGTATCGATCATTGTCGTTAATTCAGCGTACTGTTGTAACAGGCTGATTGTCTCTTTGGTCAATGTGGTTCCGCCACCACCTTTGCCCCCTTTGTGGCGCTCCAGTATCGCGAAGGGAGCCTGTTTCTCCATCTTCTGCAGTTTTGCCCAGGCCCTGCGGTAGGAGATACCGAGAAGCTGACAGGCCGCGCTGATTGAACCGGAGTCGGCAATCGCATTGAGCAGGCGTGCCCGTCCATAGCCGAGCAGTGGTTCGCCGTCAACCTCCAGCCAGATTTTGCGACGCAGACGAATCTGGCTCATGAAAGAAAACGCTCCACGATAAAGTCACAGATCGAGACACTATCGTTGATATCAAAGACCGGGACATCCAGTTCCAGCTCCCGGTCAGTCGCTACTGCGATCAGGCTCGGATCATATTCTTCGTCACGGCAGAGCAGTCGTTCGCTACGGGCGTGACGGGAAACTTCGATTTTCGGCATGCTGCTGCGCTTGAAGCCCTCGGTGAGGATGATATCGAGATCGTTGCAGTACGCAGCGAGGGTGTCGTCCAGTTCCGGTTCTTTTCCACCGGGGTTCAGTTTGACCATCGCCACCTTCTCCGGTGAGGTGATCAGTGTGGTATCAGCACCAGCCTGCGTCAACCGCCAGGAATCCTTTCCTTCGTGGTCGATGTTGAAGTTATGCGCGTCATGTTTAACAGCACCGACGCGGTAACCGCGTGATTTCATTTCTCTGATCAGCTTTTCAAGTAATGTCGTTTTTCCGGTTCCGCTTTTGGCGACAATAGAGACAACAGGCGTAGTCATCACGATTCCTTAGTTATCCGAGTAAAATCTTTCGGGGCGTTGATCTTGAACATGGTGTTCTGACGTTCGTTGGGAAAATGATTTTTATCGAGAGATTCAATCTCGACAGGCTGAAAAAAACCGGAAAAATTCAATTGATTCCGACACAGCATCTCTTCCATGAATGGCAGGCAGTAGTTGTGGTCAAGAGCCAACACCGGTTCGTGTTCGACCGGCAGTAGACCAGTCAAATTCATATCGTTATCTGTGATACGTGTTTCGTTATGCGAATTCTGCATATCGCGCTCGTAAAAAAAAGGTTGGAACTGACTTGTCCTCAACAAAACAGGGCAACAATAGCATGCAGCCCTGCGCTTGAAAACCTGAAAAGCGGCCCCTGCTGTAACATTCGGGCATTTCAGATTATCGCCTAACAGCACCGCTGCATTTTTGGGGAGAGCTGGCAGCTGTTACATGAAAATAGGATCCTGGATTCTTGCTATTTTTTTGCGACCAGAAATAATCCGGCAACAAAACTGGCCGCACCGCCGATGTAGCAGACCATAACTTTATCGGTATCCGAGCCTGAAATGGCTCTGGTCAACTGCGATGCCACAGATTCTGACATCTGATAGCCCCAGATAGCCACGCCGATACCGATAACGATGAGAATCAGCCCGATTAACTTCTTGTTCGTATTAGGTCTTTTCGCCATTGTGATCTCCTTAAGTTTCAATATCTTCAATTAAAATAGATGGTTGCAGGTGCTTGATACTTACAGAACCAATCGACCCATCCGCACAAATTCTGACTTGGTCTGTCAAACCATAAAAGGTAGACGGGGTGGGAGATTGCATTGATTGATTTTTACTTTTATGCATTGAGCTTTGCTGTGGAACGGATGTCCTCATGTGAAACGTTCTACAAAACCGTGTCGTGCAGGCCGCGGGCTGTACCTTCAAAAATTCACAGTCCGTAGAGGACGGGCAGAACCAGTGAGAGGGTTACCCAGATGATGAGCACCAGCGGGATACCGATACGGAGAAAGTCGTTAAAGCTGTACTCCCCGGCATTCATGACCAGCAGATTGGTCTTGTAAGCCATGGGGGTGGCAAAGCTCATATTGGCGCCGAACAGTACGGCGAGGACAAATGGTTCAGCAGACAGCCCCACCTGATCTGCGATTGATATTGCGATGGGGGTCCCGATAACGGCGGTGGCGTTGTTGGAGACGGCATTGGTGATAACGGCCATCAGCAGCATGAGGCCGCTGATCATGAATCTTGGTGAGACGTCGCCGGTTGCGAACAGAAAGGCTTCTGCCAGATACTGCGCCCCTCCCGTTTTCAGTAGGGCAGATCCCAGCGCCAGACTCGCCACGACGATCAGGATGACCTGAGTGCTCAATGCTCTGGTTGCATCGCGCCAGGCCAGGCAACCCGTGATGATCATGATCAGGGCACCACAGGAAGCGCTGATCGCGATTGGCAGAAATCCTGTCGCAGTGGCGATGATAATCGCGAGCATGATCGCCAGTGCCAAGGGCGCTTTTCTGGCGACTGGCAGGTCCATCGTTGCGTCGAGTACCAAAAAGTTTTTTTCTTTTTTCAGTAAGGAGATCTGTTCTCGCGGACCTTGAACCAGAAGGATATCTCCCGATTGAAGACGAATGTCGCTTATGGTGTCGACGATTTTGGTGAGCGGTTTTCCGGCTCTGTGAATTGCCAGAATAAGGATCTTGTATCGATCTGGAAAATGCAGACTTCCGATCGTCCTCCCCTGTAAGTGGGATCCCTGAATAATCGCTATCTCTGCTACCTGTTGATCATCTTCTTTCAATGGATGGTCGTCATCAACCGGTGTTCCCAGAGATTCATCCGGGTAGAGAGTTCCCTCAAGGGTGGTTTCAAACTCTTTCAAACGTTCCGGGGTGTCACGAATGATCAGTTGATCACCAGCGTGCAGAATCAGGCTGGGTAGCGGCATTGTGAAATTATCCGGGCCACGTCTGATTCTGATCACGTTAATGGTTTCATTCGCCTTTTTATTCACTTCAGCCAATGTTTTCCCGACAATTGAGCTCTCTTCCGTAATTTCCAGGTGCGCAGAGAAAATACGCGGTGAACTGTCGGTTAAGGCTAATTTCCTGTCTGGCATGATGCGTGGAACAACCAGCCAGAGGTAGACGATTCCTGCTGCTCCGGAAATTGCTGCCGGGACAAGAAAATCAAACATTTCAAGTCGTTTCATCCCCATCTCGGCAGCAACCGACACCACCAGCAGGTTTGTCGAGGTTCCTATTGTGGTGCAGGTTCCACCCAGCAAGGTGGAAAACCCCATCGGCATAAGAACACCGGAGGCTTTGACCCCCGTCTTGAGAGAGACGCTGATCAGGATGGGGAGCAGCAAGACAACAACGGGAACATTATTGATAAATGCGCTGATGAATGCTGCGATCAGCAGAGTGATGAGCAGAGAAATACTCGGGCTGATTTTCCAGATACGCGCCAATCCTCTGCCGACAGGTTCCAATGCTCCGGTTCGAACGACCCCCTGACCGGCAATCATCAGCGCACACACCGCAATCAGTGCTTCGTGGCCAAAACCGTGGAAAAAGTCCACCGCATGCAGAACCTTTCCGTCTGATACGAACGGAAAGACCTCAAAGCCGATGGCGAGCGTGATCAGGATGATAAAGCTTGAGGTCTCTAACGGAAGGTTTTTTCGGCTGAAGAGAAAAAGGGCTGAGACCGCCAGAATAAGAACTGCCGTAGCATGAGGGCTGGTGGGCAACGGGAAGTTTAACATCTGGGGCTCCGCAGCTTGTCAGGGTTCACTGGTATGACATTGAAATTATATCTGCTGCTGTCGTTTAGTCAAAATGGAGAAGTTCGCATGTCTGAGATGTCCACGGGGATGACGGCAAACGACAGGTCACGCGAGGTCCGAACGATGACCAATCGTTCGATTCAGGATTGTAGGTCCGGTTCTGCAACTTAACCAGCATCGGTCGAATTCTTCGCTGGTGCTTGTTTAGAGCGGCCAATCGGTTTCTGTATCGCCAGATTGTTCGGATAGATAACAACTTCTTTATCTGGCGTTTCTATCTGGATGTAAAACAGGGTCATGTCCGTAATTGTGCCACCGATGCTGTCGTCACCATCATAGAAGTGCACATGGTCGCCAATCCGGTAAGGAAAATTGAAGAAGATGATGACACTTGCGGTCACGCTGCTAAGGATCGACCATGAAGCAAACAGGCTGATCCCGACCACCGCAAAAAAAGAAGAGGCAAAGATCAGGATGCCCCTGAAATCAATCCCCCAAATGACGGTAATGGAAAGCAACAGGACTAAAAAAAAGGTCGCAGTGAAATATTTTTTGATATAGAGGACACGTTTTTCCACTATGCTCTGGCGCCGGCCGAACAGTTTGATGGCTCTGTTGGAGGCAGAAAGCAGAATCGAATAGAGTACAATCGCCAGGACCGTCAGGCCGATTTGTGTCAGTATCTGTACACTTTGCTGCTGCATCATGCTCTCCGTAGGTCCTTGCTGCTCGCGTCCAGGAATCGTTCCATAACCCCGATGGTTGTTGACGTAAAGTGGCCTCTGCCCAGCCACAACCAGCGGCAGTCGTTCTGTGATGACGACCCCGATCTCATAACAACAACCTGTAAAAGATATTCATCATCAGGCTGTCTCTGTGCTCGCAGTTCATCCGAGGCTAACCTAATGCGTTGATTACAGGTCCGCCCTAAAAGGATTAACCTCCGCGCGAATTTCTGAGGAGTACGGCCAGTTTATCCCTTACCCCTGGTGCGGGTGCGTCCCGGTTTGCCCTGTTTTTCGATAAATTGAATAATCATGCCGGCGACATTTTTCCCGGTTGCTTCTTCAATCCCCTGTAGCCCCGGTGATGAGTTGACCTCCATGACGACCGGACCATGGTTTGAGCGCAACAGGTCGACTCCTGCGACGTTCAATCCCATGATGCGGGCGGCCCGCACTGCCGTGGAGCGTTCCTCGGGGGTCAGTTTTGCAATGCTCGCGTGTCCACCCCGATGCAGGTTGGAGCGAAACTCCCCCTCTTTGCCCTGACGTTTCATGGCCGCGACAACCTTGTCTCCGATGACGAAACAGCGGATGTCAGACCCTTTTGCTTCCTTGATGAATTCCTGAACCAGAATATGTTCCTTCAGGCCCCGAAATGCCTCAATGACGCTTTCAGCTGCTTTTCCGGTTTCGGCGAGAACGACACCGATCCCCTGGGTTCCTTCCAGTAACTTGATCACCAACGGTGTTCCACCGGCCAGATTTATTAAGTCGCTGGTGAATTGTGTTGAATGGGAAAAGCCGGTCACGGGCAGGCCAATCCCTTTGCGCGCCAGTAGCTGCAGGCTGCGCAGTTTGTCTCGGGAGCGACTGATAGCGACCGATTCGTTTACGCTGTAGATACCCATCATTTCAAACTGGCGAACAACAGCCGCGCCATAAAAGGTGATCGACGCACCTATCCTGGGAATGATCGCATCGTAGCCCTTTAACTCTTCGCCCTTGTAGTGGATCGTTGGTCTTTGGCTTGCAATGGTCATATAGCAGAGTAAGGGATCGATGACGCGAACCTCATGTCCCAGTTCAGTTGCTGCGGCAACCATTCTGCTTGTTGAATAAAGGTTTGGGTTTCTCGATAGTACGGCAATTTTCATGCGTTATTCTCCTTCTCAGACAGTTCATATGCATGACGTAAAGACGGTCCCATCTGATAGGAACGATCCGGGGCCACCATTGCGCCGATCTGTTTCAGCGCGGCCCGGCCAAGAAGCATACGGAATTTCATTGTGTCCCTATTGGTCAGGGTCAGCTCAATCGGGAACCTGATGTCTGCAATGACTGCGGTCGTATGGATGACGAAGCGATTTTCCACGTGCCCCCCGGAGTCGGTCACACGACGATTGTCGATCACCTCGGCTTGGCAAACGCGTACCAGATCGTTGTTCCCGGGGAGGGGGTGAACATGGAAGCGTACAAACTGTCGCCCCTCATTGAGGTACGGCTCGACACAAAAGGCATGTAACGCTGAGGTCCTCGCACCCGTATCAACCTTGGCTTTAATGCCGGGAAGTCCAATGTCGGGAAGCGCAAGCCATTCGCGCCATCCCAGAACAGGTCTTTGTTTATCCTTCATGAATTGTCCTGTGTGATTTGCAATAGGGGGAACAAATCGAAAAAGAAGACTGATATCAGTCTATGTTGTCAGTCGCGCAGCTCAAGAAAATAAGCCAGCGCATTCTAAGAATATCATCAGGAAATACAAGCTAAATCCCTGCCTCATCTTCCGGGATGATTTCTGTCTCGGTTTTGGCCGCCTCGGCCCACCTGATGTAACTCTCGTGTCTGAGCAGGCAGTCTGCGTAGTTTTGAGCTGCTGCTGACAGCGGGGTAGAGTAGGTGGCGAACCGTGAAGCGACCGGTGCAAAGAAGCAATCCGCGATGGAAAATTCACCGAACAGCCAGGGGCCGAGCTGAGCATTCTTTGCGGTGCACTCTGACCAGATCGAGTCGATCCGACCAATATCTGCCTTAGCGGTAGCGGACAGTTTAACCTTGCGGGTGGCACGAATATTCATCGGCATCTCACCGCGCAGCGCAGTGAACCCGGAATGCATCTCAGCAACGATGGCCCTGGCTTCTGATCTCAGGGCGAGGCCTTCCGGCCAACCCCTGCCGGTCAGGTATCTCTCAGAGACATATTCACAAATCGCCAGAGAGTCCCAGATGCTGAGATCACCATCGATCAGAACCGGAACTTTGCACGATTTGGAATATTTCCCCAAGCGGTTCTTGAGTCCGTCCTGTACCAAAGACACCTGGATTTCTTCAAAGTTGATGTTAAAAGCGGAAAGCAGTAGCCAAGGCCTGAGTGACCAGGTTGAATAGTTTTTGTTTCCAATGACAAGTTTCATTTTGGATCCCTTGCTGCCTGCGTGACTCTCGCGAGTTAAGCAAGATCTGGATCAACTCCTGCCTGAGGTTAAAAAGTCAACAAAGGATTGGCTCAATATGGATGCCCTGACGACTTCAAGTTATTATCCTTTGTTGTTTCTCGTTTGCTTTCTGGTGAAGCAGTTCAACAATACTCACAAAATCCAGCGTTCCCTGTCAAACTATAAAAAGTAAAAAGAATCCATATGTAAAGAAACAGATATTGAAGTTTATCGATATTATAGTCATAATTTCCTCAACCTATTCCCTACTGATGAGCAGGAGAAAGGGGCCGGTTTCCTGCTGGATTTTCTCAGCGAGTATGAAATCTTTTTGCCAGGGGGCAATTATGACAGGTCAACGATCAAAATTCATCATGCTGCTGGTTATTGCAATCCTGATCGCGGCATTTTTTCTCTTCGACCTGGGGCAATACCTGACCCTGGACTTTCTGAAAAGTAAACAGCAGGCATTTGATGCCTACTACCGGCAGAACCGACTGACGACGCTGTTGGCTTATGCTGCGATCTATATTCTGGTCACAGCTCTCTCTCTGCCGGGAGCAACGGTGATGACGCTGGCAGGCGGGGCGCTGTTCGGGTTGTGGACTGCGCTGCTGGTGGTCAGCTTTGCCAGCAGTATCGGCGCGACCCTGGCGTTTCTGGTCTCGCGCTTTCTGCTGCGTGACTGGGTCCAGGCCAGGTTCGGCGACAAGCTTGGTGCGATTAATGCGGGCGTAGAGAAAGAAGGAGCTTTTTATCTCTTTTCGCTGCGGCTGGTTCCGATCTTTCCCTTTTTTGTCATTAATCTGGTGATGGGGCTGACGCCGCTGAAAGCATCGCTCTTTTACCTGGTCAGTCAGGTCGGGATGCTGCCCGGAACCATCGTTTATGTCAATGCCGGAACCCAGCTTGGACAGCTTGAAGGTCTGGGAGGAATCCTCTCGCCGGGGCTCCTTTTCTCTTTTGCCCTGCTCGGTGTTTTTCCGTTGATCGCGAAAAAAATACTGGGCGTGATTCAGGCCCGCAAGGTGTTTGCCGGGCATCAGAAACCGGAACGTTTTGATTACAATCTGGTGGTTCTCGGAGCCGGCAGCGCCGGACTGGTCAGCTCTTACATCGCCGCCGCGGTCAAGGCCAAAGTGGCACTGATTGAAAAACACAAGATGGGC
>DATFMC010000029.1:0-28161 GCA_035267105.1 Geopsychrobacteraceae bacterium
CCGACTGACTAGAAGATGAACCGACCCCAAAACTGCCGCCACGTATCGCAGCACGGATCAGAGTATCGCTACATAAATTCGATTCATAACTGACGGTGGCTGCGGCGTCTTCCAACGAGACACCAACCGAAGCCACTCCATCCAGACCCTCCAGAATGGATGTCAGCTTGGCAACGCACTTAGCGCAGCTCATGCCTTGCACCGAAAATGTCTGTCTCATCTTTGTCATCGCTTAAATCTGTGAATCAGGTGTTACAGCGCACAACATCGGTTGAATCGTAGGCAATGGCCTCCAGTCCATCCAGAAGTCCCCAGGGAGTGCTGGCAATTTTCTTTACCCGGATATTCAGCCTTTCCGACAGTTCCGAGAGGGAGAGATCATCCAGAAAAACGTCTTCATCGCTTTTAAGCATGACATCAGGCAACAGAAGAACCTCGCCCAGTTCCTGATCACTTAACTGAGCCAGGAGATCCTGCCCGGTCAACAGTCCGGCAACGGTCACCTGTTCACCAAAAAACATGTTGCGAATCGGGCAGACCACAATCTCTACCCCGGTCCGCTGTGAAAGCTGACGTACAAAGGTCTTCAGTTCCTGGGCAAATGAGCAACCTGTCAACAATGTGACCTTATTCAACTCCAGCGGCTCGGCATCCAGAAGGACCTCTTGAGCATCACACCTAAATTGAGCGATCAGACCGACACCGTTTTCAAGCTGCCAAAGTTCTTCATAATCGGCTATGTCGGGAATTTGACGATCAGCTTGCAGGTAGAGTTCATCGGCAGCAAAAACGAACCGTGATCCGTTTAGACGTACAAATCGCTGCTGTAACATTTCGATCATCTCAACCGTGGCAACAGACTCCTGTCGAGTCAGAGCACGCATGACCGGCAGATTCTTTCTGAATCGGGTTAATCCTACCGGGACGACAGCAAGTGAACAAATCTTGGGCGCAAGTCGATAGAGAGTCTCGATACTCCGCTGCAGCACCTTGCCGTCGTTGATTCCGGGACAGACAACGATTTGACAGTGGACTTCAATACCCGCCCCTGTCAATTGTTCTAACAGCTCATAGATCGGGGGAGACTTACGCCCCAGGAGTTGAGTACGCAATTCTTCGTCGGTGGCATGCACCGACACATAAAGAGGTGAAAGATTTTCATCAATTATTCTCTGCAGCGCCACCTGGTCAATATTACTGAGGGTGATGTAAGAGCCGTATAGATATGAGTAGCGGTAATCTTCATCTTTGACGTAGAGGGTTTTCCGTAGCCCCTTGGGGAGTTGATGAACAAAACAGAACAGACAATTGTTCCCGCAATGTTCGGGATCGGGGTGCTCCATCTGGAGACCCGGATCAAGATGTTCTTCCATTTCAAGCTCGTACAGAAGAACCCCATTCCCTGCTCGCAAAATTTCCAACTGAAGCAGATCGGCATTGAGCGAAAGAAAATAATCGAGGATATCGACAATTTTTCGTCCGTTGACAGAAATCAGATGATCGCCAATTTGAAGGCCGGCCAGTTCTGCAAGGCCACCAGGAGAAACGTCTTCTATTTTTAGCATTATCCAGCCAGTTATGATGGTTTCTAGGGGGGGACCAAGGATGTCATAGTATAGCACCAAGACACTGCGTCAAGGCAACTGTGGGTATAATAGGCAAAATGATACAGGGGTGGCAACCTGTTGGTTGCCACCCCTGAAACTCACTTATCTTGCATGTGTAAGAGCCGAGTGAAGTTTTTACTGTTTAATCACGACCGCCATGAAGACGGAAAGTTCCGTCCATTGATGTAATGGACGCAATCGCATGCTTATAGATCAGGATGTCTCCATTACTCTCGGCAAGGACACAAAAGCTGTCAAAGGACTTGATAAACCCTTCCAGCTGACCGCCAGACATCATATGAATGACGACCTTGACCCGTTCTTTGCGTGCCTGATTAAGATATTGATCCTGAATGTTGAAGGGTGATTTAGGCATATCCGCTCCTTTATCGTTGAATTAAATTATCAATAGATTTTTTTACTCTATCAGACTCTTTGCAGGAATCAACCCAAATCGTCTGATGATTTTTCCTCAACCAGGTTAATTGGCGCTTGCCATATTGACGGGTGCGGGTCTGAATCAATTCAACCATTTGCGAATAATCGAGCTGACCCTGCAGATGCAAAATGGCTTCTCGATAGCCAAGCGTCTGCATCGCCTTTAACTGTGGATCATATTGTTCGAGGAGTCTTTTTGTCTCTTCCAATAAACCTGCTTCCAGCATCTGAACGACGCGTTGATCAATTCGCTGGTATAATTCTGACCTTTCGATCTTCGGGGCCAGGTCGAGGGTGTTGTATTGCTGATCAGAGAATTGATGCTCCTGCTTCAATTCTGACAGTTTGCGACCACTCAAATAAAAGACCTCCAGTGCTCTGACCAACCGGACCAGATTGCGGGGATGTATTTTTTCAGCGGATTCGGGATCAACCTCTTTCAGCAAACAATGCAAGGTTCCTTCGCCTTCATTCGTTTCTCTCTGATGAAGTTCAGTTCGTAAAGCGTCATCTCCGGTCGGCACCGCTGCGAGCCCTCCGGTCAAGGCCTGGATATAAAGACCGGTTCCTCCGACTACACAAGGAAGTCGTCCTCGACGATGAATCTTCTCTACCAGCGGCTGGGCCAGAGCAACAAAATCAGCGACGGAAAAGGCTTGGTCCGGCTGGACCAGATCGATGAGATGATGGGGAACTTTTTCCTGTTCTTCGCAACTCACCTTGGCCGTTCCGATATCCATCTGCCGATAAACCTGCCTGGAGTCAGCTGAAATAATCTCCAGGTCGTAGATTTCAGAGAGCTCAAGTGCCCAACCACTTTTTCCGGACGCCGTCGGACCGTTAATCACCAATACGGGGATCTGTTCGTTCACATGCTTCATTTTTTTCACTATTGTCTGCGAAACAGTTTTTCGACTTCAGTCAGCGTCAACCGTTGCATAACCGGGCGCCCATGGGGGCAATGAGCCTTGAAATCAACCTGGTCGAGTTCATGTAGCAGTGCCAGACTCTCTTGTCGAGTCAAGGCCTGATTTGCCCGCAAAACACCATGACAGGCCATCAGGATCAGAATTTCATCAATTCGCTCCATGAGTTGTCCGCTTTTCCCGATTCGGTCCAGTTCCATAGCAACATCAACCACCAACTGACCGACCTGCCCATTTTTAAGCAGTGGTGGAACGGCTTTGAGCGCAAACGATTTTCCGCCAAAAGGCTCCAGTTCAAAACCGAGCAGGTCCAGTTCTTCTGAATGCTCAATTAAGGCGTCGGCACTTCTGAAATCGAGTTCGAGCATTTCCGGAAAGAGTAATTGCTGGCGCTCTACACGACCATCAAGATAAGAATTTTTAAGTTTCTCGAATCCGATCCTTTCATGCGCCGCGTGCTGATCAATCAACAACAGATCATCGCCATCCTGACAGAGTAGATAACTCTGATGATACTGTCCGAGCAGCTGCAACCCGGAAAAGAAACCGTTCGAGTCTTCCAAACCAAGAGTTAATGGGAGTTGACCTCCCTCAGGAGGCTGAGTCACTTCAGCCCGCGAGAGGTCCGGTTGTCCATTGCCGGCAGAAGCGTTACTGGCAGGGGTGTGCTGGAGACGGTAATCGGTCACTATGTCCTGAACCGTTTCCTGTTTGTCTGCGCTTGGTTCAGGCGGAAGTGAACTCGCCTGCTCTGTGGAAAAAACCTGTTTTTCCGGTGAAACGTTCAGCCACTGTGACGGACGCAAAACCTCGCGAATACCGGCAACGATAAAATCATGAACCAGGCCCTGCTCTCGAAATCGGACTTCATGTTTGGTCGGGTGGACATTAATATCAACCTGTGCCGGGTCAAGCTCCAGAAACAGAACCACAACCGGATACCGGCCTCTCATCAATAACTGTCGATAACTGTCGATAACTGCATGCTGCACCACCCGGTCACGGATATAGCGGCCATTGACAAAGGTATAGATATGGGTTCCTGCTGATCGGTTTAAGGCAGGCTGTGACAGCAGGCCATGCAGGCGGAGATCACCAGATTCAAAATCGACAGGCAACATATCGCGCAGCAGCGACCTTCCCAGCAAGGCTGCTACCCGCTCAGGAAGTCCGTTTTCACGACGAAGATCGAGCATCTTCCGACCGTTGTGCTGAAGTCGGAATGAAATTTCCGGGTGTGCCAGTGCTTGCTTGGTAACGACATCTGCGGCATGACTCAGTTCTGTCTGTTCTTTGCGTAAAAATTTACGCCGCGCAGGCAAGTTAAAAAACAGGTTGCGTACCTCAACGCTGGTACCCCGTGGCAGCCCGACCTCAGACGTTTTCCTGATATTGCCTCCCTCAGCATAAATTTCGTAGCCGAGTCCGTCATCATTGGCACTGGTCCTTAAACGGAAACGTGCAACAGAGGCAATCGACGCAAGCGCCTCGCCGCGAAACCCGAGAGTATGAAGGGCAAACAAATCTTCATCGCTGCTTATTTTACTGGTCGCATGTCGCTCAAGAGAAAGAAATGCATCCTGCCTGTCCATACCAGAACCGTTGTCGGCAACTCGTATCAGCTTTCTTCCTCCGGCTTCCAGCTCAACCAGAATATCCACAGCACCTGCGTCTATTGCATTCTCGATCAACTCCTTGACCACAGAGGAGGGGCGTTCAACGACTTCCCCTGCAGCAATTTTGTTGCAGAGCTCTTCCGGCAAGACCTGTATACGAGACATCATCACCGCAACCTCATCTAGATAAATGTATCTGCCACAATCTCGATAATGGCACAGCTTCCGTTACAAAAAACAAAACGGCCGGAGAACGGCCGTATGGGTGAATAAACAATGTACATACAGTTGAGGGAAACCGCAGTTAATCGAACTCTTCCAGCAGCATTTCAATCTCATCCATCTCGATCTCTTCTGCGGTCTGCGTCTTTGTCTGCGTCTCTGCCTCTACAGGTATCGTTGCAGAAGCAATCAGCCCCAGATCTTCGGAGACACTCTGCACAACCGGCATCGAGACCTGCTCATCCCTGCGCAGATAAGTCTCAAACAGGGCATTGTCGCATATGGTGTTGATCAACCGGGGCACACCACCTGAGTATTTATGTACAGCAGAGATCGCGCCGGTCACAAAAGGGGTATTTGTACCACCGGCGACTTGAATCCGATGGTGGATATAAGACTCGGCAGCCGTTAAAGATAATGGCTTCAAGGTATACTTCACTGCCACACGCTGGGCCAGAGGTTCATCAAGTTTCATTGTTTCTTCCAACTCCGGGAGTCCAAAGAAAATAATATTCAACAATTTTTTCCCGGGAATTTCCAGATTCAACAAACCACGAAACTCCTCCATCAGTTCACGAGTTTGCAACATCTGAGCTTCATCAATCAAAACGACAGCCTTACGACCTTCCTTGTCGATCTGCAAGAGGCGTTCATAGAGCTGCTTTAAAAGCTTGAGGGGATTGCTGTCCGGGTCCTTAACCCCTAACTGTATGGAAATCCTGGTAAGAATCCATTCCGGCGTAATCGCTGAATGAATCATGACCAGTAAAGAGGATTCATACTTTTCGACAGGGAGGTTGTCCAGCATGCGACGAGCCAGAGTGGTTTTACCAGTGCCGACCCCACCAACCAGTACCGCCAAGCCCTTATCAGAGTCAACGGAATACATCAAACGGAGCAACGCCTGATTGTGCTGTTCACTGTTAAAATAAAAACTGTCATTGGGAGCATTCGAAAACGGCTCCCTCTCCAAATTGTAATATGAGGTGTAACCCATCTGGCACTCCGTTTCACTGCGGGACTAAAGGTCTTGCGAGCTATGGGTCAAACTAGCCCATAGAGTAGATATCAAGGTTAACGATACGATCTCAAACCAGAATGACTACAAGAACGAAATCCGGTCCTTACTGGACCCATTCGCAACTTCAGCATCTTCCCCTGATCCAATATTTGCCAGTTTTTCTTCTATATCGCGAAACTGCGGGTCGGCCCCTGAAACCAGCTGATACATCGCAAGGGCTTCATCCGGACGTTGGAAATTTTCGTAGAGCATTCCAAGCTCATAGTAAAGACTCAGCTTCTGCCCCTCATCAATCGTAGGGACATCAAGAGCAGTCTTATAAGCCTCTTCACTTTTTTCAAACTCACCCTTTTCCGCATAGCAGAGACCCTTAAGGATCTGACAAGCGACAACACGTGATGGGTCAGCTTGAGCTTTGCCAAATTCACTGATAGCGTCATCGAACAAACCCATCTCGCGGTATGCGATACCGAGATTGTAGTGAGACTCCATATCATCAGCGGCAATCTGATCATCAACATCGGTTCTGAATACCCGACTTCCCTCAGAGATATCAAGCAGATCATCCAACTCTGTCAAATCATCTCCCAGAATATTGTCGAGGCTGTCGAGAACCAGGTCCGGGAACCCCTCTTCGAGGACCTCCGCAGCCAGATTATGGAGCTCAGCAGAGGCGTCCCGCTCGCTCTCCTTGTCCTCAGTGCGGGACAGGACATCTTCCAGCTTCTTCTGACACTCCTCAGAATCCGGGTATTCCTGCAACAGATCACGACAGACGCGTTCGGCCTCGTCAAAGAGTCCTTGCTGAAGGTAAAATTCCGCTTCTTCGAGTTCGGACTGAAGATCACGAGCGGGAGCAAGCTCGGGTTCCTCTTCGCCAAGGTCAAAATCGAGGTCAAGCGAATCTTCTTCCACAGCCTCGATCTGGAGCGCATCCGAGAGATCAAGGTCAATGACCTCCTCTTCAGCCTCCAAAGGCTCAAGTTCCTCAATCTCGTCGTCGTCTTCCAACGAGACAAGATCCAGTTCGTCATGGGAATCTTCCAGAGGTATGTCTATTTCGTCAAGATCAGGTGCCTGCTCCTCCATGTCATCGGTCAATGAATCGAGCAATGAATCTGAAACTGTCTCTTTTTCTGGAGCAAAGCCCGACTCATCTGTCGAAGAAGAGATAGAATCAAAGGTCTTGTCCCCATCGCCAGTCAACGCATAAATTGAGTCGAGAGTCCTAAGAACAGACTGATTCCCGGGAAGAACCTCTTTCAGGGTTTCATAATGACCCTTCAATGTTTCTACATGGCCCGCCTTCTGAAATGCCTCTTTCCATTCTTCCAGCTCGGATAAAGCCTGATCGTAATGTTGGCTGTCGAAACAACAGACAATAAGTGCTTCTCGCAGGGTCAGGTCTGAAGGTTCCAACTTCAACAAATGCTGGTAGGTCAAACGGGAATTGTTCAGATCGCCCTGAGCCCGGTAGGTGCTAGCCAGCAATTGTAAAAGTTCAGAATCGTCAGGGCTATCGCGCAACAGATTTTGCAGCAGGCTCAAACCCTTGTCATTTTCCCCGTTTGCAACCAGAGCAATGGCCAACCCCCTTTGCATTGTTGAATCATCTGGGAATAAGGGAAGAAACTTTTTATAGACCTTCAGAATCTTGTCATGATCCTGCTTCTCCTGCAAAACAGCAAGGGTAGCGTCCATACGCTCACGACCCTCTGCCACCTTCCCGTTCGAAGCGAGTACCTCGATCAGTTTGAGCTGAATATTAATATTCTCAGGATCTAAATCCCTCATTTTTTCAAGGGTACGGATGGCATCTGCAGTCATCTCATTTTTTTCATAATGACTGACCAGCAGTCTGTATTCAGACATTGCGTTGCCAATAAGACCCTGCTTCTCATTCATTTCTGCGAGACGCGCATAGAGCATTATCTGGCCTGGATCCAGTTTCTGCATTTGCCGATAGATAGCAATCGCCTTAAGATAGAACCCATTTCCCGCGAAAAACTTCGCGACCGTTTCATACTGCTCGAATGCTTGAGCTGAGTCCCCGGTCCGTGAATAAATCTCAGCCAGTTTCTGACGGGCGCGCATGTCATTCGGATCCATTTCAACAACTTTGGCGAAATCCTTGGCAGCGCGCAACAGGCTTTTCTTTTTTAAATTCTTCTGGGCAGAAACAAGTAATTTATCTTTATTAGCCAAAAAAAACTCCTGAGATCAACTGGATGAGTTATTAATATAACTTGCAACCTTATGCGAAGAGAAGGGACAAAGTCAAGTCAATGCGAGCGTTTCAAACAGAAGTTATCGGGCTCTTGGCCAGCACGATTCCACCACTTTTTCCAGTGAATATTTGTGCCGGGATCAGGGTAGTTATATACACTCAATCAAACCTTAAAAGATTCAATCTCGGCTGAAGTCAGGGGTCGAAATGAGCCAGTCTTTAAATCCTCCAATTCCAGAAACCCGATCCTGATTCTTTTCAAGCGTAGCACCTTATGCCCCACGGCTTCGCACATCCGTCTAACCTGGCGATTCTTCCCTTCTTGCAGAACAATTTCAAACCAACTGTTCGGTCCGCTATGTCTCACAGACGATACCCTGGCAGGCGCAGTCATTCCATCTGCCAACGGAACACCTCGGATCAAAAGTTGTTGTTCATCGCGGCTCAGGCGACCTTGAATTTTGACCAGATAACATTTTTCCACATGATGCCGAGGATGCATCAAGTGGTTCGCCAGATCACCGTCATTGGTCAGCAACAGCAGCCCTTCGCTGTTATAATCAAGCCGCCCCACAGGATATAGTCGATGGGAAATGGAGGTGACTAATTCGGTCACCACGGGACGACCTTGAGGATCATGCAGGGTGCAGACATATCCTCGGGGTTTATTTAAAAGGATAACGACAGACTCCTTCGGCGACGGCAACAGGCGTCCATCAACGGCAACCTGATCCCGCGAAAGGTCAGCACGATCACCCAATGTCGCCGTTACACCGTTGACAGACACCCGCCCCTGAACAATCCACTCCTCAGCCTTGCGTCTGGAGGTAAGTCCTGCTCTGGAAATCAGCTTTTGCAGTTTATCATTCATCGATCTTGAATTCGTTCAATATGGTGTTTTTGAAGAGAAAAGACCATCACGAGAGATCGACAGGATCTGTCGTGTCAATCTCAGTTGCACTATTCATCTGTTCCAGCTCCAGAGAGGGGTCCAGAGAGCTGAATTCCTTTAAGGTGGGTAAATCACCAAGGTCGCGAAGGCCGAAAAATTCGAGAAACTTCCGGCTGGTTCCATACATCAAGGGACGACCCGGCACATCTTTTTTCCCCAGGATTCTGACCAATCCTTTTTCGAGCAGAGTTTTCATCACGCCACCCGAATCTACACCGCGCAAATATTCGACTTCAGAGCGCGTCACCGGTTGCCGATAGGCGACCATCGAAAGTGTTTCCAACGCAGCTTGAGAAAATCGAAACGGCCTTTCCTTACTGAGTTTTCGGACCCATGGGGCATAATCCTGACGCGTTCTGAATTGAAATCCACCGGCGACCTCGGCTAGTTGAAAGCCGTGCCCCGCCTGTTCAAAGTCAGCGACCAACTCATGCATGATCGGTCTCAATTCAGCTTTCGGCTGATCAACAAGCACGCTCAACCGATCGAGAGATAAAGGACTTTCGGAGGCAAAGAGCAGGCATTCCAATATGCGTTTCAACTCATCCGTAGCCAAACGAATCCTCCTCGACGGAAAGTGAATCCAGTTGATCTTGAGGCACGGTCAGTGAAAGCCAGATGACCCCATATCGCTCCGTCTGTGCCAGCTTAACCATCCGCATCTTGACCAGTTCCAGCAAAGCCAAAAAAGTGACAACCAGCTCATCACGATCAGGGCCGTGTCGAAAAATTTCTCGAAACATCAACCGTGGCTGTTCGCTCAGGCGCTCCAAAACCAGCTGAATATGATCTGCAACGGAGAGATTCTCTATCACAACTTCATGATAGGTTTCAAGCGACGCCTCTTGAAGTAATTGATGAAAAGCTGCCGTCAACTGATAGATACCGACCGAACCACCATCGTCATCGGTCTCCCCGACATATTCAGGAACAGAGAAGTGTCGGGCAAACACATCCCGCTCCATTTGTGCCGAGCTTTCTAAAATCGAAGCAGCTTCCTTGTATTTCTGATATTCAAGTAAACGTCTGACCAGTTCAGCCCGCGGATCATCTTCCTCAGGGTCTTCATCGAGTTCCTCATTGACAGGTAACAGCAGCCTGGATTTTATATGAATCAACGTCGCAGCCATTAACAGGAACTCACCAGCAATATCAAGGTTGAGCTGTTTCATTTGATCAATCACAGATAGATACTGCGCTGTGATTTCAACCATCGGAATATCATAGATATCCATCTCGTTGGTCTTGATCAGGTGAAGCAGCAAGTCGAGAGGACCTTCAAAGTTCTCAAGATGGATTTCAAACGACATGATCCTAGCTCCCGAACAGAAGCTGCATGGATTGCTGAACAAGTTCCCACTCGTCCCCCGCAAGCCACTGGATGATGCCAGTGATAACAGGAGAGAGGACCAGTTTCCATAGATCTGTGAAAAAAACCAGGAACAGGATCAAAACAAAACCGAACGGTTCCAACTTGCTGATCAGGGCGGCCTGGCGCTCGGGCAGGATTCCAATCAGGACCCGACCGCCATCCAGAGGAGGAATCGGAAGCAAATTAAACGAACCGAGGAGGACGTTAATGTACAGGCTGAATGCAGCCATCATACGCAGTGGTTTACTCACCTGAATAAATAGATCATTATTCGCTGCCAGCATAGGTTCAATCAAGCTTATCCCTTTTAACAGGAACGCTGACAGGGCCGCCAACGAAAGATTGGTCAGAGGTCCGGCAATCGCAACCCAGATCATGTCCCGTTTCGGGTGACGCATATTCCCGGCATTAACCGGAACCGGCCGCGCCCAACCAAAACCAAAAATAAAAACAGCCAGGGTCCCGATCGGGTCAAGGTGACGGAGCGGGTTCAGGTTCAAACGGCCCAGAAGTCGGGCTGTCGGATCGCCAAAACGCTCAGCAACATAGCCATGAGACACCTCATGGAGGATGATCGCCAATAAAGCAGGAACCAGCATGATCGATATTTTTATGACGATTGACTCCATCAACAACTCACTGATATTCCTGTCGGGTTAAATGTACCTGGGAGCTGATCATTATCATGAAAGCCGGACCGACAAGTCAACGTCAGACGTGCGGTCACAATATTTATTTACCAAGACCATTAACGATTTTTTGCGCAAAGACTAGCTCTTCCCCCCTGGTCTTGACCAGTCCATCCAGTTTTGCATCCAGAACCTGAGCAAAGATTTCCTGATATTCTGGACCGGGTGGCAATCCGATTTTTATCAGGTCGTTGCCATCGATTTCAACAGCGACCTGGCGAAGATGGGTCACAAAATGGGACAGACACTTCCGTGTAGCTTCGTTCTTGGCTTTGGCAACGAGATAGAGTAACACCTCCAGTGAAAGCCCTGAAAAACAATGATAAATCTGACTTGCAGCTGGTTCGGAATGCCGCAGCAGTGAACGCTCGGCAACTGCCAGAGACTTGCGCCCTGCAGAAAGTTCTTCATGTAATAACAGACGATATTCAGGCTTAAGTGCCAGCAGTCGGCTGACACGTCCTAATCCTTTTTTGTTCAGCTGGTCGAGCAGACAGAGCAGGTTCACCAACCACCGCTTGTAATGCTCACCGGTATAAAGCAGGTCGAACCAGTTGCAGCTCCGGCCGGCCGCCTTGAACAATTCAGCCATCTTGTCGTCAAACTCCAAATCTGGATGAATAAAACGCAACAGCTCAAACTGTTGCATGCGCTGCAAGGCGGAAATCACCTGATTTTCACTGAGAATCTGCACCAGCTCATTACAAATCCGCACCCCACCTACTTTTTCGACCAGCCCCATGCGGACCGCACTCCGCATCAAACGTTCTGTCTGGCGACCTATTTTAAAGTCGATTCGCTGTTCAAACCTGATGGCGCGAAAGACCCTGGTTGGGTCTTCTATAAAACTCAAATTGTGCAGCACCCGAATCGATTTTTCTTTAATGTCGCGTTGTCCATTGAAGAAATCAAGCAACTGACCGAACTCAGTATGGTTCAGCGCAACCGTCAAGGTGTTTATTGAAAAATCGCGGCGATACAAATCATGTCGCAAAGAGGCATATTCAACCTTGGGCAAGGCAGCAGGCTTGTCATAAAACTCAATCCTGGCCGAGGCGACATCCACCTTGAAGCCGTCAGGGAAAATCAGCACCGCGGTTCGAAACTTGTGGTGCGAACGGACCCGACAATCATTCGAGCTGGCAAAGGCCTCCGCAAAAACAATTCCGTCCCCTTCAACTACCAGATCGATATCAAGGTTTTCCTGGCGCAGCAAAAGATCGCGAACGAATCCACCAACCAGATAAACACGCAACCCCAATTCATCGCCGGTCTCCCCAAGACGATGCAGCAACTTTCGAATATTTCGAGGCAGACGGGCTTCGATCAGACGATTCAGGCTTTTCCGTTTGAGACGTGTGACGCCGGGACTCGATTCTGCTGAGGGCGACCTGCCATTTGCCACATAAGAAGCCCCGATCATATGACGAAGCAGATCGGTCCGTGTAACCACACCGACCAGTTCGTCATTGAGGAGAACCGGAACGATTCTCTGACTGTTAGAGACCATAGCCTCCTGGAGGACTTCCAGGGGTGTGTCTGGTGCAGCAATCGAGAAATCAGAATACATCACGTCAGTAAGGGGCAAATGTAGCAATCTATGGTGGGCAGCCCGCTCAACAGTCTGACGGGTCACTATTCCTGACACCTGACGATCGCTCAGCACAGGAGCTGCGTTAAAGTTATAGCGGGTCAGGAGTTCGCGAGCCTCTTTAACTGTGGCCTCCTGAGGAAGTGTTTTCACAGGGGTCGACATCAGATGGCGCGCTTCGCAACGGGAACGAACATACTGCGGGATCTTCAGCTCCAGTTGATCGAGCACCTGCACAAGAGTCAGATCACGCACAGTCGCAGAGGCAGCAAAAGCGTGCCCGCCACCACCAAATTCCTGAAGTAAATCACCAACATTAACTTCCGCCAACCGTGAACGCGCAACCATGAAAACCCGATCCGCCATCCGGACAACGATCACCAATGCGTCGAGGTTTTCGATATCTTTGAGTTTATGCGCAAGACTTGCAATCTCAACAACGTACAGCTCGACTGACGCATGTGCAATGGCAACCTCGACTCCATTGACTGTTAACCTGCGACAGGTTTTGAGCAATTCACTGAGTAGCGCGACCTGCTCCGGGGTCATTTCACGGATCAGAAAATCCGAGACGGTATGAAGGTTGGCACCATACTGAAGCAAAAAAGCTGCGGCCTGATAATCGCTCGGTGTCGTACTGTTAAACAAGAGGTTGCCGGTATCCTCATAAAGACCCAGCATCATCATCGTCGCCTCATCTGCTGTCGGCTCAATTCCACGTTCGATAAAGAGTTGCGTCATGACCGTTGTGGCCGCGCCCACCTCCCTGACATGCTCAACGTCTCCGCGCAACGAATCCTTATCAAGCGGGTGGTGATCGTAGATGTGCAGTTCAACTCCCTTCTTATTTATCAGTTCAGCAAACGGACCAATCCTGCGGGCATGTCTGACATCGACCAGAATCAGACGTCTTACGGCTTGCAGGTCGATATCCTTCGCCCGCTTGAAATCATAGGCGTAAAGCGTGCTTTGCAGCAGAAAGTTTCGCAAACCACGCTCCTGCCCTCCCGGGAAAACCAGAACAGCATCGGGATAAAGACGCCTGGCAGCAATCATCGCTCCCAGGCAATCAAAATCCGCATTAATGTGGGTCGTAATAACATCCATAAGACCAGATTCGAGGTTCAGCACTGAACCTCGAATTTCCACAGCATTAGCTCAGAGCACCAGACTACCGATCAGCTCATTGATATCCTCAATTCCCTCTTCAATGCAGAAAGCCTTTAAGTCGAGAATGATCTGTTCCATGGCATTGGGGTCAACAAAGTTCGCCGTTCCGACCTGCACCGCTTTGGCACCGACAATCAGGAATTCCAGTGCATCCATCGCCCTGAAGATGCCTCCGATACCGATGACTGGAACCTTGACAGTCTGAACCACCTGATGGGTCAGACGAACCGCGACAGGACGAATCCCCGGCCCCGACAATCCACCAATCTGGTTAGCCAGGCGCGGTCGCCTGGTTTTCACATCGACAGCCATGCCGGTCAGAGTATTGATCAGACTGATCGCGTCTGCGCCAGCATCTTCGACTGCCCTGGCCGTGACCCTGATGTCAGTCACATTCGGTGTCAATTTGACGATCAGAGGCTTATCAAGCCGTTTGCGCACCAGGGACACGACGTCGAAGGCCGCCTGAGGCTCTGTGCCAAAAACGATCCCGCCATGTTTAACATTAGGACAGGAGATATTCATTTCCAGAGCGGCAACGGTGGGTACATCATTGAGGCGTGCCGCGACTTCCGCATACTCCTCAGCGGTGTTGCCAAAAAAATTGACGATGATCGGAGTATCGAACTGTTCAAGAAATGGCATTTTCTGGTTGATGAACGCATCGACACCAACGTTCTGCAGACCGATCGCGTTCAACATTCCACCAGTCGTCTCGGCGATTCTCGGAGTCGGATTTCCTGCCTTGGGGTCAAGTGACAAACCCTTTGTGACAATAGCACCCAACTGGTTCAAATCCAGATATGGAGCGTATTCCTGACCGTAGCCGAATGTTCCTGATGCCGGCATGACCGGGTTGCGAAACTTGATTCCGGCAACCTCAACATCCATCCGTGGGCAGAGACCGCTCTCTTTTTTCACCGTTCTGTTCTCCGACATCAGTTGCAGCCTCCACATTCCTGTTGCTGGTCTTCAAGACGACTCCAGTCGAGTTGTTCCGCATGAAAGACCGGACCATCTTTGCAAGTACAGAGATACTGTGGGTTTTTATCACTATGGCCGACACCTTTGACCACACACCCGAGGCAAGCCCCAACACCACATGCCATCAGAGCTTCCAACGAAACCTGCAAGGGAGCATTGTGCCTCCGGCAGATCTGCTGAACAGCATCAAGCATCGGCATCGGCCCGCAGGAATAAACCGTTGCGTTCGGGTATTTTTCCAGTTTTCTTTCCAGAACCCGGGTGACCAACCCCTCTTCGCCGAGACTGCCATCCTCGGTAGAGACATAGGTCTCAACTCCCAGACGTTCAAACTCGGTGACCGTAATGATGTCATCGCGGGTCCGTCCACCCATCAGCAGACGAGTCTTGGCCCTGTTTTCCAGTTTTTCCGCCAGCATATAAAGAGGAACCAGGCCGATTCCTCCTCCGACCAGTATTTTTTCTTCGTCAGGGTCTCCCAGATAGAAACCTCGACCGAGCGGACCCAGCAGTTCAATCTGATCACCTTGGTGCAACTCCTGCATGATTTCAGTCCCCAACCCCACGACCTTATAAACAATTTCAATAAATTCCTTGGGCGCCATGCCGTCACAATCAGGGGGGAGGAATCCGGTTCGAAAAATTCCGAACGGTCGTCTCAACAGTGGCGGCAAAGCGCGTTGGACACGAAACATGACGAACTGACCAGCCTGTGAAATTTCATCATAACCGGGGGCCAATATGCGCATCCGAAAGTAGCCAGGCGATATCTCCTGATTAGACAAGACGATCGTCTTGTAGTTTTTCATAGAATTCTCTCCTGTATAGAAACAGTGTCCAAGTGTGTTTTTTTTTGCATGACGCGCAACCGACTATGGTTCAGCCTTGACCATTAACAGTGCGTCTTCATTGTCTGAATAGTAACGTGGTCGAATACCGTCTTCAACGAAACCTAACTTTTGATAGAGAGAAATCGCTCCCCGATTACTGACCCGTACTTCGAGGTAAGTTCGACTCAGACCCTGCATACGACAACGGTCCTGCGCATGCAACAATAAACTCTGAGCAACCCCCTGCCGTTGAAATGCAGGGGCAGTGGCCACATTGAGAACCTGCATTTCCCCGGCAATCAGCCAATAGCAAAGGTAACCTGCTATCTCTTCTCCGACCCAACACACATCGACAAATGCGTGCGCCTGATTCAGCTCCTGCCGGAGCTGATCCTCGCTCCAGGGGGCTGGATAACAGGCCTTTTCTATCTGGTGAACCCGGCTCAGGTCGAACTCTGTCAAGGGTCTGATTTCAAAATCCATAACAGGAAAAGCCAATCAAAAACAATGGTCATGGGAAATTCATGCTAAAATTTGCGAAACGGATGACACAATCCGGTCCCGCACAAGCATTAGAAAGTCCGTCATAATAAGTTTTCAGCGGTCAACTGTAAAGACTATTGAATGTAAACAACATCCAGTCAACAAAGGGCAGTGTCATATTGACAAAGAACGAGTCGGGTGCTCTAATGACCAGCTATTTTTGACCATTAAGGAGCCACGAAATTGAGCGAAAAAAAATCGATGACCTACAAAGACGCCGGAGTTGATATCGATGCGGGAAACCGTTTTGTCGAGATGATCAAGCCGCTGGTCAAAGCGACATCCCGGCCGGAAGTCATGACCGACATCGGCGGCTTCGGCGGACTTTTCTCGCTGAACAACGATAAATATAAAAACCCCGCACTGGTCGCTTCGACAGATGGAGTCGGCACTAAACTGAAGCTGGCCTTTCAACTGGACAGGCATGACACGGTCGGAATTGATCTGGTCGCCATGTGCGTTAATGACATTATCGTTCAAGGAGCAGAGCCACTCTTCTTTCTCGACTACCTGGCGACCGGCAAGCTGTCCCCCGAGAAATCGGTCGAAATTCTTAAGGGCATCTCCGAGGGATGCCAGCAGGCAGGGTGTGCCCTGCTTGGAGGTGAGACCGCCGAGATGCCGGGGATGTACACTGATGGCGAATACGACCTGGCAGGCTTCACTGTCGGCGTGGTCGACAGAGACAATGTGATCGACGGTTCCTCAATCACCAAGGGAGACAAAATCATTGGCATCGCCTCCAGCGGCCTTCACTCCAACGGCTACTCCCTGGCTCGCAAGATCATTGTTGAAACGATGCAACTGCCCCTTGATCAGGTGGCTGAAGGATTTGATCGGCCACTCGGTGAAGTGCTGCTGACACCAACCAAAATCTACGTCAAGAGCATCCTCAACCTGATTCGCAATTTTTCAATCAAGGGCGTCGCACATATAACAGGCGGCGGTCTTCTTGAGAATCTGCCGCGCACTCTTCCGAAATACTGCAAAGCCCTGATTGCAAAAGACAGCTGGGAAAAACCTCCCATCTTCGAATTGTTGAGAGAAGCCGGGCAGATTGAAGAGGCCGAAATGTACCGAACCTTCAACTACGGTATCGGAATGGTCATCGTTGTTCCGGCTGTCGAGGCCGATGATGTCATAGGGCGCCTTTCCGGACTGGAGGAAACAGCCTTCCTGATTGGCGAGATAGCTCAGTGCGAAGCAGGCGAACCACAAGTTGAACTGAGCTGATCGACATGACAGAAACTCAAGATCACGTCAAAAAACTGCGCCTCGGCATACTCGCCTCCGGTAGTGGAACCAATCTGCAATCGATTATCGATCGTTGCGCAGATGGTTCTCTTGATGCAGAGATCGCCCTTGTCCTCTGTAATAACCCTGGCGCGGGAGCACTGAACCGGGCAGAACAGGCAGGGATCAATAACCTGTGCATAGACCACCGCCAGTTTTCAGACCGTCAGGATTTCGATCAAAGCGTGGTCGCCGCACTCAAAAAAGCAGCTGTAGAACTGGTCGTTCTGGCTGGCTTTATGCGTATCATTTCCGGTGTATTTCTGGAGGCGTTCCCACAGCGGATCATCAATATCCACCCTGCTCTCCTGCCAGCCTTTCCCGGCTTGAAGGTGCAGAAGAAAGCCCTCGATTACGGAGCACGTTTTTCCGGTTGTACCGTACATTTTGTTGATGAGGGTGTTGATACCGGGCAGATTATTACTCAAGCGGTCGTTCCGATTCTGGATAGCGATACAGAAGAGAGCCTTTCCGCACGAATCCTTGAACAGGAACATAAGATTTATCCCCAGGCCATTCAACTGATTGCGGAAGAGCGACTGCACATAGAGGGCCGACGAGTTATGCTTACACCTTCCGATCCGCCAGAGGTGCAGTCAATCATTAATCCCCCCATCATCTGAGCGATTATACCTATGTCTGAAACGGTGCTGGTCAGTGCTTGCCTGCTGGGCCTGAAAACCCGCTATGACGGAGAGCATAATCTGAGCAGAACAACCCTTGACCATCTCCAGGCTTGTGGGTTAACAGTTATCCCAATCTGCCCGGAACAATTGGCCGGGCTCCCGACTCCGCGCTGCAAAACCTGGTTCACCGAGGGTGACGGCCAGACGGTCATCGCAGGGGCTGGAATGATGACTGATGAAACCGGGGCTGAGATGATGGAGTATTTTCTCTCAGGAGCCCGGAGCTGTCTTCAAATTGCTCTACTGAATAAATCAGAAAAGGCGATCTTAAAACAGAACAGTCCATCCTGTGGCACCAAGACCGTTTATCGATCCGGCAAAAAAGTTTCCGGCATGGGTGTGACCGCTGCGCTACTCCAGGAGCATGGTATCAAGGTCTTTAGCGAGGATGATTTTTCGTCAGGGTAAGCCCAACTTTTTTCGACACAAAAGTATTTGCAACCTTATGCAAAGTATGTTAGTAATGCGCGTTCTAAATATTCAGGAGGAGTACGAAAAATGGCAAGAGTATGTGAAATCTGCAGCAAGAAGCCCATTTCTGGTAACAACGTCAGCCACGCTCATAACAAAACCCGCACTGTGTGGAAACCGAACCTGCAGAATGTACGGGCTCTGGAAAATGGTACCGTTCGTTCCAAGAAGGTTTGTACCCGCTGTATCCGCTCGGGAAAAGTTCAAAAAGCGGTTTAGCAACAAATTACCGACAAGTCAATAAAAGGGATGGTCTTTCCGGACCATCCCTTTTTCTCGTCCTGATTCCTTCCGACTGACAAACCAGAACCACGACAAACACTAACCCTAACCTATTTATATCTTACAAGCCACTGCGTCAATCTCGACCAGCGCCCCTTTGGGAAGCGCAGCAACCTGGACGGTCGCACGAGCCGGTGCCGTACCAGGAAAGTACCTGCCGTAAACATCATTGACGATTGCAAAGTGCCCCAGATCTTGTAAATAGATCGTAGTCTTCACCACCATAGCAAGAGAGAACCCTGCGGCGTCAAGCAATTGAGACATATTTTCCATCACCTGGGCAGTCTGTTCTGCCACTCCACCGGAAACTATTTCTCCCGTTTCAGGAACCAATGGAATCTGTCCGGAACAATAAAGAGTATTCCCTGCCTGAATTGCCTGTGAATAAGGACCGATCGCCGCAGGAGCCCTGGCAGTTGCAATCTGTTTTATGGTCATGTCATTCTCCTTGAAAACCAACGGGAACCAGGCGCCTGACCGGCCTGAAATCGCACCAGGTCTTTGTCTGTGCTAACTCCTGATTCTCTCGACCCGATAAACACCTTTGACCTTGTTGACCTCACGAACCACGCGATTGAGGTGCTCCAGATTTTGCACTTCTACCTCAAACAGGTTGAGCCCCTTCCCGTCTTCCGTAGACTGAACACTTGCGCTGACAATATTGCCGTCCGCATCGGTAATGGCACCGGAGACGCCAACCAGCATCCCCCTCTTGTTGTTACAAAAAACCCTGATCTTGACCGGCCTGGTGGTCTTGCGCTGCATATCCCACTCGACCGGAATCAACCGCTCAGGATCATCGGCCATCACCTGGGAACAGTCAGCCGCGTGAACGGTAAGCCCACGCCCTCGGGTGATATAGCCAACCACCGCCTCACCCTGTACAGGATTGCAGCAATTAGCAAAACGGACCATAATATCGTCGATGCCGTCGATCAGAATAGCGCTTGAAGGTTTGCGCCTGCTGAACTTGTCAAGCACCTTCCCCAGAGCCCCCTGGTTGCGCCCCCCTGTAACCTTCAGCTCCTCCTTGGGGAGCAGGTGGGAAACCGTCTGTCCGGGTGAAAGCTTTCCGTACCCGACGGAGGCGAGGAGGCCATCGAGAGACGTATAACCAAGAGCGGAAATGCCCTTATCAAAGGTCTCAAGCCCCCGGGCTCGCTTAAAACTATATTGATGCTTGCGGAGCTCTTTTTCCAGCAGTTCTCGCCCAAGCTCAATACTTTTCTCCTGCTGTTCAGCCTTGATCCACTGGCGGATCTTGTTGCGCGCTTTTGAGGTTTTGACAAAAGACAACCAGTCCTTGCTCGGGTGATGATTCGCTGAAGTCATAACCTCAACGATATCTCCATTCCTCAATTCGGTCTTGAGCGGACAAAGCCTTCCGTTGATGCGAGCGCCGACACACTGGCTGCCAACGTCGGTATGAATAGCATAGGCGAAATCGACAGGGCTGGCCCCGGCGGGTAAGGCCTTTACGTCACCATTCGGTGTGAATGCGTAAACTTCATCCGAAAACAGATCGACCGATCCCGAGGTTGGATATTCGCCGGAGGAACTGACGTCCTGCTGCCATTCCAGCAACTGGCGCAACCAACCGAAACGCTGATCATCACGACCGCTGGCAGCAACATTCCCGCCCTCTTTGTATTTCCAGTGAGCAGCGATCCCTTCTTCTGCGATGCGATGCATCTCACGGGTACGAATCTGGATTTCCATTCGGCCACCGTATGGACCAATTACTGTTGAATGCAGCGACTGGTACATATTCGCTTTCGGCATGGCGATAAAGTCTTTGAAACGACCCGGGATCGGTTTCCAGGCCGAGTGGACAATCCCCAGAACCTCGTAACACTCACGGACAGAATCGACCAGAACCCGGAAAGCGGCCAGATCATAAATCTGATCAAGATCGACCCCCGTGCGTTCCATCTTCTTGTATACCGAGTAAAAGTGTTTGAAACGGCCTGTCACCTCGCCAGAAACATTATTCTCGTCAAGCATGACACGAATGCGCTCACGAATGTCATCGACATAACGTTTTCGCTCTTCCTTGTGTCGGCTGATTTTTGTTTCCAGCTCTCTATATTTAATTGGATCAAGAAAGGAAAGGGACAGGTCTTCCAGCTCACTCTTAAGCCAGCTGATCCCCAAACGATTGGCCAGAGGGGCGTAAATTTCCAGAGTCTCTCGGGAAAAATCGACCTGTTCACGATCTGAGCGATGTGCCAGCAGACGCATATCGCAAAGCCTGTCAGCCAGGCACAACAGGATCACTCGCAGGTCGCGCGCCATTGAAACAAACATTTTGCGGAAGCTTTCGACCTGCTGCTGATCGCTTTTGCGGTATTGAATACGACTGATTTTGTTGCAGACCTGAACCAGAGAAAGAATCTCTTTGCCAAAAGTGTTCTCCAGCTCAACTTCAGAGACCTCTCCCTTTTCCAGAGTCTCATGCAGCAAGCCAATAGTCAGGGTGGTTTCATCAACGTTAAGGCGGGCCAGAATTGAAGCCAGCTCTAACAAGTGAGTGATAAAAGGCTGGCCGGAAAGGCTTTTCTGACCATCGTGTGCACGCGCACTGAAATCATAAGCGCGACGGACCAAGGCTTCATCAGCAGAGGGATGATAGGAACGAACCTGCTCGAGAATGTCGTCTAACTGCAACATAAGCAACGATTACGCGGAGGGCAATGATGTTACTCCCGGAACAACGGAAATAATAGACTACCAGAAATCCGGTAAAAAAACGCAATACGGCGGTCATTACGCGCAAAGGGAATGACCGCCGTAAAAGAATCGATTAGCGCTTGGCTGTCGGCAACTGGTATTCGATCTTGTCTGCTGCAATTTCACGTAGTGCGACAACAATCTTCTTATTACCAGCCTTATTATCGATCAGCGGTTCAGCGCCACGGTAAAGCTGCTTCGCGCGTTTTGCGGCAACCATCGCCAACTGGAAACGATTGGGGATAACTTCCAGACAATCTTCTACGGTAACACGAGCCATTTAGCATTCTCCTACAGTTCAGGTTATCTTCATGTCGGACTGAATTCGTTCAGTCCGACAATGCTCAGCTACAATAATAGCGCACAATTGCTTCAGTGCGACATCAAACTTATCATTCACGACCTGGTAGTCGTATTTACTCGCTTCAGCGATTTCCTGTTGAGAATTTTTCAAGCGTCGATCAATAACTTCTTCAGTGTCTGTCTCACGACCCCGCAAACGGCGCTCCAGTTCGGAAAAACTTGGCGGCAGAATAAATACGAAAATCCCACCCGGATAATTCTTCTTCAATTGAGCTGCGCCCTGGCAGTCGATATCGAGCAACAGGTCCACACCTTCTCTTGCCGCCTGTTCAAGTGTCTGCAGAGAGGTCCCGTAGTGATTACCATGAACCTCAGCCCACTCAGCCAGATGATTCTGTTCTATCATATCAGTGAAGGTTGACTGATCAACAAAATGATAATCAACGCCCTCTACTTCACCAGCCCGAATTTTTCGAGTGGTGAACGACACAGAATGCCTTAGATTATCGAACCTGTCAATAAGTTCCCGACAGAGCGATGTTTTCCCCGCACCCGATGGTGCTGAGACGACAAACAGAAGACCCCGGTTTTCAAGAGGGTCGCTCAATGTTCGATATTCGATGTTCAAAATCTGGTCCTAAAGGTTTCAGGTTTCAGGTTTCAGGTTTCAGGTTTCAGGTTTCAGGTTTCAGGTTTCAGGTTTCAGGTTTCAGGTTTCAGGTTTCCAGATTAATCCTTGTTCCTTCTTCCTGCTTCATTGCACCTATTTCCTATTCTATATTCTGCACCTGCTCGCGAATCTTCTCCAGTTCAGCCTTGATCGTAACGACCTGACGGGTCAGGTCAGCGTCGTTCGACTTGGAGCCCATGGTGTTGGTTTCGCGGTTCAACTCCTGAATCAGAAAATCCAGCTGCCGCCCGACCGGCTCCTCAACGTCGAGCAGATCAGCAAACTGCTCCAGATGACTCTTGAAACGGACCACCTCCTCGCTGATATCACAGCGATCAGCGAACAGCGCAATCTCCTGCGCGATACGTTGCGGGTCGGCAGCATCGTCTCCGTAGCGGGCCAACCGTTCCTGCAGTTTGATCTGCCACTCAAGGGGAACCTGTGGAGCGCGCTCTTCAATCTGCCCCAAAAGTTGCGCCATCAGTCCCAACCGCTCAGAGATATCAATCCGGGTCGCCTCACCCTCTCTGTCGCGCATGACGACCAGTGCCTTGAGCGCATCATCCAGGGCCTGCGCCAGGCACTGTTTCAATTGAATCTCATCAAAACAATTCTCCTGCAGCACCAGCACATCCTTCTGCGCGACCAGCAGTTCCAGACTCGCTCCGTTGGTCAGGTTAAATTCCTGCTGCATCTCCTTAAAGGCCTGGATATAGGCCTGCGCCACAGGCCTGTTCAGCACCGGGATAGTCACCGCGGCATCTGTGGGCTCCTGATTAATGAAGATATCGATTTTGCCACGCTTTAACGTCGCAGAGACCTGCTTCTTGATCTCACCTTCATACGGGAGTAACAGTCGAGGTGCCTTGATATTGACATCACCGTAACGATGGTTGACCGCTTTCACTTCTACTGAAAAAGCGATCTCACCAACCTGTGCGCGTCCACGTCCATAACCGGTCATACTTCTAATCATCAATAATCCTTTTTTTCTGGTAAGTCCCTGATTTAAAATCTACCTGATGTGCTCATGTTCCCAAAATTTACCTCGTTGAAAAACCGGTATATTTACCATTTTCCTTCAAGTGCGGATAAAGTTTAATGATTGTAGCAAAAGCCTCACGACTCTCCCTGGACCGTCCGAGCATTCGAGCAGAGGTCCCCTTGGTCCAAAGGACGGGCAACAGGTATGGATTACGTTCCAGGGTTTCCTGTGATGTCTGCAGCGCCTCTTTATTTTTCCCTAGCCCCAACTCCATTCGTGCCTTCATACCACCAATTGACTGCTTCCAGGGCGCATATGCATATGCCCGTTCAATCCACTGGTAACCTTGGGTCGTATTCCTGCTATTCCAGGCGGCCATCGCCTGCTTTTCATAAATATCTGACCAGAACTGGATATGGGCAACATAAAGACAACTAATCACCACAATCATAAGCAGTAAGCTGGACGACCATCTGACGCCGGAACCGACTTTTTTCCAGACGACGTCATCGCCCTGCCGTGAAAGAGCGACCGTCAGTCCGGCACATAGCCAACCCAGCATCATCGAAGCAGGCATCCGGTAGGGAAACTCGAATAACATCGACACCGCCCAGGAGCTAAAACCACCCAGGCAGCCTAAAATCAATAACGCCCTGCCGCGATCTCCTGCAACAAACGCCTCGCCGATCCCCCTGAATGCCGACCTGACGACAATGAAAAACAACCAGAGCATCCCAATCAATCCGAATAATCCCAGCTCGATCCAGTTCTGCAGATAATCGTTATGCGGCCGGAACGGATACATAATCTTCCCGCTTTGCTCAACCCAGTCAAACAGATAAGGGACCTGCGGACTTACTTTCAGGTGAGGGAGAATATCTATGCGGTAGTGTCCCGAGCCGATACCGAGCAGCCAACTCTCTTTCAGCAGACTCATCGAATCGGTCCAGATCTGAAGACGCCCAGTGGTATTCTTCAGATTTATTGAGAGCAACTCCTGAACGTAGGTTGAGTCGGACCCCTTTCCTCCGGCAGCGATCCAAACTCCGCCGCCCAACAGCACAGTCAGCAACAGTACTGCAACTATCAACAAGGACCTTTTCTGCTTTGGCGAGAGCAATGGTTTCATCTCATCGCTGGAGGCCTGACGCTTTCTGGCGAGATAAAAGCACCACCCGGCGCAGAGTAGGCTGAAAAGAACTCCGCCGAACAGGCCGACCCAAGCTCCACGGGCCAGAGTCATAACCAGATGCACCAGAAATACTAAACTGAGTAGCGTAGAGAAAATCCGAAAAGACCAGTGGATTGGCATAAAAATCAGAATAATCGCCGGAGGAATCAATAGAATCAGGTACTCTCCTGCCAGGTTCTGAAAATAGATCAGAGATCCTGCGCCGACGTGTGGAAGCCTTAAAGCAAAATCCCACACACCCAGGGTCTGACAGATGCCAATCAGGGCAACGAGGAATCCGGCAGTGAACGTCAGTCCCAAAACCAATAACACATGGCTTTGAGTCCATCGAAAAGTGATGATCAACAGAAAAAAAAGGACCGGGCAAAGACTGACCTGCAGAGAAATAATCAGAGCACGTTCAATATCAACAGCCTGAGTCAGGCTGAGCATAACACCTAACAGGTATATTGCCACTGCCAGGACAAGGTAGCGAGGCAAACGTGGATAGAGATTGTGCCGCAACAGCAGGAAAACAAATCCACTCAGCAATGCAGCAACAGAGACCAGCTCTGCTGCATATTTCTGAAATTCATTGATCGACGCTTGTCCATAACTTCCTGGAATCAGTGTGCCGGGCAACATATAAACAACAAAGAGAGGAACCAACAAAACCGGCAACGCTATCAACACAGTCATCCAGACAGGGACCGCCCCATTAAAAGCAACCGGGACAAAACGTTTTTGACGTCCCGACTCCTTTCGTTGCTCACGCTCGAGCGCTCTGCGTTGTGCACGATCTAATGGCATGGGGATTCCTGGCATTAAGTTTTAAGCATTAAGTTTAAGATTCTGGTGGAGGCTTGACGATGAAAACATTTAATGACATAGCGCTGTCTATCAGCCTTTCCCTCGTTTTTTTGATCCTTCGTCCAGCTTGCAGCCTACAGCTGTTTCTAACCAAAACGCTCATTTTTTTAACAACTCCCGCTTCTCAGTGCCACGACCCTGACTGTTTTCAGGAGAATTTTAATATCCAGCCACATGCTCCATTTATCGATGTAAAGCAGATCAAGGCGTACAATTTCATCAAAGTCCTCAACCTTGTTGCGGCCGCTGACCTGCCACATACCTGTGATTCCAGGCTTGATACTGATTCGGCGACGGTGCCAGTCTTCGTAATGTTCAAACTCATCACGAGTTGGGGGTCGGGTCCCCACCAGGCTCATCTCCCCTTTAAAGACATTCCAGAACTGAGGCAGTTCATCCAGGCTGGTTTTTCGCAGAAAACGTCCAACCATTGTAATGCGCGGATCATCCTTGATCTTGAAGATGGCGCCGTTCATCTCATTCTGGTCCAGAAGTTCCTGTTTGCGCTGTTCCGCATCAGCCACCATAGTGCGGAATTTCCAAATTTTAAAAGAACGACCACTCTGCCCAACCCGGTCCTGACCAAAAAATATCGGACCTGGCGAAGTCATTTTAAGCGCCAGAGCAATCAGAGGTAAAAACAGCGCCAGGTTAATCAATCCAATCATCGATCCAAGAATATCTAGCAGCCGCTTTAAGAACAGCTGTTGAGCATCAAACGACTTGGTATGAAAGGAGAGCACCGGCAGATCATCGTGAAAAAACTCGATCTCCTTGCGGAACTGCGGCACATCATAGTAGTCGAGCACGACACGTCCGGTAATCCCCAACTCCTCAAGGTGCTTCAGCGATTCCTCGGTATCATGGATATAATCCTTCGGCAGAGCAAAAACCACCTCGTCGACCGGAAATTCCCGGCAGATAGTGGAAAGGTCATCAATCCGTCCCAACACCCGATGACCTGCTACATGCTCCTTCAGGGGCCCCTCAACGGCCTGAACAAAGCCGAGAACCCGCAACCCCCAATCGGCGTGTTCTTCGACCAAATTGTTAAAACTTGCGGCTTTGTCACAGGTTCCAACAATCAGGATTTCACGATAATTCAAACCACGCCGTCGCAACAGGCCCAGCACGAGACGAAGACCAACCTTTTCCAGAGACAGAAACAGGAACGACGTTCCGACAAAAGAGAGATAAAGAAACCGGCTGTACTGATCCCGGTCGACAAAATAGATCACCGCAGCAACCGCGACCCCGCCAAACAGGTGGACGTTAATTAACCGGGTGACGATATCGAATATCGTCAACTTGCGAATCGAATCGTAAAACCCCTTGCCCTGCATCATGACAATAAAGACAGGCGGCGCAACCAGAAGTACCCAGAGATATTCACGAACCTCAACCAGGTTCCCTCTCAGATAATAGACGCAATAGTAGGAGACAAAAAAAGCCAGGATGATCAAAGTCACATCCGTCAGCAAGTTGACCTTATTGAAAAATCTGGCCTGTTCTCTCAGCATCAGTCTCTTTGCCTACAATCCATGCATAAAATGCCCTAGCCGTCGATAATGCTCAGCAGTTCAGAAGTCTTTTGTTCCATCATACTGACATCTCGGCGCGATTCGACATTTAAACGCAATAGAGGTTCTGTATTTGAACACCTGAGATTGAAGCGCCAATCCTCAAATTCCATACTTAACCCGTCAGTTCGGTCAATCAATAGGGATTTATCAGCATATAACTCTTCAACGCGCCCGATTGCTTCCAAAGGGTTTTCAATCCGGCGATTGATCTCACCACTCGCAGGAAACATGCGCATCCTTTCACCGACAAGCCCTGCAAGAGACTTTTCTGACTGGCTCATCAGCTGAACGACCATCAACCACGGGATCATCCCACTGTCACAATAAGCAAACTCACGGAAATAGTGGTGAGCGCTCATTTCTCCGCCATAAATCGCATCTTCTAATCGCATCCGCTCCTTAATAAAAGCATGCCCGGTTTTACTCTGAACCGGGATACCCCCGGCGGCAGCGACGACATCGACAGTGTTCCACGTCAAACGCGGGTCATGGATGATTTTCGCGCCAGGATTCCGGGTCAACAGATATTCACCCAGCAGCCCGACGATATAATATCCTTCGATAAATTGCCCCTGACCATCGAAGAGAAAGCAGCGGTCAAAATCGCCATCCCAGGCGATACCGAGATCGGCACCGTGTGATAAAACGGCATCACGGGTCGCCGAACGATTTTCGGGTAGTAGTGGATTGGGAATACCGTTGGGGAAATTACCGTCAGGATTGTGATGGATCTTAATAAATTCGAATGGTAAAAATGGTTCTAAAGCATCAATGGCTGCCCCTGCACCACCGTTACCGGCATTCACCACAATCTTTAAAAGTTTTAAGTTTTCTTTATTTACATAGGTTAATAAGTGCTGAACATAGTCGGGGCGGTTATCGATTTTTTTCACGGTGCCTTTTGTGGCGTTTTTAGCAAATTCACCTTT
>DATFMC010000030.1:0-83784 GCA_035267105.1 Geopsychrobacteraceae bacterium
AGCAGCCAACGAGACAGAGTGAAATTTCTACATCATTTCCAATGGCAACCCGGCGGTATCAAACTATCATTCAGGAAAGGCCACCCAATGAGCAGGTGGCCTTTCTTCATTCTATAAGTCGTAAGTTTTAGGACTGCTATCTGTCGCGATTCTTTTCCGGAAGGTTGTCTGACCGATTCTGTTCGTTCTGGTGGTCAATAACCTGCCCGGCATTTTTTAATTCTGACCTATTCTTCGGCTTTGCTGATTAGCGGGATGCTCGATAGCCGTCCAAAAACCCCTTTTTGGACAGAACAATCTGCCAGAGCTGGTTTTCGCGGGCGCGGAAAGCTCCCGCACAGCTGAGCAGGTAGTAGCACCACATTCGGTAAAAACGCTGACCATAAGAATTCCTGAGCTTGGGCCAGGCGGCCACGAAGTTTGCGTACCAGGCCATGAGTGTTTTGTCATAGTCGGGACCAAAATTATGCCAGTCCTCGACAATGAACAACCCTTCGCTGGCGGTGGCTATCTGCTTGACCGAGGGGAGCATGCTGTTGGGGAAGATATAGCGTTCAACCCATGGATCGACAGTAATTGTCGACTTGTTGACACCGATAGATTGCAGCAGGAACAGGCCGTCATCTTTAAGCAGGCGTGCAACGGTCTCCATGTACGTACGGTAGTTTTTGTAGCCGACATGCTCGAACATGCCGATCGATAAAATTCTGTCAAAGGTTCCGCTGATGGTCCGGTAATCCTGTAACAGAATCTGTACCGGCAGGTCCCGGCATCGTTGCTGAGCCAGACTGGACTGTTCGGCCGAGACGGTGCAACCGACCACTTCAACCTCATAGCGCTCGGCAATGTACCTGGCCGTTCCGCCCCAGCCGCAACCGATGTCCAGGACACGCATTCCCGGCTGAAGCTTGAGTTTGCGGCAGACCAGGTCGAGTTTTTTTTCCTGGGCCTGCTCCAGGGTTGTGGCCTGCGGCCAATAGCCGCAGCTGTAGATCATTCTGGAGTCGAGCATGTGGCCGTAGAGATCGTTACCGATGTCATAGTGATGCTGTCCGACCTTAAAAGCGCGCGAACGACTCTGGCGGTTGCTCAGTCTGGCTTTCAAGGCATCAACCACAACCGCAGGCGCTCTGAATTTCTGTTCAAGCTGTGCTCGCAGGAAGCGGCAGATAAACTGATCAAGACTATGGCAATCCCACCAGCCATCCATGTACGCCTCGCCGGCACCGATAGTTCCCTGAGCCAGTACCCTGCGGAAGAGCCCTTGTTTATGAACCTGGACGTCCCAGGGTTGATTGCCGTCGATACTGATATCTGCCTGTGCCAGAAGGTTTTCAACCCTGTTGCGAAAACTGTTGATGGCCATAACTCCCCTCCATGAAAAAGGCACAAGTTTTAGTGTATCCTGTATTTAGCGTAGCAGCTTTTTTAGAAATTTAAACCGGGTCTTTTGGGTAAAAGCAGCTGCTATGGCAGGTGCCGAATGGAAGGGTCAGCAGTGAAAAAAGAGGCTGAATAGTAGACAACCATCATAATGGTTGAGCTGCGAATTTTTTCTAAAATATAATACCTGTCTGCAGCAGGACAATTTCAAATTGAATGAGAGAAATAGATTTTTTTTATCTTCAAGGTTTAGGTATGATACTGAAACCTTTTAACGCTTCATTGCTTAAACTTCGCTTCACTGTGAATTGATGGCGTGATACGATTCAAAATTGTTGTTGTGCCACTGAAGACGCGGCGTTTTACGCTTTCTCTGCTTGCCCAACCGAGGGAAAAATGTTTTGAGATATTATTTCTGGCCGATAATCCTTTTCTTTCTGGTGTCTGGAGGGGGCTCGGTTGTCTTTTCTGCCGGTCCGGCCTTCGACTCTGACGAGGACGGCGTTGTCGACAAGCATGATCTGTGTCCAGATTCTCCTCCCGGTGTCGTTATAGATATTAATGGCTGTCCGGAGGATCGTGATAACGATGAAGTTCCCGATTATAAGGATATTTGTCCCGATACCCCTTCGAGAACCAGGGTGAATCGTGTCGGCTGTGCTGAAGGGCAGACTTTTGATTCAGACGCTGATGGCGTCGATGACCAGCGTGACAAGTGTTTCGAAACTCCGGCGGGGATTCCGGTCAATCGCTACGGTTGCCCACGAGACAGCGACACGGATATGGTTTTTGATTTTGAGGATAAATGTGCGGATACTCCGCCGGGACTTCCCGTTGATACGACAGGTTGTCCTCTTGCCGAGGCTTTACCTCTTTATCTTGATCTTGGGCCTGTGTTTGCTGCGGACCAGCGGAACGGGTTCAGCGAGGATCAGCAACTGAGGATGGCTGCCGAATATCTTGACCGGGTGCCTCTTGCTTATGTTGTCGTGGGGGGGCATACCGATAGTGGCGGGTCTGGTGCCACCAATGCGAGGATTTCTCAGGTCTGGGCTGAATACTTTCGTAATTACCTGATTGAGCGCTACCGGTTTGACCCGACCAGAATTACGGCCCGCGGTTTCGGAGCAACAAGACCCCTGGGAGCAAAGGCCACCCAGAGGGGGTGGACCAGTAATCGTCGGGTGGTCATCACCTTGAGGCAGAACTGACAGGGGTCTTTGTCTTCTGCTGTCTGACGACAGTGAAGCAGAGCGGAATGATAAAATCGTCATCAATACGGCTGCAGCATAAATTGAGGAGTATTCATGAATAAAACAGTTATTACCGTATTGGGCCTGTTCTTTCTGGGCCTGTTCTCCGGGTGTGCCCCGGTGACCAAGCAGGAACAGACGCTTGAGGCGCCGATCCTGAGTCATCTGAATATTTCCCAGAAAAAGGTCTATATCCAGTCGACAAAAAACTCCTTAAGAACCTATCGGAGACTGGCGGAAGACCTTGGGCAGCGTCAAAAACCGAAGAGCTTTAATGCGTTGGGGCGTGAAACAGACAAGTTTATACAGACGTACGTCGTACCGATCATGGAAGATGCTGAAGCTACCAGCAATCTGGAGACAAAGCTTGATGTCGCCAAGTTGCAGTTACTGAGCGGATTTGTCTACGCGGAACTTGGCGAGAAAGCCAAGACCAGGAACTGTCTGGCACGGATTGCTGACAATTTTGGAAGTGACGCCTCCATAATGAGTGCGACCCTGGGCGAACCAGATCTTGGTTATGCAACCTTTAGCGATGGTGTCGGTGCATTGAAGCAGATGCTCACCCATATCTAGTCAGACTCCGAATTTCCTGAGGATGAATCATGGCAACAGAAAACAATATTTTTGACGATCTGGCTGGAGCATTTATTCAATCTCTGACCTATTTCATCAATGCATGGTCCGGATTGCTTCAGTTGATCATCTATTTTCTTATTTTCACTATCTTCTGCTTTGCTCTACTGAAAGCTCTGCAAACGTTCAGGATTCTGGTTCGTTGCGACGCGGAAAAGTTACTGAAGGCCGCCGGAGCGAGTGAATCTTATATCGACATCAAAACACCTCTGGCAATTATTGCCGCGTCCTTCTTCATAAAAACCAAACGACACTACCTGCGTGAAAAAGAGCAAGGGAACTATCCCGAACAGATGGTTCCCCCGGACGCCTTCGTTCGGGATGCAGCGTTTCAGTTCAGCGATCGTTATATTGATGAAAAGTTTATTGAGCCGATCGCCATGCTCGCCAATCTGCTGCCGCCGATCGGCTTCATCGGCACCATTATCGGTATGGTCATACACTTTCTGTCCAATTCCGGGTCACTGAATAGCGATATCACCGTCGCGGGGATTGCCACCGCCCTCTATACGACTTTTATCGGTCTGATCTGCTTTACCTCGTTGGAGTTTTTGCGGAAGATTTTTCACACCCTGGCGCATCGTCGTATCGATGAGGGGCTGACTACGGTAAACAATCATATTCAGCGGGTCAACGCCGCGCGCAGCCGGAAAACTGCTGATGAAAAATAAACAATCGCAGACATGGTTGTTCTCATTTACCGATCTGGCTTTTCTGCTGTTGATCAGCTTGAGCCTGATTCCCAGCGCGCCCGATAGTATTACCATCCATTTCGCGGAGATGGATGTCCCCGTAGTGCCGGAAAACCAGAATATGACCGAGGTTGCGCCGGTGCGGGAAACCTGGGAATTGCAGGTTCATGCCCCGTCGACGGGGCAGAATTCGCCCTACCGGCTGGTACGGATGGCGATGGTCAATAGCCAGCCGAGCGAACTGGAAAACAGATTGCTTTCGGCGGAGGCTCTGGAGTCTGAACTGCTTGCATTGCGCGGGCTGGGAATCCGGCCTTCGTTGTTGCCTGAGAAGAATTCATTGAGTCAGGACTTTCTCTTTGCTGTAGGGACCTTCGCCTCGGTCTGGGGAGGGCAGGGGAATCAGACCGTTGTCCGGCCGCTGAAAAAGACAGGCCAGTAAAAGATTATGCTGCATTCCAGGGATAGCCTATATGGTTGGGGGGTGTGCAAGGTTCCGATGCCGAGGTCGGCAGCGGATCTCTTCACCGACCGCCGTCGCCGATCCTGGAAGATCGGTTTTAAGGATCGTCGCAAAGGTGATCGTTCTTCCGGCGTTCTCACATGTATCGGTGCCATCTGCCGTCAGGATCTCCCCTGGCGCGAAGTCATAACGATCACCGTACTGGCTCTGCTTTTTCTGGTTTCAATGAGCTGGTTCGCAGCTCTGCTCCCTGGAGAAGTCGAGCAGACCGAAACTTTGCCGATTGAGATTGTGGTGCAGCTACGCAAGGAACCAGTACCCGAGGTTCTCTCTGAACCTGTCGTGTTACCTGCGCCTGTCGCTCCGGTGGTCGAGGTTCAACCGCGGGAAGAGATCGTTGTCGAGGTTGCTCCGACTCCCGAACCTGTCCCGCAGCCCGTGGTCAGGTCAGAACCGTTGCCGCAACCAGCGGTCGAAATTGTGCAGGAGGTCCCCAGGGAGCCGGTTGTTGAGCGGGTTATCGAACCGCCGAAGAAAGAAATTGTTCTGGCGCCACTCCCGGTCAAGAAGAGCTACCAGAAACCGAAGCAGAGAGTGGAGACTGTTCCTGAGCAACAGGTTGTCCTCAAGCAGCCCGAACAGGTGGCGTTGTTCACGACGAAGGCCCCGAAGACGACAGCCTACGTCGATCGGGCACAGCAGACCGATACGTTGCGTCCGGTGGAGGAACCTGCAGTCGCGCTCAAAACGAAAACTCAGGTAAACCTTGCGGGGCCGACGCTTAAAAAAAATCTCCAGCAGCCGGACTCATCTAACGTCCCAGCGGCCTTGCCGCAGGCTGCTGCTCTGAATATGCAGCGTCAAACAGTCGCGGTTGTAAAACCCCGGTCTTCTTTTTCCGGCTATGCGACCGACCAGCGGCCAGATCGGGAACAGGTTCAGATTGCCGAGCGACCGGTGGCGATTGCGCCTAAAAGTGCCTCAGTCAGTATTGCAAAGACGACGACGTCCAAACGGACTTATGAGGTCAAAGCAAACCAGGTCGACCAGCTGGGTGCGTCAGAAACCACTACCGTTTTTGCAGCGCAGCAGGATCAGCACGTTGAGCTTTCCGGGGTCAGCAAGTTGAACACCGTAGCCGTGTCGAAAAACAGGAAAGCAGACAGTCTTCCCAGTGGTGAGCAGGTTTTTCAGGTCGGTTCAGACAATCAGCAAACAATTTCGACTGCACATGTTGGGGTAGCCAGCTCCAGTTCCGCTGATCGTCCGGAGCAAGGGACAGCCTTCTCAGGGGATGTTGTCCCTGAACTGGACGGGACCAGCCTGACAACTATCGATCCAAGCCTGTTTCGTAGTTTGCAGCAAATGAAAATGCGTGCCTGTCTGGATCCGGCAGAAGAAGGGATTCTACGCACCAGGCTGGCGACACTACTCCAACGGGATGGGCGTTGTTCCAATGGGCAGGTTGCGTTTGATGTGAAATCGCCTCAGGACGGGTACTCAGTTCATCTCAATCTGTATAACCCCGGTGATGTAGAGTTTACCAACAGGTGCATGGCGTACAATCAGGCCATTGAGTGTTTTGCCAATAAATAGAAATGAGGTTTAACCCTATGAGATTATTGCGTTCTGCGATTTTGCTCGGATTGCTTCTAAGTCTTTCCGCCCCCTGCTTTGCCATCGGTCAACCCTCCACGCGGTGGGAGAGCCTGCTTGATGTGACCTACCAGTTCAGTTGGTATCCCAAGCAGGATCTGCAGAATCTCCTGGAGAACAAAGCGCAGGAATTCGGGCAGAGCCTTGAGGAATACCGGAACCTGCTGGTTCAGGAACTGACCGTGGGTGGTACTCCCTCGCGACTGCTTGATGCCGAACTGTTAGTGCAGGGGAAGCCGTGGAAGAAATACTACAATCTCTCCTTGGCCGAGTTCTGCCTTTTTCTAGCCAGTGACCGCGAAGAGTCTCTGGTGAATGCCAAGACGGCACTCTCCGTATTGTCCGGGCGGCTGGATCAGTTTGAAATCGGCTTCTGGTATTACTATTACGCCGCTTATGATGATCTGATCCGCAAGGATAGCCAGGCTTTTGTCGCGAGTGTCTTCCGGGTCTGGCAGAATATTGTACTTAAACTGGAGATCGACGATATTCTGATGGAGAGCGCCATCTCCAAAACCGGTTTCGTCAAAAGCCTTCCGTACCTGTATGAAAACCTGGCTCACCTGATTGTCAAGCGCGCGATTGTTGAAAAGGAGATGGCCGATCTCTATCCGCTGGGAGGAATCGTGCTGGATCTCAGCGAGCGGCTTGAAATTGAGAACGGCTACAAGAATATTATCGATCCCGTCGTCGAGCGGATGCACGGGGTCAACTCCGACAACCTCAATCTTAATTACGCGGTGACCTATCTGGAGGCGACCGCCAATCGATATGAGTTTGAAGATGAACAGTCCTCCGAGCTGGTCGAATCAAAGTTTAACAAGGCTCGCAAGTATTATCGGCTGGCCTATGCCTGGTCCGATACCCGCAAAGGGAAAGCTGCGATTCTGACTCAATATATGGGGTTCTTGAATTACATTACCCGTCGAATCAGCGATGGTAACGACATTCTGGCCGTTAATCCGTTTTTTAAAAACATTCCATCTGTCGCTAACGATTATCTCGATAATGCGGTTCTCCTTTTTGACGAGATGGCACTCCCGCATGTGCAGCAGGGTGGATACGTTGCCGAGGGGTTCGATAACAAGAACGATTATCTGGAGACTATGCATAGTTTGTGGGATGTCTCTGCCAAGCTCGCCATCAGGCTGGCCGACTACTACATGGGGGATCGCACGGATAAAGACATCAACAGTAAGATGCCGGCAGAAATCCCGCTCAATAAATACAACCTGCTGTTTCAGAAGCACTCCAAACAGAATTCCGACATTGTTCCGGATAATGCATTCTTCCTTGCGGCTTATGCCGCCGGAGAACTGGCCGATCTGCAACGTCAGCTCTCCGCTTACAGCACCGACGGTCAAACCAGCCTGAGGGCTTTCGCCTATCAACTGCAGGCGGTTGAGATTTTTCCGATCAACCTGCCCGGTATTCTGCAGCTGGCCTACCAGTCGGCACAGGACGGGTTATCCAGAGAATATTTCCGTTACACCACTCCGGTCGCGTCATTGTTCAGAACTTCAAAGGTCACCGATCTGTGGCTCGCTAACAACACCACCCCGAACGATAAACTGATCGCTATTGTTCCTGAGGTCTCATCCGATGTTTTCGAGTCGGCCCACGCGCTGATCAACTTCCAGACAACAACTGAATCTTCGGCAGACGGACTGTTTCGCAAAACTCTCGCCATGGGCTGGGTTGGGGCTGCCTTGCGGGCGAACGGGGCCGATGATACTACGATTGATACCGTTCTGGCGGCGATTGGAATTCTGGATTTTTCCGCATCTGGCGCAAACCTCGACACGCTCATAGCCAAAACCTTGCCGCAAAAATATCGTCAAATCAGTGCTAATATAGATGGCCTTGCCGAGAATTATCAGTTCAGCCGCCTTAAAAATGAACTTTACGGTTCGACAGATCATCCTGTTCACGGTTATCTGCGGGATGTATATTACGACATCCCTTATGAGAGTCATCAGTATGTCGAGATGGTGACGTCGATGCAGAATAGTGAGGTTCAATAAATATCGTTGTCATCAGACTCTGCCCTCTAATCATAAAATTGTTTAATCTTGATTTGTAGTGTGGTATTTTCAGTTTTCTTGAATGAAGTGTTTCTTTTGCGTGACAGGGCGAACGTGAAGATTTGCAATGAAAGCGAATATCGTCAGTTTGTCAATCAGATCCCGGATTTGTGTGCTGACGGGTTTGTTTCGTCAGAATACTGCTCGCTGTTTCATGTTGATTTTGATGAAAGTCGCGCCAAACTTCTTGAAGCCTATCGGGAGTTTGTCACCTGCTGTGACTGGTTAAGTGGCTGTCGTCTGGATGATTACGCAACTAATTTTTCTCCCGATAGCCTCCGTATTAAATCGAAAATTGAAGCCAGTTCAGGACGCTCTGTCTCTAATGGCTGCCTGATTGTCGCTGTCAAGTTTCTTGATATTCCCCATACCACGCTTGGAAACACTCCCAACATTGCTGTTGCCATCTCCCGCTTCTGTGCCAGATTTCAGGTGACCGCTACCTCGTCTCTCTGATTTTACCCCCCCTTTGTTTTTTTGTGGTCGGTATTGACATTCTGTAAGTAGCAGAATAAAATTCTGTTACTATGGATAATAAGAGAACGATCGACGAAACTGATTATCGAATTCTTGAGATTCTTCAGGAGAAGGCTCGTATTCCGAATGCTGAAGTGGCCCGCCAGGTGGGCATGGCACCTTCGGCTGTGCTGGAGCGGATTCGCAAGCTTGAAATTCAGGGGATTATTGAAGGCTACGAGGTTCGCCTGAACCCGCGCCATTTCGGTCAAAATCTGACCGCTTTCGTTCGCGTCCAGGCAAATCGTGCAGGGAACGGACGGCTGGCCGCTGACCTGGCAAAGCTGACCGGGGTCCAGGAAGTTCACCAGGTCGCGGGAGATGATGGCTACCTGGTTAAGTTACGAGTGGCTGATACCGATGAGCTGGGGCGAATTTTGCGCGATGAGTTTGCGGCGGTAAACGGTGTTCAACAGACACAGACCAGTGTTGTTTTAAATACTGTAAAAGAAACCAGAAAAATTTCACTCGATAAATAACAGCAATAGAAGGAGCACAGGCAGATGCCAATGTCACAATCATTTAAAGATCGTCTTTTTCCCGTTGTTGGAGAGATTGCTGCCCACTACGGAACTCCATTCCATATTTATGATGAAGCGGGGATTCGACAGACAGGTGAGGAACTTAAGCAGCTGTTCGCCAATATTGATGGTTTTCGCGAATATTATGCGGTCAAGGCTTTGCCGAACCCCCGCATTCTGGAGCTGATGCATGAGATGGGTTTCGGTTTCGATTGCAGTTCCATTCCCGAGCTGATTATGAGCCGTAAGATCGGTGGCCGGGGTGATGATATCATGTTCACTTCTAACAATACCGACCCTGAAGAGTTTGCTGTTGCCGCAGCTGATGGTGGCTGCATTCTCAATCTGGATGATATTTCACTGCTCGACAAGGTGCCTGAAATCCCCGAGCTGATCTGCTTTCGCTACAACCCTGGTCCACGCCGTACCGGTAACGTCATTATCGGTAATCCGGTCGAAGCGAAGTACGGCGTCACCCATGAACAGGTTGTTGATGCCTACCGCAAGGCCCAGGAGATGGGCGCGACCCGCTTTGGTCTGCATACCATGGTCGCGTCCAATGAACTCGATTACAGTTATATCGTTGAGACAGCGCGGATGTTGCTGGAGATCAGTGAGTTGGTCAAGAGTGAGCTGGGAATAAAATTTGAATTCGTCAATATTGGTGGTGGCTTCGGCATCCCCTATAAACCGGGGGTTGCGCCTCTTGATATGCAGGCGATGGCGTCTGAAATTACCGCCCTTTTTGATGTCTTTAAAGAGCGGCACGGTTATGTCCCGCGCATGGTGATGGAGAGCGGCCGTTTTATGACCGGCCCGCATGGCTGTCTGGTCACCACGGCGATTAATCACAAAGATACCTATCGCAAATATATCGGCGTCGATGCCTGCATGTCTTCGCTGATGCGTCCGGCCCTTTATGATGCCTATCATCATATCGATGTGATCGGAAGGGATGCTCAGGAAGAACGCGAGGTTTACGATATCGTAGGCTCGCTCTGTGAAAACAACGATAAATTTGCTGTGCAGCGTGAACTGCCAGTGATTGAAGAAGGGGATCTGTTGGCGATTCATGATTCCGGTGCTCACGGGCACGCGATGGGCTTTCAGTACAACGGTCGTCTGCGTCCCAAAGAATTATTGTTACGAATCGATGGCACAGTGGAGTTGATCCGTCGTGAAGAACGGAATGAGGACTATTTTGCCACCCTGACCTATGAAGAGAATTGCCTGAAACCATCGTAGGTTATTCAGTAGTTTGTTTGACGCCCCATATGCTCAGGACCCTTAATGTCACGATTGACCGGACCACTGAAGATTGAAGCTCTGGCTTATGGCGGTAAGGGGATTGCCCGTTTCGATGGTAAGGTCATTTTCGTTACTGGTGCAGTCCCGGGTGATCTGGCAATCTGCCGGCTGACCAAAGAAAAAAAACGTTACGCTGAGGCCGAGCTTGTGGAGTGTGTTGCTGCTTCCAGGCTGCGTAGAAATCCCCCTTGTCCGGTCTTTGACCGCTGTGGTGGCTGTCAATGGCAGGGGCTGGAATATGCTGAGCAGTGTCGATGGAAGGAGACGATTTTCCGCGATCTGCTGCAACGGCAGGCGGGAATCAATGCTGAATCTATCCTGTCGATCGTTCAGGCTCCGGATGAATGGAATTATCGCAGTCGCATCCAGTTTAAATGCGCTCAGCAGCAAGGACGCTTTCTGGCAGGCTTCTACCGAACCGGTAGCCATTCTGTTGTGGATATTGACAGCTGCCCGGTTGCCGCACCAGAGCTGAACGCGATTTTTGATTCTCTGAAGTCTGGTCTTGCCGATTCCCCTTTCTCAGCACTGGTCTCACAAATCGATATGGCGGTCGGAGATGATAGCCAGGTGAGAGTGGTCATCCATACCAGCCAGGAATCTCAGGCATTTGCCGATTTTTGCCGTCCTTTCGCAGAAGAGTCTGGCTTCGGCCTGTTTCTACAGTCTGACCGAAGCCGTGGCCCACAGCATCTCTGTGGGCCGATTGATCTTCGGATTAATGTTGATCTGCCCCCCTTCTCGCTGTCGTACGGTCCAGGCGGCTTTTCTCAAATCAACCGGGCACAGAACCGGAATCTGGTTGCCGCTGTTGTTGATTCATTGCAGTTGAACGGATCTGAATCAGTTCTTGATCTTTATTGCGGAATGGGCAATTTTTCCTTGCCGCTTGCACGCAGATCCAGGTCAGTGACTGCGGTGGAGGAGTATGCACCCTCTATCGTCAAAGGTCGTGAGAATGCGGTAAACAGCGATATCGAAAATATCAGCTTTGAATGTTCCCCGGCCGAAGGTTATTTAAGTTCCGTTACAGAAAATATTCATTTTGATGTCGTCCTGCTTGATCCTCCGCGAAGTGGTGCCAGAAGGGTGGTGGATGAGCTGTTGAGCCACCGTCCGGGCAAAATTGCATATGTTTCTTGTGATCCGGCGACGTTGGCGCGTGATCTTGACTCATTAATCCGGGGCGGCTATCGAGTGGTTGCCAGTCGTCCTTATGATATGTTTCCCCAGACTTATCACATCGAGAGTTTCTCATTGCTTGAGGTCGACACATAACTGTTAAATATATTGGAAAAATCTCAATTTCAACAGCAGTGCTGTTATGCTGCCGGTCACGCATCAGAATGGAAGGGGGAGGACCTTCTGGTGAAAGGCGGGTGATTCTTGCTCAGCTTCCAGCATTGCAGCCGGTCCAAGGCGTTTTAATCGGTCATGTGCAATGTTTAAAGCCGTACTTGAGTGTGGCTTGGTGGGAAAGGATGTCGCGATTGCCTGCGGACTGCCGCTTTCAGCAACGGTTAAAAGTCTGTTTTTCGACTGTGTTTGGTGCTGAATTAATGGTCAGGGTTGCAGGAGGGCTGTTTAAAAAAGAAGCAGGCTGTCATTCGGGCGACGTGTCGCAGCTTATCCATTCGCTTTGTGTTTACCCCTATGTGTCTGATTCTGCGTACTTAAAGTTGATAGTTGATTTTGTTCACAAGTTGGGCAAACTCCTTGCAACGCAGGAGTTGAATAAGGGAAATGAGAGCGATAGACTGATTATCCATGTCAGTTTTAAACAAACCAGGTTTTCAGGAGGACATTTTTATGCGTAAGGTTGAAGCGATTGTCAAGCCGTTCAAGTTGGACGAAGTCAAGGAAGCTCTTAACGAGATCGGAATCCAGGGAATTACTGTCAGTGAAGTTAAAGGGTTCGGCCGTCAGAAAGGCCATACCGAACTTTATCGTGGCGCGGAATATGTCGTCGATTTTATCCCAAAAATCAAAATGGAGATCATCGTCTCTGACGACATGGTGGAGCAGGTTGTCAATACCATTGCCGACGCTGCCAAAACCGGTCGCATTGGAGACGGCAAGATCTTTGTGACCTCGATTGATGATGTTCTTAGAATTCGTACCGGGGAGCGTGGAGAGGACGCTCTCTAGTTCATCGCTGTGGCTTAAGTTGGAAATACTTATCACTATCTACCAAAGGAGATTTATCAGATGACACCGCAAGAAGTAGTCAAGTTCGCTGAAGACAATGATGTTAAGTTTGTTGATTTTAAATTTCTCGATTTTGTCGGGATCTGGCAACACTTTACCACTCCGATCTGTGAATTCAGTGAAGAGACTTTTGAAGAAGGTATCGGCTTTGACGGTTCTTCCATCCGCGGTTGGCAGCCGATTCACAACTCGGACATGCTGATTATGCCAGACTCCAGCACAGCCAAGATTGATCCTTTCGTTGAAATGAGCACCCTGAGTTTGATCTGTAACATTATCGATCCGATTACTCGCGAAGGTTACAGCCGCGATCCTCGTTTTATTGCCCAGAAGGCTGAAGCTTACCTCAAGTCGACCGGTATCGCTGACACCGCCTTCTTCGGTCCGGAGCCCGAGTGTTTCATCTTTGATGATGTTCGTTATGCCTCTTCGACCAACGAGTCTTTCTACTCAGTCGATTCTGTTGAGGGTATCTGGAACACCGGCCGTGAAGAGTTCCCTAACCTCGGTTACAAGCCTCGTCACAAAGAAGGTTATTTCCCTTGCGCTCCAACCGACAGCATGGTCGACCTGCGCAACGAAATGATGACAGTACTTCAGGAGGCCGGCTTGCACATTGAGTGTGGCCACCACGAAGTTGCTACCGGTGGTCAGTGCGAAATCGATATGCGTTTTGATTCCCTGCTCGCAATGGGTGACAACCTGCAGTGGTTCAAGTACATCATCAAGAACGTTGCCATCCGCAATGGCAAGACTGTTACTTTTATGCCCAAGCCTATCTATAACGACAACGGCTCCGGTATGCACTGTCACCAGTCACTCTGGAAAGATGGAAAGAACCTGTTCGCCGGCGACGGTTACGGTGGACTGTCCAAGACCGCCATGTACTATATCGGTGGAATCATGAAGCACGCCAAGGCTCTCTGTGCCTTCACCAATCCGACCACCAACAGCTACAAACGTCTCGTTGCAGGTTTCGAAGCTCCGGTTAATTTGGCGTACTCCAACCGTAACCGTTCCGCTTCCCTGCGTATCCCGGTCACCAACAATGAAAAGGCCAAGCGTGTTGAGTACCGTACCCCTGACGCGTCCGCCAACGGCTACCTGGCCTTTGCTGCCCAGTTGATGGCAGGTCTTGATGGAATCGAGAACAAGATCGATCCGGGCCAGCCTCTGGATAAAGATATTTACGGTCTCTCTCCAGAAGAGCTCAAAGATATCCCGACTGTTGCGAGTTCTCTGGAAGATGCACTCGATAACCTTGCCAAGGATCATGACTTCCTGCTCAAGGGTGATGTTTTTACCGAAGATGTCATCGACATGTGGATCAGCTACAAGACAGAAGCAGAAGTTGACCCTGTCCGTATGCGTCCTTGCCCGGAAGAGTTTGCTCTTTATTTCGACTGCTAAGTCGTCTGGTTAAATGATCAGAAAGCCCCTGTCTCTGACAGGGGCTTTTTGTGTCAAATCAGGATAAAAGCCAAAGGTGGTAAAAATAGCTGAGGTTTATTTTTTTTTGATTTTATCTTTTTGTTCTGTTCTTTTATTCTCAGCCTTAAAAACCCCTTGTTTTGTATAAAAAAACCTGTATAGTCACATCCGTTCTGGTTAACGTTCCAGCGAGATTCGACCTCAGACAGCTCTCCTCATTGTTCTGTTCCCGCTTTATCGATCCCTGACCCCGCCCTTATCCGGCAGCTTACTCAGGTTGGCGACGATACGTTTATGCCAAAATGTGTGCCTGTAGCTTTTGTTAGATAGGCACCAACCTGATGTGCACCGGCGTTTCTTTTGGGACATCTGTTTGCCCCTGCGTCTGTCACAACGACTTAATGCTCTGCTCTTCTGCAGAAACCCGGGCTGACCTGTGTCTGCCCTGGACCTTTCTGTCGTTTGAAGTGGAGACAAAGGAACATACATGTCATTTGTAGAATTGAATCTTCATCCCGAAATTTTAAAAGCTGTGACTCAATGCGGCTACAGTGAACCAACTCCGATTCAAAAAAAAGCAATTCCTGCCGCCATGGAAGGAAAAGACCTGATTGCCAGTGCCCAGACCGGTACCGGAAAAACCGCTGCATTCATGCTTCCTGTCCTGCAACGCCTCTCGACCAAAGTGCAGAACCCCAAAGGCTCTCCGCGTGTTCTGGTTCTGACGCCGACTCGTGAACTGGCAGGTCAGGTCACCGAGGCAACCCGATCCTATGGTAAGTATGTGCAGTTTCGCAGCACTTTTATTCTCGGCGGCATGCCATATCAGAACCAGTTCCGTGACTTGTCCAAACCCGTCGATCTGGTCGTCGGAACACCTGGTCGTCTTCTCGATCATGTCAAGCGGGGCAGCCTGAACCTGTCGAAGATCGAAGTTCTGATCCTCGATGAAGCTGACCGGATGCTCGACATGGGTTTTCAGGATGATATGGAGAAGATTATCAGCAAGACTCCAGCGGGTCGTCAGACTCTGCTTTTCACCGCAACCATGGACAACGCCATGGCTAAAATTGCGGGAAAAATGTTGAAAAATCCCGTACGAATCGACATCGCCGGGAAAAAGAATACTCTGGACTCCATCGAACAGCGTCTGCATGTGACCGATAACTTGCGACATAAGCAACGGCTTTTGGAACATCTGGCTGAGGATAAAACCTTGACCCAGGCGATTGTCTTTTCTGCGACCAAGCGTGATGCCGACGTGCTGGCCAAGAGTCTGGTCGAGAAAGGACACAATGCAGCTGCTATGCATGGGGATATGAATCAAGGCGCGCGCAACAGAACATTGAAGAAGTTACGTGATGGCCGGGTTCGTCTGCTGGTGGCGACTGATGTCGCGGCCCGTGGCCTTGATATTCAAGGGATCAGCCATGTCATCAATTTTGACCTGCCGCAATCGGCTGAAGACTATGTTCATCGTATCGGTCGAACCGGTCGTGCCGGGGCAACAGGGATTGCTATCTCCTTCGCCTCAAGATCAGACGTTCTGAAGCTGCAGCGGATCGAAAAATATATTGGTAACAAGGTTCCCCTGCAGGTAATTTCCGGGCTTGAGCCTTTGACAACCCTTGCGGCGCCACCGCGCAAAAAATCACATCGTCGCAGCAGTGGAGCCGGGAACAAGCCTGCCGGTTCGGGTCATGGTGCCAGGCCCGCATGGAAGAAGACTGGAAAGTCGAGTGGCCCCTATAAAGGGAAGCCAAGCTCTGAACGTCGTACTCCGGTGGTTGAATATCGGTAAAAAACATATTACAGACGTCAGGCATCAGAGTTACTTGATGCCTGACGTCTGTCCTAATAACTTAATTGAATCGTGATAGTTGTTTTCTTGCCGTCAATCCGAAATAAAGCTTTTTCAAAAGAAGGTGGACCTATTCTTCGATTGTTGTTGGAAACGCCAACACCTTCGGCGGGTTTGGGGTAGGGGAACCAGCGGAAGTCGAGCTTGCCGTTGCTGTTTTTGTCATGTAACACCTGCACTGCGTAATCTGTTTCGCTATCAACAGCCTCCAGGCGAACCTGTGCCGATGTTCCTGTCACTGCAATCTTCTTTCGGCTCAGCGCTGAATCATGTTTCGGCCAGCTATCTTCTTCAGCAAACAGGGCAATGATCAACTGTCCCGATTGCGCGGCCTTGATCCCTTCGACATTGATCAGAATTTCACCTTTCTCAGCGCTCAACGCCGGAAGACCCCAGAATAAAAACGACAGTAACCCGAAGGTTACTGTCATAATACGTCTATGTGAATGGTTAAAAGTGGTCATCTGCTGAATGTACCTGACTTCAGGCTGCAGAACCACTGACAATATGCAGGTCGCGTTGCGGGAAGGGTATCGAAATACCCTCTGCATCGAAGCGGAGCTTAATCTCTTCCTGGACATCAAACAGGACCGGCCAGTAATCCGCAGTCTTTACCCAGGGGCGAACTGCAAAATTGACGCTGCTCTCTCCCAACTCCAACAGGCCGATGGTTGGCTCCGGTTCAGCGAGAACCCGATCATCTTTTTTCAGAACCTCTTCCAGAACCGCACGGACTTTTTTTAGATCATCGTTGTAACTGACCCCGATCACCAGATCGACGCGTCGGGTTTCTTTGGCTGAATAGTTGGTAATTGTAGTGCCGACAATTTGTCCGTTGGGAACGATGATCTGTTTGTTATCGCCTGTTCTCATCCTGGTACTGAATAGCTGCACCTCTTCAACAATCCCCGAAATTCCTCCTGCTTCGACGAAATCCCCGACCTTGAACGGACGGAAGAGGATCAGCATGATCCCGGAGGCAAAATTGCCGAGCGTCCCCTGTAGCGAAAGGCCGATTGCCAGACCTGCTGCCGCAATAATGGCAGCGAATGACGTGGTTTCAATCCCTAATTTTCCCAGCGCGGCCAAAATGACAAACACCATCAGGGCGATGTAGGTCATGCTCTCGGCGAACCTGATCAAGGTTTCATCGACCTTGCTTTTGTTCATCATTTTACCGACCATGGTGGTGAGTATTTTCGCCACAATCCGACCGACAACAAAGATGATGACTGCCCACACCAGTGGCAATGCGTAGTTCTGGAAAAGTTCAAAAGCCGTTTCGGATGATATTCCTTCCATGTTTTCCTCCCTTATTCTGGGATTTGTAAAGCCGCTAGGGATATTTCAATACTTGAGAAAGTGTAGCATAAGCTTCGGGAGTCGCTAGTCTTATTGCCAGCACAATTTAAAAGCCGCCTGCCCTTGACTGGCGCAGACGGCTTTGACACAAAACTGAAGAGAGTGAGACGCTCTAAAGCTTTTTGACGAATTCCGATTTCAACTTCATGGCTCCGATCCCGTCAATTTTACAATCGATGTCGTGATCGCCCTCAACCAGTCGGATGTTTTTGACTTTGGTTCCTATCTTGACCACCAGCGACGTTCCTTTAACCTTCAGATTTTTGATGACCGTGATGCTGTCCCCGTCCTGCAGAATATTCCCATTGGAATCACGTATTAAGTTTTCATCGCTGGACTCTCCTGCAGACGAGGACATCGACCATTCATGTGCGCATTCCGGACAGACGTACATATCTCGGTCTTCGTAGGTGTATTCTGATTTGCATTCAGGGCAGTTCGGTAAGACATTCATGTTTTATAAGCCTTTTTTCTTGTTCTTAGTTCGAGGGTAAAGATAGGGTCTTGGTTCAACAGGTTATTTACCATGTTACGTCGTCGCCTGGAAACTCTGAATCGCTCCAGCTTAGAAGATCACAGACCTGTTGCATGAAATAATTTTGCCACTGCCTTACCTTTATCTCAACGCACGCTTGGTCCACGTGATCTGCTGTTATCATGTCAGTATTGCAGAACAGGGACAATGCAAAACTTTCTGTTATCTTTTAAGTATGGAAAGCCAAAGAGAAGAAAAGAGACTGAGCAACACCGAAATGATCACCACGCTTGTGCACTACTATAGGGCCGAAGCGCAACGCAGCCTGGCTTGGCGTGAACGACTTGATCGAACGACCAATTGGGCGGTTGGCGGGACGGTAGCCTTCCTCGGCTTCGGATTCGCCCACCCAGAATTTCCTCACAGTTTTTTTCTGTTCGGCATCGCGATTATTTACATTCTGCTGCTGCTTGAAGCCCGCCGCTATCGTTTTTACGATGCCTATGAATATCGGGTGCGTCTACTGCATCAGAACTTTATCTATCAGGTGGTCGCACACGGTACCCTGAATGAAGATCCGGGGCTTGGTGACGAGGGAACCTACTGGCGAGCGGAACTCGCCTCGGACCTTCGCTATCCACAGTATAAGATGAATATGATTTACGCTCTGGGTCGGCGTGTCGGCGCCAACTATATCTACCTGTTCCTGATGCTTCTTGTCGGCTGGCTGATGAAGATCAAAATCCACCCTGTCGAGGTTAACAGTTGGGATGACTACCTTCAGCAGGCTGGTATCGGCCATGTCTCAGGCTGGGTGACGTTTTCCTTCATGCTGCTTTTTTTAGTCCACCTGCTGTTACTGTTGATCAAGGGGCTCAGGGAACGTGGTGGCCGCGATGTGCTGCACCCGTTCCGTGAACCGGAGGACGGTTGAAGAGGATAAAGGAAAAGACGCTGTTGCTACGCGGCAACCGGCGTCTTTTCCTTTGGTGAATCGCCTTTGCATTAGAGTGCGTGCTGATCGATGTAGGCTTTGATCTGCTCAATCTCGGCAGGTAATACCTCGACCCGTCTCTCCAGTTTATCAATTCCCTGAAACGCTGGCGGCAATTCCGGATCAGACCCAATCGCGTCCTTAACCGCATCTCCAAACTTGGCCGGGTGCGCAGTCGCGAGGCAGATCAACGGGCAATTTTTATCGCGGACCTGACGGCCTGCTTCGACACCGACAGCGGTGTGTGGATCGAGCAGATATCCTGTCTGTTGGTGGAAATCTTTAATCGTCCTCAGTGTCTCTGTATCGTTTACCGACGCTGCTGCGAATATCTGCTGAACCTGTTCAATCTCCTCCACAGAAAATTCCAGTTTTCCGGTTTTGCTGAAGTTTTTCATGGCTGCGCAGATACGCCCGGCATCTTCACCGTAGAGGTAGAAGAGATAGCGCTCAAAGTTGCTGGCGACCTGAATATCCATCGATGGTGAGAGGGAGTGGTTTACATCAGCGGCTGAGTAATCACCATTGGTGACGAAACGGCTGAGGATGTTGTTGGCGTTGGTGGCCAGAATCAGGCGGTGGATCGGCAGACCCATGCGCAGGGCAACGTAACCAGCGAAGATGTCGCCGAAGTTGCCAGTGGGGACGGAGAATTCGACTTCCCCGGCACTGGTTTTCTGCTGTACCTGGAAGCAGGCGTAGAAGTAATAGACGACCTGTGCCAGCACCCGTGCCCAGTTGATTGAGTTGACAGCTCCGAGAGCGTGTTTTTCTTTGTAGTCGAGATCACTAAAGATCTCCTTGACGATCGACTGAGCGTCGTCAAAAGTGCCTTCGATTGCAAGGTTGAAAACATTGTCATCGGTGACCGTGGTCATCTGCATTTCCTGGATCGGCGAAACACGACCCTTGGGATGGAGGATGAAGATATTGATGTTCTGTTTGCCACGTACGCCGTATATTGCTGCGCTGCCAGTATCGCCGCTGGTTGCGCCGATGATGTTCATGTGTTGGTTGCGTTCTTTCAGCAGATATTCGAACAGGTTGCCGAGGAACTGCAGCGCGACATCCTTGAATGCCAGGGTAGGACCGTGGAACAGCTCGAGGATATGACAATCGCCCTGATTGACAACCGGGGTGACATCGTCATGACTAAAGGCCGCATAGGAGCGGTCTATCAGGTCTTTCAGATCAGCGGCCGGGATATCATCGGTAAAGCGGGAAATCACCCGGAAGGCCAGCTCCGCATAAGGGAGGGCAGCCATCTCTTTTAATTCATCGGCTGAGAAAGTTGGAATGCTCTCCGGCAGTAACAGCCCGCCATCATCTGCCAGTCCCATCATGACGGCATCTTTAAAGGATATGCCGCTGACGTGGCCGCGCGTTGAACGATATTTCATGGGATCTCCTTGGGATTTATTCGTGCGGCGCACATCTTAGCAAAGGAGGGATAAAGGATAAAGGATAAAGGATAAAGGATAAAGGTTCTAGGAGGTAGGTTCTAGGATTTAGGATTAACCTAGCGTCTAGAACCTCGGGCCTAGAACCTACACACTCTTTCTTTACAAAAAAAGAGGAGAACCATTCGGCTCTCCTCTTTTTTCATCAATCTATTCCGCAAAAAACCTACCCGTGAGCTTGAGCATCGACGACGGCGACTGCTGCCATGTTGACGATGTCTGCGACATCGTCACCGCGCTGCAGTACGTGAATCGGTTTTTTCATGCCCATCAGGATCGGACCGACCGACTCGGCGTCGCCCAACTTGTTGAGCAGCTTGTAGCTGATGTTGCCGGACTGAAGGTCGGGGAAAACGAAGACGTTGGCGTTCCCTTTGAGGTTGCTGAAAGGATACTGGCGCTCGATCATATCCGGATCGAGGGCAACATTGGCCTGGATTTCACCATCAACGATCAGGTCTGGGGCCTGCTGTTTGACCAGGGCAGTCGCCTTGGCAACCTTTTGTGTTTGCGGAGTGATCGCGCTGCCGAAGTTGGAGAAGCTGAGCATTGCCACGCGTGGTTCAAAGTCGAAGTTCTTCGCTTCCTGGGCAGTGAGAATGGCAGTCTCGGCCAGTTCTTCGGCAGTCGGCTCAATGGTCACAGTGGTGTCGGCGAAGAATACAACGTTCTTTTTGCTGACCATCATGTAGGCTCCGTGAACCTTGGACAGGCCTTCTTTCTTGCCGATGATCTCCAGCGCTGGACGGATGGTCTCCGGGTAATGCTGATCGATGCCTGAGAGCAGGGTGTCAGCATCACCGCGATCGACCATCATCGCGCCGTAGTAATTGGTGTTGTATTTGATCATCCTCTTGGCTTCAGCGCGAGTGATTCCTTTGCGTTGGCGCTTTTCGAACTGGGCGTCGATATACTCGCCGCGCTTTTCGCTGATGGTTGGATCGATGATGCTGATACCGGTCAGGTCAATATTGAGTAACGCGGCTTTGAGCTCGATCTTCTCCAAATTGCCGAGCAGGATCGGTTTGGCGATGCCCTCGCTAACCAGAATCTGACTGGCGCGCAGGACCTTATCCTCTACGCCTTCCGGGAAGACCAGACGTTTCGGATTAGACTTGGCCTTGTTGATCAGGTTGCGCATCACTTCTTTGGAGCGACCTTGTAGAGCTTCCAGGGACTCCCGGTACTTGTTCATGTCTTCAATCGGCTTGCGGGCGACACCACTGTCCATAGCCGCTTGGGCGACAGCCGGAGCAACGTGCAGCAGAACCCGTGGATCGAACGGTTTCGGGATCAGGTACTGACGACCAAACTTGATGTCCTCACCCGCGTAAGCTTTTCGGACCGAGTCAGGAACGTCCAATTTGGCCAGTTCAGCCAGGGCTTTAACACAGGCCAACTTCATCTCGTCGTTTATCGCGCTGGCGTGGGTATCGAGTGCGCCGCGGAACAGGAAGGGGAAACAGAGAACATTATTGACCTGGTTTTCGTAATCGGAACGACCGGTACCGATAATAACGTCATCACGGACCGCTTTGGCTTCCGGCGGAGTGATTTCAGGGTCCGGGTTCGCCATGGCGAATACGATCGGATCCTTGGCCATCGATTTGAGCATGGCTGGAGTCAGCGCACCTTTTGCTGAGACGCCGAAGAAGATATCGGCATCGACCATAGCGTCTTCCAGGGTTCGCGCGTCGGTTTCCGCAGCAAGACGCTCTTTATAATCGTTCATGCCGTTGGTGCGGCCTTTGTAAATAACGCCTTTGGTGTCGCAGAGGATGACATTGTTCTTGTCGATGCCCATAGTGATAGCCAGATTGGCGCAGGCGATACCAGCGGCTCCGGCCCCGTTAACGACAATCTTGGCATCTTCGACTTTCTTGCCGACGATCTCAAGTGCATTGACCATTCCTGCTGCCGAGATGATCGCAGTGCCGTGCTGGTCATCGTGGAAGACCGGAATGTCCATGATCTTGTTGAGTTCCTCTTCTATATAGAAGCACTCGGGGCCTTTGATGTCCTCAAGGTTGATCCCGCCGAAAGTCGGCTCAAGCAGCTTGACCGTGCGGATAATCTCGTCGGAGTCTTTAGTGTTGAGCTCGATGTCGAAGACGTCAACGTCAGCGAAACTTTTGAACAGAACGCCTTTACCTTCCATGACCGGCTTGCCAGCAAGAGCGCCGATGTCACCCAGACCGAGAACGGCGGTGCCGTTGGATACGACTGCAACCAGATTTCCTTTTGCGGTGTACTGATATGCATCGTTGGGATCTTTTTCTATCTCCAGACAGGGTTCAGCAACGCCCGGGCTGTAGGCCAGTGAAAGATCGCGGCTGGTCGCGCAGGGTTTGGTGGTAATGACTTCAATTTTGCCTTTACGGCCCATACTGTGATATTCGAGCGCATCGCTTTTTTTCGACATGTTCATTTTCCTCCGGAAAAAGTTTTTTGGCCTGGTGATGTCTGGAAGCGTACATCAGATTGGAAATTGACTTTATCACCTAAAATATTCAATGTGATAAACTTTCCTGCTAGTGGGTAGATTGAGTTGGACTGAAAAAATATAGTCAAACTAAAAAAATGTCAAGATAATGCCGTATACTAAATGCGTCTGTTCGCAATGGTAGTGCCAATTGGGTAATAATAACCGAAAAATGGGAAATGGCTGTATTTAAATACAGATTCTGAAAGTAAATCCAGTTTTACTGTTAAGAAGTTACCGTAGGAAATAGCAAAATATACACATTGTGGCGGAAAATAGCCGATGTGTCTTAGATGGCTGTTATCTTTTCACTTATAGGTTATGCTGGGTGGGAGATCGTGAAAAAAATAGGTGTTTTATCGGATACTCATCTCGTCTCTCTTGCTGATGCAACTGACTTGGCAACATCTCTTTTGCAGGGACCGTTCGCAGATGTCGATGCTATTCTTCATGCGGGGGATATGGTTCACCCACAGTTGACAGACTGCTTTGACCCGGTCCCCTGTTATGCTGTTCGGGGGAATATGGATGAGCCATCCGCAGGAACCCCTTACAAAAGGGTGGTCGGTTTCGACGGGTTGCGCATCGGGCTCATTCACGGTTGGGGTGCACGGACCGGTCTTGAAAGGCGGGTGGTTGATGAGTTCACAGGCAAGCGAATCGACTGCCTGGTCTATGGTCATAGTCATTACCCTGTCTGTAGTCAGCAGAGTGACCTGCTGATCTTCAACCCCGGAAGCCCTACCGACCGGCGCTCTGCACCGACTCACACAGTAGGAATTCTGACTATTGAAAATGGGGCTATTACAGGGGAAATTATCTCACTTGGTTAATGTCTGCACTAACTGTGTTCTTGAAGGTTGATCCGGATTATGCTTGAAATTTTCGATAAAGGCGGACCACTGATGTACCCGATTCTGGTCTGTTCGATGATTGCCTGGACGATTTTTTTTGAAAGGCTCTGGAGTTATCATCAAATCAAAAAACATTTGCGCTCGCTGACTCTGGAGGTTGAACGGCTCTATTGTTCCAATCGTGTCGAAGAGGCGATCGACCTTTGTCAGCGCACACCGATGCCGTTGGCTCGACTTTTAATCGTGGCATTGCGCCAAGCTGGTTCGAGTCGAAATCATATAAAAACCCTGGTGGAAGAGGTGAGTGGACGCGAGATCGCCGCGCTGGAACGCTACCTGGGTTTGCTTGGAACTATCGCCACAATAACCCCCCTGCTTGGCCTGCTTGGAACAGTGCTCGGAATGATCCGTGCTTTTAACATGATTGCCACGGCGGGGGGTGGCACCCCGGCTACTTTGGGGGGTGGGATATCGGAAGCCTTGATTACCACGGCCGCTGGTCTGTCTGTTGCTGTGCCGGTGATTCTGCTGCACAAGTACCTCTCCAGTCGTGTCGATCGGTTGACCCTCGACCTTGAAGAATGTTCGATGCAGGTTGTCGACCTGGTCGGGAACTGATCAATGGCTTTTCGTCGTCGCATAAAAGAAGCGCCTCGCGTAGATCTGACGCCCATGGTCGACGTCGTTTTTCTGTTGTTGATCTTCTTCATGATCTCTACGACTTTCATCGAAACACAGGGGTTGTCGATCACACTTCCCAAAGCCTCTCCAACCATTCTTCAGCATCAATCCGGTAAGGTGCAGGTTTTCCTCTCCAGGGAGGGAAAGATATTCCTGCAGGATGAAGAAGTCAGCTTTGAAACGTTGCAGACAGAGCTTGCTCTTTACCACGATCCTGCCCAGACCATGTTTCTATTGATGGCTGATCGAGAGGCGCAGCATGGTGGTGTGGTACAGTTGATGAATCTGGCGAAAGAATCAGGTTTTGAAAAACTGGCGATTGCCACCGAGAAAGAACTGTAGTTGTTTATAAAAAAGGTTATGAGAAGGACTTCAACACTGGAGCGATATTATGAGCAAGACGATTGCCATACTCACTGGCGGCGGGGATTGCCCCGGCTTAAATGCCGTCATTCGTGCAGTAGTCAGGACTGCCATCAGACGTTACGGCTGGCGAGTTATAGGCATCGAGGATGGCTTCGAAGGTCTGGTCGGTGAGGTGCGCTGGCGTGAGCTGACTCTGGGCTCAGCCAGAGGAATTTTGCAACGCGGCGGAACTATCCTCGGGACCAGTAATCGTGGCAATCCCTTCAGTTTTCCTGTGCAACGCAATGGCAAAACAGAACTGGTTGACATCTCATCCGAGGTGCTGCAGAACCTTCATAACATTGGCGCTGATGTCCTGATTGCTGTCGGTGGCGATGGAACTTTGAAAATCGCCCAGGGGTTGTCTGAAGCAGGATTACAGGTTGTTGGCGTTCCAAAGACCATCGACAACGATCTGCGTGCCACAGATATCACCTTCGGTTATCGAACTGCCGTTGCCATCGTCACCGAAGCCCTCGATCGCCTGCATTCCACTGCTGAAAGTCATCATCGGGCCATGATTGTAGAAGTGATGGGGCGTGATGCGGGATGGATCGCTCTTGAAGCGGGGATCGCCGGTTCCGCAGACGTGATCCTGATTCCGGAAATCCCTTACGACGTCGAACTGCTCTGTCGTGCCGTAGAAACGCGGCGAACCAATGGCAGTAAGTTTTCCATTATCGTTGTCGCCGAAGGGGCAGTTTCTAAACAGGGGGGCAAGGTTTTGCAAGAGAGTGCTGCTGATAACCTTGGCGTTGAACGTCTCGGAGGGGTTGGCCATGCGGTTGCTGATCAACTTGGCAATTGCCTCGATATGGAAACCCGGGTGGTGATCCTTGGTCATCTGCAGCGCGGTGGTTCCCCCACGCCCTACGATCGGATTCTAGCCTCCCGCTTCGGGGTCAAGGCCGTTGAGTTGATTGCTGACGAAAAGTACGGGAGAATGGTGGCACTGAAAGGCCAGAACGTCTCGGATGTCGAGATTAAGAGTGCGATCGCAGATTTAAATACGGTCGATCCACACGGAGAATTGGTCAATACCGCCGAGTCGTTGGGGATCAGTTTTGGCCGTTGACACCCTTTGATTGAGCCCTGGCGTTAATACAGTGAAAGGCCCGCCATATTAACGCGCGGGCCTTCAGTCTTCGTCTCTGCATGCCCTGATCACGGGCTGATCCGCCAACCTGACATTGCCGGATGGTTGGAACACCTACTCATCTGATTTGTATCGTCTGCGACAGGCATCCCCCCTTTCTCTTCGTCATTGAATTATATCGCATTGCGGAAAAATATTTTTACTTTCTGCAGAAATTTTCTTTTGACCAAACGGGCTGTCACAAATTTGCTATCATTGTGGGCGTGTTTTCTTTTGAGCGTCTTGTTTCCTTTTTTTCTCATCTGCCCGGTTGAATGTCGATGCAAAGTATTCACAAATGTTGATCAAGATGAATAGGTAGAATCCCAATATTGAATTTCCTGAAAAGTATCCCCTATTCCATGCTTATTATCGCGGCGCTTTCTCTCGGCCTGGCTCCATTCGTCCCTCAGCCACACCTTTTCGAGAAGCTGACTCTGCTGCTGCATGGCTCCCTGGTTCGACCTGTCGATATTTTTGATCTGCTGATGCACGGGGCTCCGATAGTGTTATTGTTCATGAAATTTCTTGTAGAGCGCAGGTCAAATCCGTAGAATGTATAAATTGTAGCTGCGCAGTGCAGTTCCGATTCAGATATGAGCGAGGGGCTGGTGAGAAGTTGCAAGAGGCGAACAGATGGCAAAGAAAAAGATGGTGATTATCGGCGAGCGTGCGGCGGATTTAGGTTATCGAAGAATCAGCAAACGGAACAAAATCGTTGCCCGGATTGATCGGGAAGACTGGCTGCAGCACATGGCCGAGCATTTTGAGATGGGCTTGATGGAGCTGATCACTGACATGAATGAAAAACCCGGTTATTATGAAGATTATTATCGGCGGAACCTGAGCAAGGATCGCCGTGAAGTCAGCCTGACGACCAGTCGCACTGTACCATCCAGTTTTGAGGATTCCACAGGCTATGTACCGAAAGAGGGGTGATTCGGCTGGTTGTTCCTTTCCCCTGAACAGAAATGTTCATCTTCAATGTTATTTACAATCCTTTTTTCGGTTTGGCCAGGTGTGAAAATCATTTAAACTATTGATGATTTACTGTGATCGTTTTCACTACACTGCTATGTCCTAGACCCTTGAGAATGAACAGGATTGAACTGAACAGCAGGAGATCAGTTCAGCGGTGGTTGGTTTGATTCATGCTGAAACGATTGATACAGAGAATCCAGTAGGCGCTGAGAAGAGACTGATTACAAATCTCAAGTGGGGAGCCCGGAAGAATGAGACTCAGCGGATTGTTCTGCATTCTTTCTCACATCTGGCGGAGACCAAGGCTGCGGCCGATTTTAACCGTGAACTGTTGAACCGGACCGCAGAGCGGTTAGGTCACGCGGGGTATGAGGCATGGCAGACTCCGTTTGGATATTTTCTCGATCTACAGGCGCCTGGGCATTCCACGGCGCGAATCTTTACATCCTTTTGATATTGGCAGGATGAAATCATGCTGAAAAACAGCTTGAAGAGCCTAGGTCGCGGCTGGTCCAACCTTACCGGCAGTCTGCTTGGAGATCGCTTCAAAAATATTGATCCCGACCTCGCCAATGGCAGTGACGAGCTGCTTCGTCGTCAGTTGAAAAAATGGATCGAGGCGAAGGGGGGCGAAGTCTCTGCGCGTAAGCATGCGATGCAGATCGGTGAACTCTACCTTCATCTGACCCCGAACGGCCGGTTCAGGTTTCTTTCAATGTTGGCACTCGAGTTTGGACTTGACCGGCAGGCGATGCGAGAGCAGTGCAACAATTACCTCGTTAGTCGCGATGAGGATTGTGGCCCGATCGAAGAGACACTGCGCGATCTGCTGGTTTCTCCGCGACTTAAGCTGCTGCGTCAATTCAACACGCTGCCTCAGGGGATCAAGTTTCTGGTCGATCTGCGTAAGGATCTGCTCGCGTTTTGCAAAAAGGACGCCCGCTTGATCCCGCTTGATCGGGAGATCCGTCGTCTGTTGGCAACCTGGTTTGACGTCGGTCTCCTGGAACTGCGGCAGATCGACTGGCAGTCTCCCGCCGCGTTGCTGGAAAAGCTGGTTGCTTACGAAGCGGTCCATGAAATCCATTCCTGGCAGGATCTGCGCCATCGACTGAACATGGATCGTTGCTGTTATGCGTTTTTTCACCCTAACATGCCGGAAGAACCGCTGATCTTTGTTGAGGTCGCCTTGACCAATGAAATCTCTGAAAGTATCCAGACGTTGCTTGACGATTCAACTCCTGACATCACACCGGATGAGGCGGACACGGCAATCTTCTATTCGATCTCCAATGCCCAGCAGGGGTTGCAGGGGATCAGCTTTGGCAACTTCCTGATTAAGCGGGTCGTTGAAACGCTGAAGGCGGGGCTGCCCAATATCAAGACCTTTTCAACCCTCTCACCGGTGCCTGGTTTTTCACGTTGGCTGCAGGGGCTTGATCCTTATGCGGTTGCTGAGTTGTTGGGAGATGAGCGGACTGCCGGACTGGAGGAGCTTGCACGGGCAGAAGGGTGCGAGGCAGATCTGGTCAGTTTGCTTAATCGGCCGCATTGGCACCTGGATTTGAAATTTTCGACCGTAGTAAGACCGTTGCTCGAGACACTGCTGTTTCATTACTTTCATTCATCGCGCTCAGACGGACAACCTGTCGACCCGGTGCAACGCTTTCATCTGGGCAACGGCGCGCGGATTGAACAGGTGAACTGGTTAGGTGATACTTCAGAAAAAGGGTTCGCGCAGGCCTACGGGTTTATGGTTAATTACCTTTACCCGATCAAGGATATCGAGAAGAATCATGAACTTTATGCAACCAGGCGAAAAATTATCATATCCCCTGCAGTAAAGGCACTTCAGTAAAGGTTCCTGAGTTGTCCCTGGATTATGCATTTGAAAAGAAAGAAAGTCAGTCACCATGAGTAGCGAAGAACAATCTCCCTGGATGTGTCATGTCTGTGACAAGTTTTTTACGATCGGTGAGCCAGATGCCTGTTCGGTTTGCTACAAGACCACTTGCAGCATTCACCTGAAAAGGGTGCCGGTCGAGACGGAGTCGGGAATTCTGATTCTGCAACCGGTCTGTCTCTATTGTGAGATGGCAAAAATGGTTTAGGTTGTGTGGGTTACGTTCTTTTATGAATTGATTCAGCAAGAACCCCATGACATTCATGTCAGGTCTTTCTTTTGTCTTCGCTCCCCTTGAATCTTGATTTGTCCTGCTCACACAGATTAGCGCCCGGGCATTCTGCTTCAGTGCAGGGCTCAATATGGATGGTCACGTCTGCGCCGATGATCGATTTCTCGATCTGCTTCTCCAGCTGATCTGCAATTTTATGAGCATCCTCTACCGACATGTGTTTGCAGACTTCCAGGTGAAAATCCATGATCTTGCGGGAACCGGCACGTCGGGTACGCAGGTCGTGATAGGACCCGAGGTTGCTTTGATGTTTTTCGATCAGCGCGCGAATTTCTTGCAGCATTTCAGCAGGTAACTCCTGATCTAGAACATCCCTCATGCTGTGGCGAACCAGGCGAAGCGCCTCGTAGAGAATATAAATTCCAACGAAAATTGAGAGTGTCGGATCAAGCCAGGGGATATCTAGCCAGCGGATCAAAAGTAGACCCGTCAGCAGGGCCAGGTTGGTATAGATGTCCATGCTGAAATGAAGAGAATCGGCTTCCAGGGCGGAGGAGTCGGTCGACCTGGCAACCCTCTTGAGATAACGGGCTACCAACCAGGACACCAGAGCGCTGAAGGCGAGAATGCTGACCCCTTGGTCGAGTTTCTGCAGGACAATGCCGTTAAGGAGTCTGCGGGTCGATTCAAAGATGATCAGGCTGCCTGAAGCGGTGATGATCAGGGCCTGAAACAGGGTGGCCATGGTTTCAAATTTACCATGGCCGAAGGGATGACATTTGTCCGCGGGTTGTTCCGCGTGACGGATTGCAACAAAGTTGACACCTGACATCAGGATGTCGAGCAGCGAGTCGACGGCTGACGCCAGTACCGCCATGGAACCGCTCGCCAGGGCAACGACCAGTTTGATGGTCGCCAGGCTGACCGCAGCGAGAATTGAAATCGAGGCGGCACGAATTTTTGGGTTGGCTGCTGACATGAAGACCCTGATAGAAGATGCTGGTGGGTATTGAGAACCCTGAACTATTCCTTTTTATTATAGCTTTATGTGCATTTTATCGCTCAGACAAGCGGACACTCCTGGTCCCACTTTTTGAACCCATCGCCACTGATCTCGTGAAAACCCTCGATCCGGCGGGAAAAATCACCGAGACGGGAACATTCCAGTGCTATCTCCTCCGCTGACGATTGAGGCACCAGTTTGAGGACGGCGCAGTAACGATAGAACGCATCCGTCCCCAGCATCATGTCGGTGAGTTCCTCAATATTCGGTTCAAGGTTTCTGATGATATACCAGTTGCCGCCGAACTGGCGAACACGCAGGGCGGGAATCTCCAGAATATTTTCCTGACGACTGCCGATAACAAATTCACGCAGGAAATAATCGACTCCGGCTGCCAGAGCTCCTGCCTCCAGTGGGTCGCTCTGAAGCTCCTGCAGCAGGTATTGATGGAATTTTTTCAGCAGGGCTGCGCAGTGGCAATCAGCGCGGATTTCATCCTCAAGGCTGGTGATGGAGTAGTTATTTTTGTTGTACAGTGCTTCGATTGGAATCGGTTCCTGACAGGTCACGTTGCTTTGCTCCAGCTAGTTAGTCAGCGATTTGTGAAGTTGAAAATTCGCCTCGAAGATAAGAACAAAAAATGAGCAGTTTCGTCAAGCTCTTCCTGACCTGAATAAGCTCCCGGTTCTATTTACATCAAAAGTCCGGTCTGCTAGGATGCGTTGTCCACTTGTCGCGGCATTTCTTCTGTGTCTCCGCACAGATATTTTCTGTATATCCTATAGGTTCAAAATGTCTTCAACAACGCCGCTGATGCGGCAATATCTGGAAATAAAAGCGGACCATGAGGACGCGATCCTCTTCTTCCGTCTCGGCGATTTCTACGAGATGTTCATGGACGACGCTGTAACCGCATCGCGGGTGCTCGGCATCACTCTGACCTCGCGCAATAAGTCGGATGCCGACTCTATACCCCTTTGCGGCATCCCCTATCACAGCAGCCAGGGCTATATCGCCAAGCTGGTATCAAACGGGTTTAAAGTTGCCATCTGCGAACAGGTTGAAGATCCAAAGACCGCAAAAGGGATCGTCAGACGTGAAGTCGTACGGATCGTAACGCCCGGACTGGTGACCGATACGGAGACCCTTGAGCCGAAAGAGAACAACTACCTGCTGGCCCTGGTCGGCTGCGGTACTAATTTCGGTATCGCCCATATCGATATTACGACCGGAGAATTTCGGGTGACGCAGGTCGAAGGGCTGGAACGGGTCGAGAGCGAGCTGGGCTCCTTGCGACCTCGTGAAGTCCTCTTTTGTGAAGATGCCGAGGGAGAGCGGCTACAGCAAGAGCTGGCACCCTTTCTCGACGGAATCATGATCAATCGTCTCCCGGAGTGGGTTATGGAGGTCGACTCAGGTCTTGAGCAGATCTGTCAGTTTTTTTCGGTTTCAAACCTGCAGGCTTTCGGCTGCGCAGACCTGCCTGAAGCGATCCGGGCCGCGTCTGCTGTTCTCTTTTATCTGCAGCAGACGCAGAAGGAAGCCCTGTGCCACATCAGGCCACTGGTGACCTACCATACTCGTCACCATATGGTACTGGACGACGCGACCAGGCGTAATCTGGAATTGACAGCAACGCTGCAGGACGGTCGCAAAAAGGGTTCGCTGCTCGGTGTTCTCGACCGCACTGTGACAGCCATGGGCGGGCGGATGCTCCGTCAGTGGATTCACTATCCGCTGGTTGACCTGCAGCAGATTCTCGATCGTCAGGATGCGATCGGGCAACTGGTCGAGCAGAGTTTGACCAGACTTGACATCCGCGAGGCGCTGGACGGGGTTTATGATCTTGAACGTTTGAACGGCAAGATCTCGATGGCCAGCGCTAACGGCAAAGATCTTGCTGCGCTCAATCAATCCCTGCAAAGACTGCCCGCTATTGATGATCTGTTGGCCGATTATCAGGCCCCGTTTCTGACCCGGCTTAGACAGCAGCTTGATCTTCTCCCGGACTTGGTCGATTTGATCTCATCAGCGATTGTCGATGACCCGCCTTTTGTCCTGCGCGAAGGAGGGATTATTTGTGACGGTTTTGACGAGGAACTGGATGAGCTGCGCACTATCAGTCGTGAAGGGAAGGGCTGGATTGTCCGTCTGGAGCAGGAGGAGAAGGAACGCACCGGGATTCCCAATCTGAAAGTGAAATACAACAAGGTCTTCGGTTACTTCATTGAGGTCACGAACCGTAATCTTGATCGGGTTCCCGAGGATTATCAGCGTAAACAGACCCTGAGTAATGCTGAACGATATATTACTCCGACCCTGAAAGAGTACGAGTCGAAAGTGCTCGGTGCGGAAGAGCGGCTGGTTGAACTGGAATACAACCTGTTTCAGCAGGTCAGGCAGCAGACGGCGGCAGAAAGCGCCCGCATTCAGCGTAGTGCTGATGTCCTTGCGGTGCTGGATGTTCTGGTCGCTCTGGCCGAACTGGCCCATGATCGGAACTATGTCCGGCCGCAGATCGATGATTCTGGGGTGCTGAATATGGAAGGGGGACGCCATCCGGTGGTTGAAGGGATGCCACTCAGTGAACCCTTTGTTGCCAACGACGTCAAACTCGATACCGAAAACAATCAACTGCTGATTATCACTGGTCCTAACATGGCCGGTAAGTCGACCTTTATGCGGCAGGTGGCGCTGATTACCCTGATGGCCCAGATGGGAAGTTTCGTTCCGGCGGACAGTGCCCGAATTGGCGTGGTCGATCGTATCTTTACTCGCGTTGGCGCCAGTGATAATCTGGCAAAAGGGCAGTCAACGTTTATGGTGGAGATGAATGAAACGGCAAATATCCTTCATCATGCTACGGCAAAAAGTCTGATCATACTTGATGAGATCGGCCGCGGAACATCTACTTTTGATGGTGTCAGTATTGCCTGGGCTGTGGCTGAGTATCTGCATGATAATTCCGCTGTTGCGGCCAAAACCTTGTTTGCCACCCACTATCATGAGCTGACCGATCTGGCTTTGACTCGGAACCGGGTGAAGAATTATAATATTTCGGTCAAAGAATGGAACGATCAGATCATCTTTCTGCGTAAAATAGTGGCAGGTGGTGCCAGCCGTTCCTACGGAATTCAGGTCGGGAGACTGGCTGGACTGCCCGATCCGGTGATCGACCGTGCCAAGGAGATTCTGCGCAATCTTGAAGCAGGAGAATTCAGCACCACGGGCGCTCCGAAACTGGGGCAGGGGAAAGGACAGCCGAACAGTCTTCCTGACCCGCAACTCTCCCTGTTCCAAAGTGAAGAGGATGGCCTGCGTGTGCGGCTGAATGAAATAGAAGTTGGCAAGACGACGCCCATTGAAGCGTTGAATCTGTTGGACGAACTGAAGAGGTTAATCTAAGCATTATGCTCTCAAGATTATTCATATGTTTGTTAATAGCTTCCTTTCTGGTTTCTGCTCCAGTCGTCCAGGCGGCCCCTGATACCTATCAAAAGGTTCGGGCAGACTATCAGAAACTGGTCAAGTCGTCGCAGTTGCAACGACAGCGGACCAACTGGGAAAAAATTATCAAACGTCTGGAACGCTTTGAGAAGCGAAACCCCAACTTCCGTGACACTGATAAAGTCCTCTTTCTGAAAGCCAAAACCTGGCACGGGCTCTCCCACGCATCGGGAAGCGGAGTCGACTCACGCAAGGCACGTAACGCCTATCTGGAGGTCGCTGATCGATTTTCTTCCAGCAACCTTGCTGATGATGCCCTGTTTCGAGCTGCGGAGCTGAGTGAAGACCTGCTCTCCGATTTTCCTTCAGCCTATGATGCGTATCGCAGGGTTGTTGAAGATTATTCAACTGGAGACATGTTCTCTCAGGCAAAAAAGCGTCTGGAGGGACTGCCGGTTCCCAAGGGCGCAGAGCTGATCAGCAATGTTCATGGGAAGAATTCGCAGGTCGATAACCTCAGGTACTGGAGCAGCCCTGATTACACTCGGGTTGTGCTCGATCTGAGCGACAAGGTGCAATATAAGGAAAATTTATTAAAAGGCAAAAAACCGCGTCTGTATATCGACCTCTGGAAGACGGAAGCTGGTAAGGCTGTCGACTCGCAAGTCGTCGTAGAAGATGGACTGTTGCAGCAGATTCGGACCAGTCGCTATGACAAGGAGCGGCTGCGGGTCGTGCTCGATCTTTATCAAATTCAGGATTACAAGATTTTTGCTCTGGACGATCCGTTTCGTATTGTGATTGATGTCAAGGGGGAGCGTGTCGCGCACAAAAAAAGCCCTGAACCGCAATACCGCTCCTTGCCAAAGCATCGAGACGATTCTATTGCGGGTATTTTGGATCAGGTTCCCAGAGCCGTGACGGCACCACTGCATGTCCCTCAGCATCAGGCTGATGAAGGGATCAGGTTGATCGTGGTCGATGCCGGGCATGGAGGGAAGGACCCTGGTGCGGTCGGACCCAATAAGGTGCTGGAAAAGAACGTGACCCTTCAGTTGGCGAGAAAGCTGGCCGAGCAGTTGCGCAGAGAGTTGAAATGTGAGGTGAAGCTGACACGCTCTGATGATCGTTATTTGAAACTACGTGATCGGACCGCCTATGCCAATAAAGTTGGTGCAGATCTGTTCATTTCGCTGCACGCCAACGCCAGCACCAGCCGCAAAGCATACGGGCTGGAAACTTATTTTCTTAATCTTGCCAAAAACAACCAGGCAGCTGCGGTCGCTGCACGTGAGAACGGCACGTCGCTTGAAGAAGTCGGTCATCTGGAAGCGATCCTGTTCGATTTGATGGCCAACGCCAAGATCAACGAATCGAGTCGTCTGGCATCGGAAGTTCAACAGGCGATGGTCAGGGGGTTGAAGCCTCATTATTCAGATATCAGGGATCTCGGAGTCAGGCAAGGCCCGTTTCATGTCCTGCTCGGCGCAACCATGCCTTCGGTTCTGGTCGAAGCTGCATTCATCAGCAACAGACGAGAGGAGAAGCGTTTGAATGACAACGATTATCAACAAAAAATCGCCAGCTCTATCGTACGTGGAGTAAAGAATTATGCAGCGACCCTGGAACAGGTCGCGCGAAAATGACCGTTGCTCCCTATCAGGTTGACAGTAAGAAATATTTCCCTGCCGAACTACTTGAACCTGGACTGGATTATCAGGAGAGGCGCGAGAAATTGCTCGCTGCGGCCAGGTTGTTCATTGATGAACAGATGCAGATCATTCGTGATCGACATGATCGAGGCGCTTCCGGAACCTGGGTTGTCAATGCCCTGACGGCCATGTTCGATCTGCTGAACCAGTCTTTGTATCGTGCAGCGTCAAGCGATCAGGACGAATTCTCTCTGAATGAGTGCGCGCTGATTGCCCTGGGTGGCTACGGACGCATGGAGATGAATCCCCTTTCAGACCTGGACCTGATGTTTTATTACGAGGTCGCCGGCAAGGCTGCAGCCGAGATGATCTCCGATCGGATGCTTTATCTTCTTTGGGATTTGAATCTGGATGTCGGTTACAGTGTTCGCAGTGCCAAAGATTGCCTGGAGAACTCTGCAAATGACCTGACGGTCAGGACTTCGCTGCTTGATGCCCGTTTTCTGGCCGGTGCCACACAGTCCTTCGACAATTTTGAATCGAAGGTGGCTAATACGGTCCAGAGTGCCAACAGCCAACAGTTTATCCGGCGAAAGCTGGAAGAGAACGACGAGCGGCTGCGAAAGTACGGTTCGACGGTCTATGTGCTGGAGCCGAACATCAAGGAAGGTGAGGGCGGCCTGCGTGACCTGCATGCGGCGCTATGGATTGCACGGGTCAAGTTTAAATCGGCATCGTTGAAAGAACTGCTGGTTAAGGGGGTGCTGACTGCCTCCCAGGCAGATGAATATCGTGCCGCACTCGACTATCTGTGGCGGATTCGCAATCAGCTCCATTTTCTCTCCACAAGAAAGAATGATCAGATTCAATTTGACCAGCAGAAACAGATTGCTGATTTCCTTGGTTACGTCTCCGACCGCAAGGCCCCCGCGGTCGAAAAATTCATGCAGGATTTTTACACCAAAGCGACAGAGATTGAACATCTGTCATCCAGCCTGATCGTGAAGGCGACTCAGCGGGAAGAGCCGCAGCTTGGAATGCTCGGTTTCTTTGTCCGTCGCAACCTGGAGGATGGTTTTTATATCCTGCGGGGAGAACTCGGTATCAGCGATGCGGACTTGATGAAGAATCAGCCTGCGTTGATGATGAAGGCGTTTGAGTTGACCCAGAAACACAACGCCAAATTAACGATTCCACTTAAACAATTGATCCGCGAATGTTTGCCGCTTATCAATGATAAGGTTCGCCGTTCGCGGACCATGACCGAATCTTTTCTGCGGATTTTACGTCACCCGAAGGGGGTCGGGCGGACGCTGAAAAAGATGCATCACCTGCATGTCCTGAACCGTTTTATACCTGAGTTCAAGCGGATTTTCTGTAAGGTTCAGTTTGACCTCTATCATATCTATACCGTTGATATTCATTCACTCTTTGCCGCGGAAGAGATCTGTAAACTCTGGGATGGCGACTACATAAACGAATTTCCACTGTTGACGCAGTTAGCGAAAGATGTTGAAAAGCGTGAGCTGTTATTGCTTTCTGTGTTGTTTCACGATATCGGCAAGGGGGAGGGGAAGGATCACAGCAGCAAGGGTGCTTCGATGATTCCAACCATTGCCCGGCGACTCGGGCTGAACCGGGAAGATACTCAGCGGCTGCAGTTTCTGGTTCAACATCACCTTGATATGACGCTTATCTCCCAACGGCGCGACCTGAACGACATGAAGATGATCGCCCAGTTCGCAGAAGTGATGGGGATGAGTGAAAACCTGAAGATGCTCTACCTGTTGACGTTCGCCGATGTTCGCGCCGTCGGTCCGGATGTCTGGAGTAGCTGGAAGGGCCAGTTGCTGGAGGAACTCTACGAGAAAACCTTCGATATCCTGGAAAAAGGTGATTTCTATCTGGAAAAACGCTCGGAAAAGGTTCGCAATCGGAAACGGAAGGTCAAACGGATTCTTCTCGAGGAATTTCCGGAAAGCCGCGTTGTCAGGGCTCTTGGGAACTTGAGTACCTTCTACTTGCTCAGTTATCATTCCTGGGAAATTGTCGATCATATGCGCCTCTCTCTCAGTCGCGGAAAAAAGCCTTTGGCGATGCAGATCATCCAGCGCCCCGATGGGAATTACACCGAGATTGTTTTATCGACTATTGATATGCCCGGACTTTTCTCTCTGATCACCGGAGTCATGGCTGCACATTCAATCAATATTCTTGGTGCTCAGGTCTATACCCGGCGCAATGGAGTCGTTCTGGATGTCCTCCAGGTGAACGGTCCGACTGGTGAGAGTGTTAAGTCTGCAGCCAAATGGTCCCGGGTTGAGCAGGATCTGACAGGTGCCATCGAGGGGCGTGTTTTTGTTGAGGATCTGGTGGCGAAGCGACAGGAACCGAACTATCTGGTTGCTCGTGAGAAGCCACGTCGGGCCAATCATGTGGAGATCGACAATGAAGTGTCGGAAAAGTATTCCGTGGTCGATGTTTTTGCTCATGACAGGGTCGGTTTGCTGTACGATATCACCCGGACCCTGAACAGCCTTGGATTGTATATTGCTGTATCAAAAATCTCCACCAAGGTCGACCAGGTTGCCGACGTATTCTACGTACATGACATTTTTGGACAGAAAGTTCTGTTGCCGGAAAAACAGGAAGAGCTTCGCTCCGCTCTGCTCGATCGTCTGAATAACGCGAAATCAACCTCCTGAGTACCGTAACTATGGATAGCTACTCCGATCTTTTTCTAAATTATCTTACCGTAGAAAAAGGACTGGCTGTCAACACTCTGGAGTCATATGGACGCGACTTGTCCAGGTATCTGACCTATCTGAGGAATGCTGGTGTCAACGAGCCGGATAACATTTCCCGATCCGATGTCCTGCACTATCTGAGCGGTCTGAAACAGGAAGGTTTGTCAGCTCGTAGCAGGGCCCGTGCACTCAGTTGTGTGCGGATGTTTCACCGTTTTTTACGTGTGGAGAAGCTCTCCGGGCAGGATCCGACGTCTTTAGTCGAGTCCCCGCGCATGTTGCGACCCTTGCCGCACCTGCTTTCACAGGACGATGTTGAACAACTGCTGACAGCCCCGAACAGTGGCCAACCGTTAGATCAGCGTGATCGAGCCATGCTGGAAGTCCTCTATGCCACCGGAGTTCGGGTTTCCGAGTTGGTCTCCTTGCGACTCTCAGACCTGAATATGGAGATTGGCTGTCTGAGTGCTTTTGGCAAGGGGAGCAAGCAGCGATTGATCCCGTTCGGGGACGAGGCCCTGGCGGCACTGAAAAAATATCTTGCTGACGGACGTATACAGCACAACAAGCGTGACAACGAGCAGATCGTTTTTCTCAATCGAAGTGGAAAAGGGTTGACGCGCCAGGGTTTCTGGAAGATTCTCAGGCGCCGTGCCCTCTCGGCAGGGATCACTCAGAAGATATCACCGCATATGTTAAGACATTCTTTTGCCACTCACCTGTTGGAGAATGGCGCTGATCTGCGGGCGGTACAGACGATGCTCGGGCACGCCGATATCTCGACGACCCAGATCTATACGCATGTCATCAGGGAACGTCTACGGCAAGTTCACGAACAGTTTCACCCGCGCGGTTGAATCGACATCCATTACGACTGGATGTGAACAGATAAACATCATCAAGAGGTTTCAATGAAGTATCTCGTACTGTTGGGCGATGGAATGGCCGATGAACCGCTGGAGCAGCTGGGAGGAAAGACCCCGCTTGACTATGCGAACACCCCCTTCATGGACCGGTTGGCCCGGAATGGTCAGATTGGCATGGCTGAGACCGTTCCTGATGGATTTCCACCTGGGAGTGACGTGGCGAATCTGTCGGTGTTCGGATATGATCCACAGCAGTGCTACAGTGGGCGTTCACCTCTTGAAGCTGCCAGTATGGGGGTCAAGCTGGGCCCTGATGATGTATCGTTTCGCCTCAACCTGGTCTGGTTGGAAGCTCACTGCGCAAAGCTCTATATGGGGGACTTCTCGGCCGGACATATCTCAACCGAGGAGTCCAGACAACTGGTCGAGACGTTGCAGCAGGAACTTGGTGACGAAGAATTCTCATTTCATCCTGGTGTCTCCTATCGTCACCTGTTGGTCTGGAAAAATGGTAAAGACAAGATGGAATGCGTCCCGCCCCACGATATCAGCACGCAGAGTATCGAAGACCATCTACCGAAAGGAGAGGGCGCGGAACAGCTGCTCAATCTGACCAATTCTGCCCAGATGGTTCTTAATTCCCACCCGGTCAATCATGCCCGGATCGAAAGGGGGGAAGTTCCCGCCAACTCTATCTGGTTGTGGGGACAGGGACGCAAGCCGCAGATGAAGACCTATCGCGAAATGTACGGGATAAATGGAGCGGTGATTTCTGCTGTTGATCTGATTAAGGGGATCGGCATTTGCGCCGGTCTTGATATTATCAATGTTCCGGGCGCAACCGGTTATCTCGATACCAATTATCTGGGCAAAGCGGAATATGCGCTCGAAACCTTAAAGAAGAGTGACTTCGTTTATGTTCATGTTGAAGCCCCTGATGAAGCGGCGCACGGGGGGCTGCTGGAAGAGAAAATCAAGGCGATTGAGCGCTTTGACAGCGAGGTTGTCGGCACCGTGGTGAATAATCTGGAACAGTTGGGAGATTGTCGTCTGCTGGTGCTTCCGGATCATCCAACCCCGGTCGCCAAGCGAACCCACACCTCTGATCCGGTTCCCTACATCCTTTATGATTCTCGCAGTAAGGTGCTATCCGGGGCCGCAGGTTATACGGAAGCCGAGGCGCTCAAGACAGGTGTGAAAATTCCCGGTTGTCAGTTGTTGCCGACCCTGCTGGGTCAGGATTGATCTCACTTTTCAGTCATGCAAGGAGTTGTGTCTGTGCCCCAGGCCAATTTTGTTAAACTCGATCGCCCTGAAAAGGCCAAGCATCTCTGCCGTCTGGCGGAGCAGTTTTTTGCTGAAGGGAAGCGGGTACTGATTACCGTGCTGGATGATAACCAGGCGATCACCCTGGATCGCTTCATGTGGGTCTGGGACAAGGGGTCATTCATTCCACATGCCTATGATAACGGCTCTGTCGACTGTCTGGACGAGCCAATTGTAATCACAACCGGAGAAGAAAATCCTAACGGGGCGACCATTCTGATTATGGGCAAACCGTGCGATTTGGAATTTGCCGGTCATTTCGAACAAATCGTGGATTTTGCCGAAACCTACGATAAAGAGCTCGCCGATCAGGCTCGCAACCGCTTTGCCGCCTATCGCAAGGCCGGTTTCAGCCCGAAGATGATGGAATAGCGATAGACTCTCCGCTCTCTGGTTGTGTCCGCTTAGCCGTTGATAGTTATTACCCTGAACCTGTCGTGAGTCTTGCGACCTGTCCCCTGAAAGTCAAAGGAGCTCTCTTTGCTGTTGGATAATATATGCGTCGTCCTGGTTGAACCACAGGGCCCACGCAATATCGGTTCGGTTTGCCGAGCCATGCTGAACTTTGGTCTGACCGACCTGCGGCTGGTGAATCCCCAGACCAATCACCTTTCGCATGATGCGAGACAGATGGCTGTCAGCGCGACGACCCTCCTGGAAGAAGCCAAACTCTACACGAGCCTGGAAGCCGCCCTCGCTGACCGGACTCTCAGTTATGGTACGACCCGCCGTTTTGGCAAATATCGCGAAGATATGATCCATCCCGATGAGGCGGCGAGGCAGCTGTTACCGCAGACGGAAAATGGACGGGTCGGACTGGTCTTTGGTCGCGAGGATAAAGGGTTGCATACTTTGGAACTCGACCTTTGTCAGCGCTTTATCACCATTCCGACCGATGAACGGCTCCCCTCCATGAACCTCTCACAGGCTGTTCTGGTCTGTCTTTACGAGATCAGCAAGGCCCGTGGAGAACTGGCCGGACTCGACCATGGTCGCAAGCAGTTAGCCAGCAACGAAAACCTTGAAGCGATGTTTCAGCACATGAAGCAGTCTTTGGCGGATGTTGGCTTCCTGAACCACCAGAACCCCGACCATATTATGCGCGCATTCCGAAGGATTTTTGGTCGCTCTGGGCTCAATGAGCGTGAGGTGCGGATTCTTCATGGACTCTGGAGCCAGATTGACGCCTTAAGTAACAATCTTTCAGGAACAGGCGGTAAAGCAGGTGATGATGACTGATTCGTTGCCGATTCGCACCATTACCCTTGAAAACGGACTGCTTCTCAACTTCTATAATCGAACCAATCGTTACTTCGGCGATTTTCATCGGGTTCTGATTGTTGTCGAGGGGAGCGTCGATGCGGAACTTTTCTTGACCGATGAGATGAAACAGAGGGTTGAAAATTTACCGGGATCGATCCTCTACCGTCGACAACTGGAGCGGATGGGGGTCACTTCCGACCGTTTAGAAGAGACAGGTTCCGAATTAATCGAGAGTTTCTTTGCCGCTTCAAAATCCTATCTGGAACGTCCCGATATCCTCGAAAAATTACTGAAGAAGAGATTACTCGAACAGGGAAAACGCAGGGTCTCTTCTTTGAAGGGAAAGCTATAGTCTTCGGTATGTTTCAGGAGTCATGTCTATGAAGAACTTGGCCTTGCTTGTCTCTCCATCAGCAAAAAATGCCTTCTTTCACGACTACCTTGATGTCGCCAGGGCCGAGCTTGCCTGGCTCATCGGTCATACAGAGATCACTCATACCAAGGTTTCAGCAATGGATTTTTTTGAAATCTGGATCAGTGAAGATCTTTTGCCCCGCCTGACATCCCTTTCTTTTCTCCATGGTGTTTTTGAGCGGCAGGGTGAACAGTTAATCCCGTTACCCGTTGCCACACCATTTGGATTGGACGAGGATTTTGTCTTCGGCGCGAAATTTAAAGGCAAGACAAATGAACTTCTCACGCAACTGTTGATCAATGTCGGACTGAGAAGTATCGACTATCGTTCTGTTGCCGATGTTAAGTTGCTCGATCCGATGTGTGGCCGTGCCACAACCCTGTTGTGGGCTATGCGCTACGGTATGAAGGCCAAGGGGATTGAACAGGACGGCAAGGCGTTGACCGATATCCGGCAGAATGTAAAAAAATGGTGTAAGGTTCACCGGCAGAAGCATCAGTTTACTGAGGGTTTTGTTGGAAAATCGAATAAGCAGCAGGTCGGCAAGTTTGTCGACTTTGCTGCCAATGGCGCCTCCATGCGTGTTATATGCGGGGATTCTGTTGAGGCAAGCAGCCTGTTAAAAGGCGAACGATTTGATCTTCTTGTCAGTGACTTGCCATATGGTGTGCAGCATTTCACCACCAGCAGAACCCGCAATCCGCTAAAGGTTGTAACAGCATCTGCCGCAGGGTGGGTAGACAGCTTGAAGTCTGGTGGAGTGATCGTTCTGGCCTTCAACAGCTATTTACCCAAGCGGGAAGAACTGCTTGCGGCTTTTACCGAGTATGGAATGCAGGTTCTTAACTTTTCAGCGGCGCACAGAATGAGCGAGTCGATTGTTCGCGATGTCGTGATTTTGAAAAAGACAGGTTAAGTCAGCAATGGCTTTGATCGTTGCAGGCTGTTAGGTGGAAGACATTTTCCCTGCAATGCTCTGACAATCATTTTAAATACAGAGAACGGACAGGGGACAATAGAGAATGTCCCCTAATCTCGCAGTCGAAATACCTTGGAATCGGACAGCCTTCCGTGACGCGATCAGTCAAAAGGGGGAGGCACTGGTTCAGTCGGACGAGAAGGTGAGAGAGTGGTTGCTTGCCCCCTTAAAGCAATAAAGCAATGTCCCCCTCGCACCCCATGGATTTGATCGTTGCGTGCTGTTAGGTGAAAGACATTTTCCTTGCAATGCTCTGACAAGCATGTTAAATACAGGAAGATTTTACGCTGAACCTTTGAAAGTGAGCCATCCGGCTCGCTTTTTTTGTTATCAAGAGGTTGTTTCGTGGCACAGTTAATTGAACAGATTGAAGAATTGACCCTCCCTGTTCTTGACGATTTGGGGCTTGAATTAGTTGATCTGGAGTACCAACGGGAAAGTCAGGGCTGGGTCCTGCGTTTTTTTCTCGACAAAGAGGGCGGTATCAATCTGGACGAGTGTGCTGAAGCCAGTCGCGAGATCGCTGCTCTGCTCGATATCGAGGATCTGGTCACAACGGCCTATCAGCTGGAGGTCTCTTCGCCCGGTCTTGAAAGGCCGTTAAAGAAGCTTTCTGATTTTCAGCGTTTCGCTGGCCGCAAGGCAAAGATCAAGACGATCTTGTCCTGTGATCCGGATGGGCGCGGGCACAGCCGTAAGACTTTTGTTGGTGAATTGCAGGGACTGGATGGTGATAGTATTTTGTTGTTGCAGGCAGATAAAAAGGGTGGGCAAGTCACCTTCACGCTGGATCAAATAGAAAAAGCGAATCTTGAATTCGATTTTTAAACAGGATCGTTAAACCAATAATTCAACTTGTCACCCGGCTCTGTGCCGATTGACAGACTAATTACAGAAGGGGTATGCAAGATGGTGGGCAATCTCAATCACATCATCGATCAGGTGGTTAAGGACAAGGGAATCAATCGTGAGGTTCTGGTCGAGGCTCTCGAATCGGCTGTTTTGTCCGCTGCCAACAAGAAGTTTCGGAATACACGTGATCTGGAAGCACACTTCAATGATGAGATCGGCGAAGTCGAGGTTTTTGAATTTGTGACCGTCGTGGATGAAGTCGTCGATTCCTATAAAGAGATCGATATCGAGGAGGCGCGTGAAGTCGATCCCGAGGTCGAGGTGGGTGACTCCCTCGGTATGATGATGGATGCTGGCAGTTTCAGCCGGATTGCTGCGCAGACCGCCAAGCAGGTTATCATCCAGAAGGTTCGGGAAGCCGAGCGTGAAGGGATTTACAATGAATTCGTGGATCGTATTGGCGAGGTTGTAAACGGTATAGTCCGCCGCTACGAGCGTGGTGATTTGATTGTTGACCTGGGTCGTGCTGAAGCATTGCTGCCTAACCGTGAGCAGGTTCCCCGGGAAAATTATCGTCAGTCTGATCGAGTCCGGGCCTTCATTTCGGAAGTCAAAATGTCGGCCAAGGGCCCGCAGATTATTCTGTCGCGTACTCATCCTGGCTTGCTGATCTCTCTCTTTAAGTCTGAAGTTCCGGAAATTGCAGAAGGGATTGTGGTGATCGAGGGCGCAGTGCGTGAGCCGGGGAGTCGTGCTAAAATTGCCGTCGTCTCTCACGATATCGACGTCGACCCGGTCGGAGCCTGTGTTGGTATGCGTGGTTCCCGGGTCCAGAATGTTGTTTCGGAACTACGAGGTGAGCGGATCGATATTATTCCATGGTCTCATGATATTGCTCGTTTTGCCTGTTCTGCGCTGGCACCTTCCGAGGTGTCACGCGTCTATGTTGATGAGGACAACCAGGCCCTGGAAGTTATCGTCCCTGATGATCAGCTTTCCTTGGCGATCGGCAAAAAAGGTCAGAATGTTCGTCTCGCGGCAAAGCTGGTCGGTTGGAAAATAGACATCAAGAGCGAATCGCGTGCCCTTGAAGAAGAGCAGGAAGAGCCTGCTACTGAGGATGCGGAGGAGCAGGTGGCAGACACTGAGCAGGTTGCGGTTGATGTCGCTGCTGAAACCGAGGAGCAGGCTGCCGAGGTCGTTGAGCCTGCACCGGACGCAGACACTGAAGAGGAACAGGAGCAGGAGTAATCTTGACCAGTCGTCGAGGCAGACAGCCGCAGCGAACCTGCATTGCATGTCGCCGGGTTGCGGATCAGGGTGCTCTGACTCGTTACGTGTTGGCACCCGATGGTCAGGTGTTGGTCGATTATCGTCACAAGCTTCCTGGGCGAGGAGCCTATACCTGTCCCACCAGAGACTGTATGGAAAAAGCAGTCGAAAGGCGACAGTTTCAGCGTACTTTTCGTGGCAAGGATTTACCTCCGACGGTCGAAGGTTTGATAGCGTCTCTTGAGTCGCAGATAGCAGATCGGGTTGAGGGGCTGTTGGGGATGGCTCGTAAATCCGGCCAGATTGAATCCGGGAGCAATGCAGTTCTCGGTAGCTTGCGACAGCGGGGAAAGTTTGCTTTAGTGGTCCTGACTGAGGACATCTCAGAAAATATTGGTGATAAACTGGCATCGGCTGCCGAACGACAAGGAGTTCCGGTTTTTAAAACACTGGGAAAAGATCGACTTGGGCAGTTGCTCGGCAAGGGTGAACGGAGTGTTGCGGCGGTTAACGTAGGCGCTCTGGCAAGTGCATTGCTGGTTGAATTGCAAAGATTAGCACAAATGGCAAGGGAGAATTGATGGGCAACGTACGAGTATATGAACTGGCAAAAGAGATAGGGCTCGAGAATAAAGAGCTGCTGGCCAAGCTTGCTGAAGCTGGGGTAGAAGTGAAATCTCATGCGAGCTCACTGACAGATGAGGATTTGCAGAAGTTCGAATCCTTTAATACGCCGACTGAAGAGAAGATTGAAGAGGCTCGCATCAAACCCGGGCTGATCCGTCGTCGTAAAACAGTCGTGCGTAAACCTGCGGAAGAGCCGTCAGCTCCCCCTGCCGAAGATGTTCCTGTGGTTGAAGAGTCTGCCGCAGAGCCGGTAAGTGAAGAGACACCCGAAGTTGTCAAAGCCCAGGATCAGCCAGTAACGGCCACTAATACAGAGCCTGTCGCAGAGGGACCGGTTGCTGAGTCGGCGCCGGTTGTGGAACCTGAAGAGGTCACCGCTGCTGAGAAACCCGTCGCCAAAGATGCAGGCGAAGAGGCTGTTGCGGAGCCAGTTGGCGAGAAACCGGAGCCCGATGTAGCGAAGGCCAGGACTGCGGAAAAAGCAACAGCTAATCGCGCCAAGATTCTTGGTCGCGTAGACTTGCCCACCCCTGAACAAAAAAATGCCGGGCGTAACCGTAATGGTCGTCCCGAAAGACCGGCCAGACCCGAACGCCAGGTGGGGGAACGCCCTGCCCGTCCTGGGCAGGACCGTCCGGCTCGCCCGGGTCAGGATCGTCCAGCTCGCCCGGGTCAGGATCGTCCAGCTCGTCCGGGTCAAGGTCGTCCCGGTATTACACCGTCTATCGCTCCGACAGAACCAATGCCTGAGAAGGATGGTGCTCGGAACAAAAAGAAGAAGAAAGGGCGGCGCGGTCATGACAATGACGCGGAAAAGGATGGGATGGTTTCGAGACGCGGACGCAGAGTCGAGGTCTTCGAGCCGGGGCGTGGCCCACGCCGGAAAAAAGGCGGTAAACAGTCCAAGCAAGTCAAGAAAACCGAGATCACCATCAGCAAGGCAATCAAGCGGGTCATTAAGATCAGTGATTCGATCACCGTTGGTGAGTTGGCCAAGCGGATGGGAGTCAAAGCAAATGAACTGATTGCCGAGCTGATGCGTCAGGGGACGATGGTGACGATAAACCATCCCCTCGATTATGAAACTGCAGCGCTCCTGGCGACCGATTTCAAATATGAAGTTGAAAACGTTGCTTTTGATGAAGAGACGATTCTTGAGCATATTCCGGTTGCTGAGGATGTAGATAAAGAGGAAGATCTTGAAATCAGGCCTCCGGTTGTGACCATTATGGGTCACGTTGACCACGGTAAGACCAGCCTGCTCGACGCAGTTCGGGAAGCAAATGTCACCGAAGGTGAGGCTGGCGGGATTACCCAGCATATCGGAGCGTACGATGTCGAACTGGATGGTAAGAAGATTACCTTCCTAGATACCCCAGGCCACGAGGCTTTTACCGCAATGCGAGCGCGGGGTGCTGGTGTTACCGATATCGTAATCCTGGTGGTTGCTGCAGATGATGGCGTGATGCCGCAAACCAAGGAAGCGATCAATCACTCCAAGGCTGCTGGCGTTCCGATCATTGTTGCGATCAACAAGATGGATAAACCTGATGCTAACCCCGAGCGGGTCAAGCAGGAGCTGACCGAGTTTGAGCTGGTCCCTGAAGACTGGGGAGGCGATACGATCTTTGTTGAGGTTTCGGCCAAGGCACAGACTAACCTCGATACCCTTCTTGAGATGATTCTGCTTCAGGCGGAAGTGCTGGAGCTGAAGGCAAATGCTAACAAGCGCGCCAAAGGTTCAGTTGTTGAAGCTCGTCTGGATAAGGGCCGGGGTCCGGTTATGACTATTCTTATTCAGGATGGTACACTCAAAGTTGGTGACGCCATTGTCGCAGGATTACACTATGGCCGGGTTCGTTCCATGACCAACGCGATGGGGAACACGGTGACCGAAGCAGGTCCGTCGTTCCCGGTTGAGGTGACCGGGCTGGCTGGTGTTCCTGATGCGGGAGACCTGTTCCATGCCGTTGAAACAGAAAAGGCGGCGAAAGAAGTTGCCCAGCATCGTCAGCAGAAACAGCGCGAGATCGATCTGGCGAAGACCAGTAAGGTTTCTCTTGACCAGTTGTTCGCCAAGATGCAGGAAGGCATTGTCGAAGAGTTATCGGTCATTGTAAAGGCTGATGTTCAGGGTTCGGTTGAGGCTGTTCGCGAGGCGCTGGAGAAGCTTTCTACCGATGCCTGTCGTTTGACCGTTATTCATACGGCTGTTGGCGGTGTCTCGGAGAGCGATATTACGCTGGCTGCAGCGTCGAATGCTATCGTACTTGGTTTCAACGTCCGCCCTGAAAGCAAGGCAAGAGCTCTGGCTGAGGCGGAGGGTGTTGATATCCGCCTCTACAGTGTTATTTACGATGCGGTCAATGATATCAGAGATGCAATGGAGGGTCTGCTTGCGCCGACTCTGCGCGAGAAGGAATTGGGGCGTGTCGAAGTCCGCGAGACCTTCCATGTTTCAAAAATCGGTACCATTGCCGGTTGTTACGTTCTCGACGGGAAGATCTTACGCAATGCAAGGGCCCGTCTGGTGCGTGACAGTGTGGTTGTCTGGGAGTGCAAACTGGACTCCCTGAAACGCTTCAAGGATGATGTCAAAGAGGTTGGTGTCGGCTACGAGTGCGGTATCGGTCTTGAGAACTACAATAACATCAAGGTTGGCGATATTATCGAAGCTTTCGAGATGGAAGAGATTAAGACCTCTCTTTGATACAGACTGGAGAGGGGTTTTAAAAGGTGTCTGGCCGATGATCGTCGGAGTGTTGCGTCTTGATCTGATGTTGGAAGGTTTGCAGAGCCTGAAGGAGAAGCGTTCCAGGGTCAGCAAGGTGTTGGCCAGGGTTCGTGGAACATACCCGGTTTCTGCTGCTGAAGTCGGTCATCAGGATCTCTTGCAACGGTCGATGCTCGGCATCTGCATGGTCAGTGGTGATGAAGGCCTGATCCACTCGCTGTTTCAGCGTCTGGAAGATGATTTGTGTCGCTCCGGTCTTCTCGAAATACTGAGTTCAGATATCGAGTTGCTGCACTACGGAGAAGAATAGAGATTGAGTAAGTTCAGACCTGAACGTGTGGCTGAGCAGCTGCACAAAGAAATATCTATGATGTTGATGCAGGGCGTCAAGGATCCCCGGGTTGCGCTGGTGACTGTTACCGGCGTTGACGTGACCCGCGATCTGAGGCTGGCCAAAGTTTATTATACGGTGACTGGTGACGAACAGGATTGCAAGGGTGCTGCGGAGGGTCTCGCCAGCTCAGCAGCCTATGTCAGGCGCCAGCTTGGGCAGATCATGCAGCTGCGTTATATCCCGGAAATCCGTTTCGAGTACGATCGGGCTGTTGAGTCCGGCCGTCGTATAGATGAGCTGTTGCGTCAGGTCAAGGACGATTTGATAGAAGATGATTCCGTCGATAGTTCAACAGATTAATCAGGGGCAGCGATTTCTGGTTGTCGCACATGCCGGTCCTGACGGAGATGCTATTGGCTCGACGCTTGGCCTGGCTCAGGCCTTGTCGCAAATGGGCAAAGATGTCGTTGCTCTTAACGTTGATGGCGTCCCTGATACTTTTGCCTTTTTGAACGGGGCCGATCAGCTGGCGACCAGCATTAATCCTGAGAGCTTTTTTGATGTCGCCTTCGTCCTTGATGCCGGTGCGCTGGAGCGTGTTGGCGTAGCCGTTAGAGAACACTGTCAGACCTTGATCAATATCGATCATCATCCTCATTCCGATTTTGGCGATATCTGTTACCTCGATACTGCTGCCAGCGCAACCGGTGCGATGATTTATCGTCTTCTGCGGGCGTGTGATTTCGACCTGAAGGTTGATGTTGCAGAATCCCTTTATACTGCGATCCTTTCCGATACCGGATCCTTTCGCTATTCCAACGCTGATCCGGAAGCTTTTGCAATTGCAGGCGAATTGGTTGCTATGGGTATTGACACCTGGAAAATAGCCAGTCGTCTTTACGAAAGCCAACCCGCACAAAGGATGAAACTCCTTGCGCTGGTTCTGGCAACTCTGGATATTTCTCCTTGTGGCAAGTTTGCTTCGGTAGCGATGACGACCGATATGCTGAAAGCAGCCGGTGCGAGAGTTGAAGACACCGATGGGTTTATCAACTATCCTCGTGCCGTGGACGGCGTGGAGGTCGCAGTCTTCTTTCGCCAGATAGACGAGAAGAAGACCAAGGTCGGGTTTCGTTCTCGCGGTTTGATAGATGTCGGTGGGTTTTCACGCCAGTTGGGCGGCGGCGGACACCACAACGCCTCCGGGGTCACAATCGATGCTCCTTTTGTACAGGTTTGTGAGCGCGTGACCCACCTACTTAGACAACACTTCACAGATTAGCTCCTGATGCATGGACTCCTGTTGATAGATAAACCGCAAGGGCTGACATCGCACGATGTTGTCAGTAGAGTGCGTCGCATTTGCAAGGCGCGTAAAGTCGGACATGCCGGAACCCTGGATCCTCTTGCTACGGGAGTCCTTCCCGTTGCAGTCGGTGATGGAACCAAAACCCTGCAATTTCTTTTAATCTCGGATAAAAGCTATCGTGCCACCCTGCATCTGGGGATCAGGACTGATACCCTCGATCGAGAAGGTGAGATTGTCAGTCGTTGTGAGGTTCCTGTCGATTGTGCCGAACGTCTACGGCAGGTCATCCCGGATTTTATTGGTATTATTGAGCAGATTCCGCCAATGTATTCTGCTTTAAAGAGAGATGGCGTCCCGCTATACAAGTTGGCACGTCAGGGTCAGACCGTTGAGCGAGACGCCAGAGCGGTGGAAATCTCTCGCCTCGATATTGTCTCTGTCGATCTGCCTGAGGTTGTCATTGAGGTCAGCTGCACCAAGGGGACATATATTCGGACTCTGGCTCAGGATATAGGTGATGCCATCGGCTGCGGTGCACATATCTCAGAATTACGCAGACTCAGTAGCGGCCCTTTTGCCATAGATGATTGTGTCACTCTTGAGGCTCTGTCGAACAGGAAGATAGAAAATCAGGGACTTTTGTCTCTGGAGCAGACTCTGGCGTATTATCCGTCAGCAGACCTTTCTGAAGCTGCTGCAAGAAGTTTACGTTTTGGTGTTCCTCCGATACTTTCGGAAGTAACAATGGACAGTCATGTGGAGTCAGGACGCCTGATCCGGATGATGGACGGCGACCGACTCGTGGCGATGGCTCGATACGCTCCCGAACGAGGCCAGGAAAAACGTGGTGACTTTGAGCTGCTGAGGGTTTTTCGCGGGGCTTGAATCAGGTCGATTATCCCTTTACAGTGCGGCTTATCTGTGTTAAATAGCAGTGCTTAGCTTATATAACTTGATGTCAACTGCCGGTAAGGCCGGCGTAGAAAATAAAAAAGGAGAATGCAGTTGCTTGGAACTGAGAGAAAACAGGAAATTATCGAAAGTTTTAAACGGCACGAAGGTGACACCGGCTCCCCTGAAGTTCAGATCGCACTTCTGTCTGAGCGGATCACTTACCTGACCGAACACTTCAAGACCCATAAAAAAGACCATCACTCCCGTCGTGGGTTGTTGAAGATGGTAGGGCAGCGTCGGCGTTTGCTTGATTATCTGATCAAACAGGATGTTGAGCGTTATCGCACAATTATTAAGGCTCTCGGAATTCGCAGGTAGACAGGGCAGCATGTTCACTCAAACGGACATGCTGCCTTAAGTCTTTTCATGATAGCTCTGGAGGCTGTCCGGAGAGAATATCTAACGGTTGTTATGTCAGTAGATATTCTCTCAGGCCACCCTCCAAGCTATTTTTTTTTGTTAGGCTTAGGGAAGTTTCAGCAGGTGCTGAATACTTCAAACAGAGGAGATTAAGTAATGGCCTATCACAAGGTAGAAGTAGAATTCAATGGTCAACCGTTGACTATTGAAACAGGTAAGATGGCTCGTCAGGCCGACGGTGCTGTCATCGTAACTTATGGAGAAACCAAGGTGATGTGTACCGTGGTCTCTGCTCGAAAAATGCGTGAAGGTCAGGATTTCTTCCCCCTGACAGTCAACTATCAGGAAAAATTCTTTGCCAGTGGTAAAATTCCGGGCTCTTTCTTCCGTCGTGAACGGGGCACAAATGAGCGGGAGACCCTGATCTGTCGCCTTATCGACCGTCCGATGCGCCCGCTGTTTCCCAAGGGCTATATGTTTGAAACCCAGTTGATGCCATCTGTTATTTCTGCGGATCTGGTGAACGATCCGGATACTCTGGCGATGGTTGCAGCTTCAGCGTGCGTTGAAGTCTCTGATATCCCCTTTGACGGTCCGATTGCCGCAGTGCGGGTCGGTCGTGTAGATGGCGAATTGATTGCGAACCCGACCCTTGAGCAGCAGGAAGCGAGTGATCTTGAGATTGTCGTTGCCGGTTCTCGCGACGCGGTCATGATGGTTGAAGGGGAGTCCAAATTTCTTTCTGAGCAAGAGATCCTTGATGCGATCTTCTTCGGTCATAAGTCACTGCAGCCTCTGATTGAAGTTCAGTCAGAACTCGCCAAGCTGGTTGGCGTAGAAAAGCGTCCTTTCTCGGTTGCAGAGGTTGATGCTGAACTGCAAGCTGAAGTTACCGAGCTGGCAGAAGCCAAGATTTCTGAAGTAGTTCAAATTCGGGCCAAACAGGATCGCTATGCTGCTCTGGCGGATAACCGTGCTGCCGTGCAGGAGCAACTTGCCGAGAAGTATGAAGACCGTGCAGGTGAAATAGCTGCAATTCTCGGTTCAGTTGAGAAACGCGTCGTACGTCAGATGGTCACACGTGACCGGGTGCGTATCGATGGTCGAGAAATGAACAAGATTCGTCCGATCAGCTGTGAAGTCGGACTCCTGCCCCGGGTCCATGGCAGCGCGCTCTTTACCCGTGGTGAGACTCAGGCGTTGGTCACTACAACCCTCGGGACCAAGACCGATGAGCAGCGTATGGATAATATTCAGGGGATGGAGTTCAAGAAGTTTATGCTTCATTACAACTTTCCTCCATTCTGTGTCGGTGAAACCAGCATGCGACTCTTCCCGGGCCGTCGCGAAGTTGGTCACGGAATGCTGGCTGAGAGAAGCGCTGCTCAGATTTTACCGGCGCATGAAGAGTTCCCCTACACCATCCGAATTGTTTCTGATGTTCTGGAATCGAACGGTTCCTCTTCCATGGCTTCCGTCTGCGGTGCATCCATGGCGCTCATGGATGCTGGCGTTCCGGTCAGCGAACCTATCGCCGGCATTGCTATGGGGCTGATCAAGGAAGGTGATGATATCGCCATCCTGTCGGACATCCTTGGCGACGAGGATCACCTTGGTGATATGGACTTCAAGGTAACAGGTTCTGCCAAGGGAATCACTGCCCTGCAGATGGATATCAAGATTTCCGGTGTGACCAAAGAGATCATGGAACAGGCTTTGGAGCAGGCCCGTGAGGGGCGTAATCACATCCTGGGTGAAATGGCCAAGGCGATTGAAAATCCACGTGCCGAGCTTTCTGAGCATGCGCCACAGATTACCAGTATCAAGGTCAAAACTGACCAGGTTCGAACAGTCATCGGCTCCGGTGGTAAGAACGTGCGAGGGATTATCGAAGCGACTGGTTGTGCCATCGATATTCAGGACGACGGGACGATTAATATTGCTTCCTCTGACGGCGCAGCTGCCAAGGCTGCAATCAAGATGATTCGTGACCTGACGCAGGAAGCAGAAGTTGGCAAGCTCTATGAAGGAACGGTCAAGAAAATCATGGAGTTCGGCGCCTTTGTGGAAATCTTCCCCGGTACCGATGGCCTGGTACACGTCTCTGAACTGGACAAGGAGCGGGTTCGCAATGTAACCGATGTCCTGAACGAGGGAGACAATGTCCTGGTCAAGTGTATCGGAGTTGATCGCCAGGGTAAGATCAAGCTGTCCCGTAAAGAAGCCCTCGGACAGACCCTGCCCGAGGACGAGTAATCCGGGTTTGACGCGATGTTTGAGAAAACCACACTAGCCAACGGCATCCGTGTCGTAACTGAGCGGATGCCGGAACTTCATTCGGTCAGTGTTGGCTTTTGGGTGGAAACCGGCTCAAGACACGAAGATGTGTCCTTGAGCGGGATTTCCCATTTTCTCGAACATATGATTTTCAGAGGAACCAAAACCCGCTCTGCTCTGGATATTGCGAAAGAAATAGACTCGGTCGGTGGAGTGCTGAACGCCTTCACCGACCGTGAGTTCAGCTGTTATTACGCTAAAGTCCTTGGTGATAAACTCCCTAAAGCGATCGACATTCTATCCGATTTGCTGCTAAATTCCCTGTTCGATCCTGAAGATATAGAAAAAGAACGAAAAGTTATACTCCAGGAACTTCATATGATTGAAGACTCTCCTGACGATCTGATTCACGATCTGTTTAGTGAATCTGTCTGGAGAGGCCACCCGCTGAGTTATCCTGTTATCGGACGGGTGTCGACGGTTGCTCGGATCAAGCGTGATGATCTGTTGCAGGCGTTGAACAGTCACTATCGGGGGAGTAATCTGCTGGTCTGTGCCGCAGGTGACGTGGATCATCATGATCTGGTGCGCCAGGTTGAAGCCGCTTTTGAATCGTTCGACACAAGCGCTGCCTCTGGCGAAAGTTTTGTGCCTGAACATCACACTGATCTGAAAATTACCGAAAAGGATCTGGAACAGGTTCATCTCTGTCTTGGTTGTAAAGGTATTCCACAGAGTCATCCTGATCGCTTTGCTATGAACCTGATAAACAGTATTCTTGGTGCCAGCATGAGTTCCCGGCTGTTTCAGACGGTACGTGAGGAGTATGGTCTGGCCTATTCCATCTACAGTTATCTGAACAGCCACTCTGATGTCGGTTCGCTGGTTATTTATAGCGGCACCTCCCCGGAAGATGTTCCTCAACTCCTGGATGTCACTCTGGAACAATTGCGTGGCCTGAAAAATAAACGAATTGCTGAAGAAGAACTGCAGAGAACTAAAGAACAGTTGAAAGGCGGATTGCTCCTTTCGCTGGAAAGTTCTGATAATCGGATGTCACGACTGGCGAAGGGGGAGATTTTCCTGGGCCAGCAATATGGTATTCATGAGATTATTGATGGCATTGAACGTGTCACTCCCGATATAATTATGCAACTGGCTAACTCCCTGTTTGTTGATGACAGCCTTAATTTACAGTTGATCGGTCGGGTCGATTCCTCTCAATTCTCGGCAGATGCGCTGAACCTGTCCTGAGTTTCGGGTTTGTTATGAAACAACCACTGGTACAGATAAAAAAACTCCACCCCGATGTAAAAATTCCGTGTTACATGTCAGAGCTGGCTGCAGGAATGGATATCCAGGCCCTGCTGCCGGAGACGATCTCTCTTACGCCTGGTGAGCGCTGTCTGGTGCCGACAGGGCTCGCGATTGCTATCCCGAACGGTTATGAAGTTCAGGTCCGTCCGCGCTCCGGCCTTGCCCTCAGGCACGGTGTGACCCTGGTGAATACACCGGGAACGATAGATGCTGATTATCGTGGTGAGATCCGGGTTATAATGATCAATCACGGTCAGGAGGCTTTCGAAATCGCGTCGGGGGATCGAATTGCGCAGTTGGTTGTCGCGCCGGTCTGTCAGGCGTTACTTGAAGAGGTCGATGAGTTGTCTGATACCGTTCGTGGAAGTGGTGGGTTCGGTCATACGGGGGTAGCCAGCCGTGAGTGAGCGGGTTGATCCTGAATCATTGATCGAGTTCCCCTGCCACTATCAGTTTAAAGCTGTGGGTGTTGCAGATGGTGTTTTTAAAAATGCCGTTGTCGAGGCGATCTCACGGCATATTCCTGTGGTTGATGATGCTGTGCATTGCAAAGCGAGCGGCAAGGGAAAATACCTGTCGGTGTCGGTGATGGTCACCTTGCATAATTTTAAACAATTGAAAGAAATATATGCAGCATTACGCCAGATTCAGGGAATGAAGATGTTACTGTAGCCAGAAGGAGCAGGAGATGTTCATCAGGATCAATCCGAAGAATCCTCAACAAAGGTTGATCAGTCAGGTTGTCGATTGCCTCAAAAGTGGTGGGGTGATTGTTTATCCGACCGATACGACCTATGGTCTCGGCTGTGATATCTATAATCGCAAGGGAATTAAAAAGATTTTTCAGATCAAACAGCGTGACGCACGCAAGCCGTTCTCCTTTATCTGCAACGATTTGGCTGAAGTTTCTACTTACGCCCAAGTCAGTAACTTTGCGTTTAAAGTCATGAAGCGACACCTGCCCGGGCCATACACCTTTGTCCTTGAGGCGACCCGTGTCGTCCCCGATTCCTTGACGACCAAACAGAAAACAGTCGGGATCAGGATTCCTGATAACGCTATTGTTCATGCTATTGTTCGCGAACTCGGACATCCCCTGGTAACGACCAGTGCTAACCTGTCCGGTGAAGAGACTCCTCAGGATCCGAGTGAAATAGATGATGAGTTGGGCCGAATGGTTGATATGGTGATCGATGGGGGCATCCTGATGGCAGAAGGTTCGTCGGTTATCAGTCTGTTGGATGATGAAACTGAAATTCTTCGACAGGGGTGTGGTGATACCTCATGGATAGAGCAGAGATAGTCATGTCAGACAAGATACTGACAATCGCTTTTTACCAGCGGAAATCAGTGCGCAGTGACTGGGATTATCAGTTTCCGCAGGATGAAATCAAGACGTTTCTGCATCTGATCAGCCAGGAACTTAAGCCATTTGGCGTTACAGTCACAACTGCGGAAGAAGAGTTGTCGATTGCAGTAAAAGGTTACGCGGATATTCTGAATTCGGTTCGACTTCGCTATCCACCGGCAGGACTCGGAAATCTCTGTCTCGGACATGTGATCGGCGGCAGCCAGAATGCCGATCTGGTTGAAGATTTGCGTCGTGGAATCAACCGGGTAATTTTTGCCCCGGAGACAGTGGAGCCGGACGGTAGCGATAAAGTTGTCTGTCACAATTGCGGTTGCGGTTGTTGAGCCGTTTTGTAATGCAGAAACAGAAGAGCCCAGTCTGTCAGACTGGGTTCTTCTGTTTCTGTGCTCTATTTTAAAATTAATCAGGTAAAGTTAAGTTTCCGGTCAAGGTCCATAGAACGGGAAACCCGTTTGGCATCTTCCAGGGTAATGAGGTTCTTCTTGCAGAGCTGAATCAGATGCTGATCGAGGGATTGCATCTGATACTGAGCACCACCTTTTTCAATGTGCTGTTCGATATCGTCGAGGTTCCCCTCTCGGATACAGGCCTGAATCGTTGTCGTGGCGCGCATGACTTCAACGACCGGGATGACCTTTTCACCGGTTTTGTCCTTGAGTAAACGAAGTGAGACCACGCCCACCAGAATATCCGCCAGACGCTGACGGATGATCTCCTGCGACTCAGGTGGAAAGTTCCCGACCAATCGGTTGATCGTTGAAGAGGCATTCTGGGTATGCAGGGTTGATAGCACCAGGTGACCTGTCTCGGCAGCCTTTATACAACCATCAATAGTCTCTGTGTCCCGCATTTCACCAACCATGATCACATCCGGATCCATCCGCATGGCAGACCTCAGGGCCGTGGTAAAGCTGTCCGTGTCGATGCCAACTTCCCGCTGGATAATGCAGCTTTTGGCCGAGGAGAATAGAAACTCAATCGGGTCTTCAATGGTGATGATATTGTGAGTGAAGTTCTCATTCATGTAACGGACCATCGACGCCAGAGTTGTCGATTTCCCGTTTCCTGTCGGCCCTGTGACCAGAATCAGGCCGTTTGGAGCTTTGACCAGTTCAGCCAGCACAGGGGGCAGACTCAAGTCCTGGAAGGAGCCGATCGAAGGTGGGATTGCCCGCATAACAATACCGAAATGGCCTCGTTGCCGAAAGATGCTCACACGGAACCTGCCACCGTTGGAGATCGAATAGGCCGCATCCATTTCCTTAAGATCATCAGTCAGGGTTTTGTTGTTCTGTTCAAGAATTTTGCTGACAATAAAATATGTGTCTTCTCCGGTTAGTTTTGGCAGTTTTGACCGCAGAAGTTGTCCGCGTCCCCTGAAGAAGGGTGGGTTGTCGACTTCAAAGTGTACATCAGACACTTTTTTGTCAAAAGCAATTTCCAGAATTTGAGTAAAGGTTTTTAACTCCATAGGTGACCCCTTTATATAAGATTGGTAATGAACAGAGCTATTTCTTCAGTTTTTCGATCTGTTTTACATAAAAAGAATTTTCCAGTGCCAGGCTGGCAAGGTCTGCCAGTACCGCCAGCGGTTCCATATGTAACGGTTGGGCTTCCCTGGTTCCGTAGTCGCCATAAATCATGGCAATCGTCCTACCACGGTTCTTGATCGGCAGAAGAATGAAGTTAGGACTGTGCGGCGCGCTGATCTCGGAATAGAGATATTTGCTCAGGGTTTTATCGTCATTGACGCCATAGTACGGATTTCCGTCATTAACCACTTTCTTGAAAATCGATCCATCCGTCAGGGGAATTTTGAACTGTAACGCCTGATTTGTATCGACGCCGGTCCCTATCCCACGCTCGGCAATCAGCGAAGACTGGTTGATAATCATGGTTATTGATCGTTCAAAGACGCCCGAAACGGCCTGAAGCAGAGAGTAGGAGATATCACGTGCTTCTGTCAGGTTCTGAATATTGGAAATATATTGCCCGAGCATGTTGAGTGCTTGATTGCTCTGGGAAGAAAAACATCTGTCGACATAAATGTGAAACGCTTTGAGAAAGTTCAGGTAATCGTCAACAAATGTCGTCTCTCGTATTTCACGAGTCGGCTTGGGCAGGACAGTTCTGACGCCGTTTTTCAAGGATTGAAGTGAAAAGCTGTAGTCCATGGGAGAGGCAAGTTGGATCACCGGGATCTGTGAATATTTGATGATTTTTTGTTGTTGCAGGGTCAGGACTCCAATATCGTCCATATTGCTCCCTTTATCGATCACAATTAGAGTTGCCAGACCTTTGGTCAGTGCCTGCTCAATGGCTTTATCGAGAGCATCTTCATCCTCTTCTATAAAAACCATGATCTTGTCATGCTTGCAGATGGTCATAATGGAATGTTTGACCAATTCATCGCGACTGAACAGAACCACCGCTCTCGACTTCTGGGCGGGACTTGAACTCTGGCTGTTAGCGGAATGTTGTACCAGAAAGTCCACCAGTGCTTCCCGTTGGTCCATTGGCGTGTCCGGCAGTGATTTCTTGATGATCTGACGGTGGATATCTGAAGGATCGAACGTTTCCAGTGGTCTAAAGACATCCGGGACATGTTTTTCGACCATATCAAAATCGCCGAGCCCCAAATCATCAAGGGAGAGATCAGGGCTTTCCGCTTCGGCTTCCGCTTCTTGCTGAAAATCATCCGGCGTCGGCTCCTCTACCAAAGTAATATCTTCATCCGGAACATCTTGTTCTGGCGCGGCAAAAGCCGCATCGGCAGCCTCGTTCTCACGAGAATCCTCTTCCTGGAATTCACCATCACGGGTCTTTTCATCGAAAATCCGCAGGGCATCCATTAAAACCATTTGGGTATCCAGCACCAGATTGTCAGGGAAGTAAGAAAACTCATCGTCGACAGCGATCGCATCGACATCAAGGGTGAACGTTCCTTTGGTCCAGCGCACCATTTCGACAACCGTCATGTCGACCAGCGTTTCCAGTGCTTTATATGCCTCTTCCTGCTTAATCTTGCCTTGCTCGATCAAGGTGGCAATCAGAGGTTTCCCACCCTTTTTCTGGGTTAAGAGGGCTTCTTCAAGGACCTCCTGAGAGATGAAATTCATGGCAACCAGGTAGTCGCCCGTTCGCAAGTTTTTATCAGGGTGCTTGGCGCTGATGATAAGTCCATCCTGAAAAACCAGCTGTCCTTCGCCTTTTTTGCCTGTAACACAAAGGGTTCCAGACTTTCTTGTTGTATGGAGAAGTTGAATGACATCAACTATTGCGAGGTCTTCAAGATTACCGGTAAAGGACATCTGATTGGATCCTTTCCTGTTTCAGGATTCGAATTTACTGTTCTGCCGACATTGATCCACATTACATAGCAAAAGGTCAGGCGTAGCAAGGTCGCTTTAGTAATAATTTTATGTACTTATACCTGACTTTAGTCAGTCATCAAATATAATAAAATTCTCATCAAGTCATTAAACTCAATAATGACTGAAATTTCAAGTGTTTCTGTACAACAACCTTACTGGCGGGAAAAATAAACCCCGCTCAGAATGAGCGGGGTCAGAGTTGGTGTTTTTGAGGTCGTTTCAGGCGATTGTCAGCCTATTTAATGTGGCATTCTTTGCATTTCGTTGGTCCGCTTTTCAACTCGACGTGGCAGCCCTTACAGCTTGCATGGAATACTTTTTTCGCTTTGGGAGCGGCTGTGCCGTCATGACAGGTATGGCAGTTCGTGAATTCTCCTTGATGGTGACAGGTCGTGCAGTCTGAGTTCCGTTCCTGGTGAGCCGCGTGGTTAAAATTCACGGTCCCCATACTTGCTTCCAGGGTGATCTCTGCAGGACCTTTGTCGTTTGCAATGACGGACATGGACGCAAGAGTGACGAGACTCAAAGCAATCAGCAGAACCAGAATTTTTTTCATGTTTTCCTCCTGTAAGGTTATGTTGCTGTTCGTTTCAGATGGCTCAATATTTCCACATAAATCTTCTGCTTTCATCAGACATCCGGTTGAATGTCGTCCGATGTCGGGTTTGAGTCTCATAATTTCAGAAGGTTACCGACGTTGTCTATGGCACTCAAGATGAGAAAAAGCATCCGTTTACAAGCAAAACCTCCCTCTGCTAAACTCTTTCAGTTGTATAATCAGTCAAATCATGACCTCCGGGGAAAATATGAGCCCACAAGAAACACCTTCCGTTTCAATTGACGGCCAAATTATTCGAAGTATACGTGAAGAGAAGCGTCTGACTCAGCTTTACGTCGCCAAGGTCGTCGGAGTGACGACCGATACAGTGTCGAGATGGGAAAATAATCGCTATCCAACCATCCGTCGCGATAATGCGCTCAATTTGGCTGAGGCGTTAGAGGTTGAGCTGGAGGTGATTCTCAAGCAAGAAGTGCTGCCTGTTGCAGATCGTCAGGAGAAGAAGGGGGCTCACTTTTGGCCGGTTTTTTCAGTGGTTGCTTTTCTTCTTATTGTGGTGAGCTGGTTTTTGTTTCAAAGTCAGAAGACTGCTGGAATTGTGCTGCATGCAGAACGCTTGCAACCTCGTTACGCTGCTCCGGGTAGCCGTATCCTGGTCCGCCTCCAGGTCACAATGGGGCAGGCACTTAAAGGCGTGATTATCAAAGAGCAGTTTCCCAGGAACTGGAAACTAATTGATGCCGCGCCGCCTGCATCAAGTGTAGGAAAGGATGCCGCTACTGCCCGATGGATGCTGCGTAACCCTGCTCCAGTGGAAACCATCACCTATCTTCTGGAGGTTGCTGCGACTGAAAGCGCTACAGAGGCTCAGATACAGGGAGAGATCATTGCCAATCCAGATGGTCGCCGCTCAACTGTCCCGGTCTCCATGAGCGGAAAGATGCAGATTGAACCGTTGCATTGGGTGGACACAGATGGGAATCAGATTATTGATGATATGGAGATTCTTGAAATTTCCGACCTTCTCGATGACACGGCGGAGTTACGTCGCGAGTGGAAGCTGATTGAGGAAATATGGGATGCAGGGGGGTATCGATGGGACGAGGAGAGTGACGGGTTTGTCCCTTTAGCCGCCACTGATTGAGCTCAGTCCGCAACAAAAGCAGCATGAATTCAAGTTTCTTTAATGTTTCATCCCGAATCCTCCCATGATCATCATAACGTGTCGATACAGATTGTAGCAGCCCATCAACGCGACCAACAAGCCTGCCAGTCGTAACATCCACCCCCGGTGCGAACCGAACCATTGAGCCGCGCTGCCAACCAGAAAGAGGGCTGGCATGGTCCCAAGGCCGAAAGCGATCATTATACCTGCTCCACGAAGACTGTCCGCACTCTGCGCTGCGGTGAGGGCCATTGCGTAGAGAAATCCACAGGGGAGGAAGCCGAACAGCATCCCCAGCGGGAGGGCGGAAAGGGCAGGGGGGATGTTGCGCAGTCCCCTGACTGCTCGCGTCATGATTTTCACTGGCCCGGAAAATTCCAGTTGCATGATGTTGATTTTTTTAAACAGACCGGCACTGCCGAGACCGATGAGAATGATGAACAGATCGGTGCCGACAAGGAGGGGCTGGGTGATATTCTGCAACGAGTGCTTCAGTACCATGGCGGAGCCGATCCAGCCGACAATAAAGCCGATCAATCCGTAGGTCAAGGTGCGGCCTGTATTGTAGAGCAGATGAAAGAGCAGCCCCCCGCTTCGCCCATCTTCTGAGAGGGAGAGCGCGCCGACCAGTCCGCCACACATGCCGATACAGTGAGCCGATCCAGCGAATCCGGCCATGAAGGCCATGGTAAAGAGAGGGTCCATGAATTACAAATCTCTTTTCTCTGACTTTGAGCTGTCAGTCATCTCTTCATCGTCATCGAGCATCCGGTACTTCGGGCCTTCAATATCGTCAAACTCCCCCCTTTTAACTGAGTAGAGAAAAAAAAGCCAGACGCCTGTACCGATACAGAAGGAGAGGAAAATCAGCAGCAGAATGGATTTCAGCATGACTCCTCCTCAAGGTTTCTCAAGCGTAACGAGTTGGCGACTACGCAGATGGAGCTGATCGCCATCGCTGCTGCTCCATAGACTGGTAGTAACTTACCGCTGGCCGCCAGCGGGATTGCGACCAGATTGTAGGTGAAAGCCCAGAGCAGGTTCTGGCGAATTACGCGCAGGCTGCGGCGTGACAATTTAAGGGCAAAGTAAAGTTTTCCCAGATCAGGCCGGGCCAGAATAATATCTGCGCTTTCGACAGCAATGTCGGTGCTGCCCGCCAGGGCACAGCCGACAGTCGCTGCAGTCAGAGCCGGAGCGTCGTTGATCCCATCGCCGACCATCATGATCCGCTTTCCCTTCTTTAACTCATCCTCAATGACCTGAGCTTTGTCTGCCGGGGTCAATTCTGCCTGCCAGTTCTCAATTGTCAGCAGATCAGCTACCTGGCGCGCAGTGGATGGCTGGTCTCCGGTCAGCAACAGGGTCGAAAACCCTTCTTTGTTCAGTTTGCTGATAACTGCGGCAGCTTCGTCACGCACCTGATCTTTCAAGTTGATTGCACCGCGATAATTACCATTTAGCGCAATATGAACAGCGCTGGCGCCCACAACCTCTGTTCTGGGCGTTTCTATGTCATGATCAGCAAGGAAGCGGCGACTTCCTGCCAGTAGCAGACCGTTCGCGGTCTTCAGTTCTATTCCTCGGCCCGGCACCGTCTTGCTGCCTGTTGTTCGGGGGTAATGAAGGTTCCGTTTCAAAGCTTCTTCAATAATTCCGCGAGCGAGAGGGTGCTTGCTGCCAGATTCAGCGGTAGCGGCCAGTTGCAGAAGCTGGTTTTCGGTTCCGGTCTGTGGAGTCATAGAAACAACCTGCGGCTTGCCGCCGGTCAATGTGCCCGTCTTGTCAAAAGCGATCCGCGAAAGTCCGGCACAGGACTCAAGGATGTCTCCACCGCGAAACAGAATTCCTGTTTCAGCTGCGCGACCCGTTGCAACCATGACCGCTGTCGGGGTTGCCAGTCCAAGAGCGCAGGGGCAGGCGACGACCAGGACTGTAATGGCATGCATCAGGGCCTCTGGATGGCCATACCAGATGATAAAGGTGGCAAGTGCGACCAGAATGACAAAAGGGATAAACAGTGTGGCAATACGGTCAGCCAGCCCCTGAATCGGTGCTTTGCGTGCCTGAGCCTGTTCAACCAGTGAGGCGACTCGGGCAACAAAAGAATCTGCCGCAGCAGCCGTGACCATAACTTCGAGACTTCCGGTTAAGTTCAGGGTGCCTGAGGTGATATTGCAACCTGCTTCTCGTAGTACGGGGAGTGGTTCACCTGTCACCGCAGCCTCATCGACTTCCGTTGCACCGGACACGATCCTGCCATCTGTGGGGAATCTCTCTCCAGCCTCGACCTTGATCCGATCACCGGGACTGAGTTGGCTGCAGTCGACGGTTGTCATACTTCCGTCGTCGTGTAGCCTGATCGCACGTGCTGGCGTCAACTGCAAGAGCTTGTCGACTCCGGCGGAGGCTTTGCGCCGGGCTCCACTTTCAAACAGGCGACCTGCTAAAATCAGAGTAATAATCATGGCGGCAGTGTCAAAATAAACCTCACCATGGGTAAATAGGGCGTAGATGCTGAAGAAATAGGCAGAAAGACTGCCGAGAGCGATCAACAGGTCCATGTTCGGCGTCCGGTTGCGCAGGCTGAACCATGCTCCACGTAAAAAAGGATAACCGGAATAAAAGACCACAGGCGTCGTAACGATGGCGGCAAAAAATTGCAAGAGTGTGCGGGAGGTGGGATCGATGCCCTGGAAGTAGCCGGCGTAAAGCGCCAACGAAAAACCCATCAACTGCATGGACAGGAAGGCAGCGGTGCCGAAGCGGAACAGCAGTTCGGTCCTTTCTTTCTCGGCAGAGCGCTGTAATTCGTCAAGACTGAAAGGTCGAGGCAGATAGCCGATATTGATCAGCTGCAAACAGATCTCTGCAGGGCTGATCTGCTCGTCATCGAAAAAAATCAGAACGCGGTGCGTGGCAAAGTTAACCCGTGCGGATTCAATTCCACGGGATTGCTGCAGGATATGCTCGATCAGCCAGATACAGCTGGCACAGCGGATACCGTCAACAAGCAGATGGATTTCTGATCTTTCATCACGTTTGCGTACATAACGTTGCAGATATTCATCATCAAACTGGGCTGAACGGGTCTCTTTGAGGCTGTCACTCTGTCGGTCTTCACGTTGATAGAAGCGATTCAACCCTGCTCCGCAGATGATCTGATAGGCGCTGCGACAGCCGTGACAGCAGAATCTGAGCTGTTTCCCGTCGATCTCGTCCGTCACCAGATCGACCGGGGAGATCGGCAGGGAACAATGTATGCAAAGATCGTCGTTACTCATCAATCAGAGATTCAGCTGTAGCTGTCTGTTAAGTTTAGCTCCATCGCGCTCGAACATGACTCTTGCTCGTAGGGACCCTTTTATTTCAGCAGGAAGTAGAAGCTGATAGTGCCCTGAAAAGACTTCGGTAAGCCTGTACGGTTTCCCATTTGGGACATCCGGCAGGTAAAGATAGAGAGTACCCAGTGCGTTTGCTACATTGTTCTTGTCGTCACCTGTAAGAGAGAAGGTCAGGGTCTTCCCTGAAATCGTGGTCTCCAGCGCCCAGCCCAGAACTTCAGCCGCTCTCTTCTCAATGATGGTCGAGTTGTATTTTAGCCCTTTGCTGTAATAGTCGCGGTCTGTGATCTGACTGCCGCGATTTGCCGCCTGCCAGGCAGACCAGACAGAAAAAGTCAGAAAGCTGCCGAGTAACACAAAGATAAGGGGCTTGTAGAAATTCTTCTGCTGCTTCGGCATGTTTCTAGTGACTCCCGACAGGTGTAACCTGCGCTTCTGCGATTGACACTTCTTCACCCGTTTGCCTGGAGAGGAGAAACTCAACAGCGTAAGGACGTTCCGGGATTTTTGTTATCAGAACAAAATCAAGCTTCTGATTGCCCCCGGGTGCTACGACTATCTTGCTGGTCTGTCCCTTGAGTGTCAATGGTGTTTGGTCTTCTTTACTACGAGCCTGGAGCCGATAAACCTCTGCTTCCGAACTGCGATTATTGACCCAACTGTTGAAAAAAGTTGCAAATTTCCCATCTTTGAGAACCCTGGCAGAGGCCATATGAGAAACAGAGACTTTCAGGGAGGCGAGCTGACGATTATTGACCGCAAAAGAAAAGATGATGATCATGATCACCATCGCAGTTGTCAGCAACAGAGTGCGAGGGTTCAGAAGGGTTTTGACCCCATGCCCTTCTGTGCCAAAGCTGTAATGAATCAGGCCCGGCTGTTTTCCCGGAGCCATGATTTTTCGACAGGCATCAAGACAACGTCCGCAGTTAATGCATGCAACCTGGTAACCCTCGCGGATATCTATCCCCATGGGGCATGCGTTAACGCAGGAATCACACTCAATGCAGCGATAAGACTCTTCTGCCGGGAGATGTAGGGCCAGGGTTCCCTGGTCCGCCAAAACCGTCTGGAAGCGACCATAGGGGCAGAAGTCACGACACATTAATCGACGGATCAGGGCAAGATCAAGATAGATTGTCAGGGCAATCGTCAACCAGCTGACCCAGGCCCCGATGTGGAGAGACCCCTTGGATAGTTCTGCAAAAAAACGTTGTGGTGCGATGAAGTACCAGACCAGGTTTGCACCGACCAAAAGAGACAGGATTAGAAAAAAAAGATGCGTCAGCGTTTTTTGTGCAAGACCGCCTTGCAGTCGATAGTTATTGGTTTTCAGACCAACCTGTTTACTGAACCACTCTGCCAGGTCGGTGATGGTTGTCTGTGGGCAGGCCCAGCCGCACCAGACTCGACCGAAAACCATCGTGATCAGCAGAAATGCGATACCAAAGGCCAGGCAGAAGATCAGAAACAGGTAAAGTTCCTCGATCCTTAAGACCTCACCGAACACATGCAGACTGAGGCTGGACAGATCGATACGGAGCAGCCCTCTGTTCTGAATGCTGACCCAGGGGATCAGCAACAGTAGCAGGGTGGTTATCCACTGAAAAGTTCGTCTCCAGGGGCTGAGAAGCGATAATCTGTACTTGGATTCGGTCATCGGGTCATTATCGAAAAGCGGGAGAGCTTCAGCTCCCCCGCTTCACATTGAAGGGGGGCTTAGAGTTGCAGCAGGTATTCGGTCAGAGCTTCGATCTCTGGGCCGGAGAGTTGGCCTGAAAACGCCGGCATTGAGCTGCCGCGACCGTTCAAGATGCTCTCTTTGACCGTTTCGGAAGACTTGCCGTATTTATATGTGGTAGCAGTCAGATCGCTTCCGAACCCGCCGGTAGCATCATCGCCATGGCAACCGGCGCAGTGCGCTGTGTACAGACTTTTGCCGTCCGTCGCAGCGGGAGTGGTAGTGCCCTGTGTCGCTTGCTCTGTCTGGGTAGGTGCCCCTGTGTGGGCGGCCATTTTCTCCTGGAACTCAGCCTGGGAACTCCAGCCGCTGAGCAGATAATAAGCGATAAATATGATTCCCCAGATGATAAGACCATAGAACAGGACAGTGAAATAGACCGGTGGAGAATTGACTCTGTTTTCAATGATGCCATCGAAATTGTGTGTTGCATGTTCATGTTTATGATCTTCGAGCATTATGCCCTCCTTGATTAATCGTCATCGAGCATCCGGTACTTTGCCGCTTCATTCCGATTCTTGTTTTTGCGGCGATAGGTACGTACCACTATCATCGCAAAAACGATGAACATTCCGAAGGTGGTTCCCAGATATAGGATCGAAGCCCAGTCCATAATTACTCTTTTTCAGTTTGCAGGAAATTAACCAGTTGCCAAAGCTTGGTGGAGCCCAGGTTGGAAAATCCCGGCATGCCACCATCAGGAATACCGTTGTGCAGGATCTGGTAGAGATCGGCATCATCCATTTCTAGGTCTTTTAATCCAGGGCCGATGACACCCTCTCGCTGGTCGCCGTGACAGGCTGCACAGTTGCTGGAATAGACTGACTTGCCAGCTGCGATCGCTTCTGCATCATCCGGGAAGGGGTTGGTCAGCTCACCTACGATGGTCGTCTCGGCCGCCTTGCGCCAAGGGATGTCGCTGCCCAGTTTCTGCAGGTATGCGACCATGGCGTCCATTTCATTTTTTCCTTCAAGCGCCAGGATCTGATCTTCAGTATAGGGGAAGCCCAGCGCTTCGATATTGTTTTTGATTTTCGCTGCATCGAGCTGGTTTTCTCTCAGCCATTTGTAATCCGGCATATTGGTCTTTGGAACCATCGAACGGGGTGAATCCATGTGCTTGTAGTGCCAGGCATCGGGATACTTGCCGCCCAGTCTCGCCAGATCAGGGCCAGTCCGTTTTGATCCCCAGAGGAACGGACGGTCATAGACGAATTCACCCGATTTTGAATAATCACCGTAGCGCAGAACCTCGGAAACCAGTGGTCTGACAGTCTGTGTATGGCAATTGTTGCAGCCCTCACGGATATAGATGTCCCGACCTTCCTGCTGCAGCGGGGTGTAGGGTGTAACGCCCTCAATGCGATCAGCGTCCGTGTTGACCCAGACGAAAGGGAGTACCATAGTGACGATCGTGCCGGCCAGAATGGTTACCGTCGCCAGAATCATGAAAAGTACAGGTTTCTTTTCCCACATAATCAGACCCTCCCCTCAGCGGTAGCGGTGGAAGGAGCAGGTTCGCTCTTACGTGCCGTCATATAAAGGTTGTAGATAAAGACGACGATCCCCAGCAGGTAGATAACACCGCCAAAAGCGCGGGCCCACCAGTAGGGGTACATCTCGACCATGGTCTCCATGAAAGTGTAGGTCAGGCTGCCGTCTGAGTTCATGGCATTCCACATGCCCGCCTGCAGAACACCGGCAACCCAGAGGCTGATCGACCAGATCAGTTGACCGATCAGGGCCAGCCAGAAGTGCAGGTTGGCGAGGGGGATGCTGTAAATCTCTCTGTCGTACATGCGCGGGGCCAGATAGTAGATGCTGGCAAAGCTGATCATTGAAACCCAGCCCATGGTTCCCATATGGATATGCGCCGGAACCCAGTCGGTATAGTGGATAAAGGCCGAAAAGGAACGGATCGACTGCATTGGCCCCTGCAGGGTTTGCAGGCCATAGAAAGTGATGCCAAGGATCAGAAACTTGACCAGATAGTTTTCTTTCATCTGATGCCATTGTCCGTTCATTGACAAGTAGCCATTGATGACGCTTCCCCAGCTGGGAGCGATCAGCATGATCGAGAAGGCCATGGCCAGAGTCTGGATCCAGTCTGGAACAGGGGTCCAGAGCAGGTGATGTGCGCCGGTCCAGAGGTACATGAAGATCAGTGACCAGAAGGCAACAATTGAAATCCGGTGGCTGTAGATCGGCACGCCGGTCGATTTTGGAAGAAAGTAGTAGAACATGGCCAGTGGTGGAGCCGTCAGCGCCATAGCGACGGCATTGTGACCAAACCACCAATGCACGTTGGCGTCATTGGTCCCGGCATAGGCCGAATACGATTTAAACAGTGAGGCAGGGACCGCGGCAGAGTTGACCAGGTAGAGAATTGCTATACCGATCAGGGACGCCATCATAAACCAGAGAGATATATACATTTGCTCTTCTCTACGTTTCATGATGGTCATGATGATGTTGATCGCGAATGCGACCCAGAGGATGACAACCATAACGTCGATCGGCCACTCCATCTCATGATACTCTTTTGAGGTCGTGTAGCCGAGCAACAGGGTTACAGCTGATGCGATGATGGTCGCATTGAAGAACCAGAGCTGGAACTTGGCCAGCTTGTCGCTCCAGAGAGGTTGTTTGCAGAGCCTCTGCACCATGTAGAGGAAGGTCGCAAAAATCGTTCCGACCGCCCAACCGTAAATTCCGGCGTTGGTATGGATCGGGCGAAGTCGACCGAATGTCAGGTAGGGTGGGAAATTCAGATCCGGGTTGACCATCTGCAAGGAGACGATAACTCCTACCAGAACCGCCACCAGTCCCCACACCAGGCTCCAGGTGACGAAGCTCCTGACGATGTCAGTGTTGTAGGACGGTTTTTCCATGTGACCTCCTATAGTCGTGTACCAATGACAAAACAGTCCAGGCTGAAAAGCATCGGCGTCAATTGTGACAAAATAGGTAAAACTTTATGGCGGTGGTGCCGGGATGTCAATACAAAAGTGATATAAAATAACCCTGTCCATCATAAACACCGGAAATAAACTGTTCAAGAAAAAGCTTTGACTTATTACGATCCGATTTTTATTATAACCGTTTAAAATTATGTGAAATTTTGTAAACACCTCTGTCGGCCAGTCTTGGCTGGCTGTTCGTAAGGAATATCTCCGACTATGGAAAAAGTTGTCGCCCTGCTACAGACTGAAATGGATGGGGTTGAGGCTCGTTTTAAGAAGAATTTGAGCTCAGACGTTCCTCTGATCAATCAGGTCGGGGAGTATGTCCTGTCGAGCGGGGGCAAACGTATCCGCCCGATGCTGCTACTCCTTGCCGCTAAGTTATGCGATTACAGGGGCCAGGATCACATTGAATTGGCGTGTGTCATAGAGTTCATTCATACAGCGACCCTGCTGCATGACGACGTGGTTGACAGTGCTGAACTGCGTCGCGGGAACCGCTCTGCAAATACGGTCTGGGGAAATCAGACCTCGGTACTGGTTGGTGATTTTCTGTTTGCGAAGACCTTTTATCTGATGGTCGGGTGCGGAAACCTAGAAGTGTTACGACTGCTTTCCGATACCACGACCCGGATGGCCGAAGGTGAAGTTCAGCAGCTCCTCAATACTTGTGATCTCGATGTCGATGAAACCAGATACCTGGATGTGATTCGAAGTAAAACGGCTATCCTTATCGCCGCTGCCTGTGAGGTGGGCGCTGTCTTGGCCGAGTCCTCACCGCACAAAGTAAAGGCCTTGCGCGAATTTGGCCTGGAGATCGGCACCGCATTTCAGTTGATGGACGACGCTCTCGATTATGTGGCCGAACAGGAAGACTTTGGAAAGACTCAGGGGCACGATCTGCATGAAGGGAAGATGACCCTGCCGCTGATCCATGCTTACTGTAATGCCAATGAGCAGCAGAAAAAGGAAATTTCCCGGATCATTGAAGGGGATGACCTCTCCGAATCCGATATGAAATACGTGTGTGAACTGATAGAAACGACGGGGGGGATTGAATATACCCGCAGTAAAGCAGCAGAAAGGGTCGATGCGGCCAAGAAGCAGCTGCAGATATTTCCTGACTGCGCCGCGCGCGAGGCGCTGTTTAAGTTGGCTGACTATGTTGTAGCACGCAACAAGTAGTTTTTGCTGCTGACAACGTATTTATTAGGGCCGTTCTGAAAAGGATGGCTTTTTTATGTTTATCTTAACCCGTTCAAAACTTTGGACTTAAACCCAGGACTTTCATTTGTTACTCATTATTGCCATTCCCGCGTAAGCGGGAATTCAGTGTTTATATGACGTTTGATCCCCGCATACGCGAGGATGACGATCAATAGGTTTTCCAAGGACTTTCTTTTTGTCCATTGTGTTTGAGCTAAGATCGACTTTGCTCCTTTCCTGCCATTCCGCTATACTCACTCACCATGTTCAAAGTCAATCTTCATAAAAAAGTGCTAGGCGCTTTCCTGCTGCTTTCTTTAGTTCCGTTGTTGCTGCTGCTGGTCAACTCACATCACAGCCTGCGACTGGTGGAGAACCTGCTGCGACAGCGAACGACTGAGGCTCTGGACAGTCAGGCTGCTATGGCGCTTGAGTTGCGTGCCGATATGGTTGCCCGTGATGTCTCCAACTTTTTACATTCCGTGGAGGGTGATCTGTTCGATCTGGCCTTGCTGGAGAGGTCAGAAGAAAAGTATCTCGATTTCAGCTGGAATCATGCCCGGGAGCTCTGGTATCGACGCGGATCCAACGAAGCACCGGTAGAAGTTCGGGAAAAAATACTTCTCTACCATGAATTGACTTTTGTCGATGCCGGCGGACAGGAGCAAATCAGGATTGTCGACGGTCGCCCGTCAAGCAATCTGCGTGACGTCTCTGTCCCGGAAAACACCACATACCTCAACGAAGATTATTTTGCAGAGGCGAGCGGGTTGCGGGAGGGGGAGTTGACCGTGTCCCGACTTCATGGCTGGTATGTCAGTCGTGACGAGCAGTTGCAGGGGGCTGAAACACCCCTGGAGGCTGTACAGGGAACGCCGTATCGTGGTGTGATCCGTTTTGCCACTCCTATTTATAAAGACGGTCTTTTTGTCGGTGTCGTCGTGTTGTCTCTTGATCACCGTCACCTGATGGAGTTTACCCAGCATATCTCTCCGACAGATGATCGGTTTGTCGTTTTTCCCTCTTATGCGAGTGGAAACTACGCTTTTATGTTTGATGATGATGGCTGGATGATTGCACACCCAAAATATTGGGATATCCGTGGTTATGATCAGGACGGGATTATTGTCCCTGCCTATACAGAAGAGACACCGGAAGACGATATAAGTGCCGGGCGCATCCCGTTTAATTTGTTTGATGCTGGCTTTATTCACCCTAACTATCCCAGAGTTGCGGCTGCTGTCAGGCGAGGCGAGGCAGGAGTGGCAGATACCACCAATGTTGGCGGCTCACAGAAGATCATGGCCTATGCGCCGATTTTTTATGACCGTGGAGATTACGCAGAGTACGGAATTTTTGGTGGAATCACGATCGGAGCAGAGGTTGAAAACTTTCATCTGCCTGCCCTGACGACCGGCACCTTGATCCGCCAGGAAATCACCAAATATCTCAGCGAATCCTGGCTGGTTATCTCAGTAACGGTCTTTTTCGTCATTCTTGGAGCATATTACCTTTCAAACAGCATCGTGCGTCCGCTACTTTTACTCACTGAAGGAACCCGCCAAATGCGACGGGGAAATGCCTCGACTCAGGTTGTGGTCAGTTCCCATGACGAGGTTGGGGTGCTTGCGAATTCGTTTAACGAGATGGTCAACGAACTGAACCGCCGTCGTCGCAGGCTGATTCAGACCCTCCAGGCGCTTCGAAAATCCCGGCATGAAATTATCCGTGAGCGCAACTTTAAAAATACGGTTTTTGAAAATATTGAGACCGGCATACTTACTATCGATACTGATTGCAGGATTACCTCGGTGAACGGACCAGCCTGCAGGATATTGAACCTTCAACGCCCCGATGGTGCCTGTCGGTGGCAGGATCTGCTGTCTGACTGGCCCGAACTGACCAGCGATTTACAGGCCGGACTCCTGCACGCTGCCAGCAGAACCTGGGGTCGCTATGTGACATTGGAACGTCGTGGAAGAAAACTGACTTACCGGCTGGCTCTGTTTCCCCTCAGCTTTCTGCAGCAGGCGGGTTGGTTGTTGACTGTGGAGGATCTGACAGAACGGGTCAGTATGCGTGAACAGGTCGCCAGAATGGACCGTCTGGCTTCGCTTGGCCGAATGTCTGCCGGCATTGCTCATGAAATCCGTAATCCGTTGACCGGAGTCAGTCTACTGCTTGATGAACTGCATGACCGGTTGCTCGGGCAGGAAAAAGATCAGCAGTTGATCAGACGAGCCCTGGGTGAGATGGAGCGCCTGGAAGGTCTGGTCGGTGAACTGCTGCACTTCTCGACCATGTCTGAATTGAAGTTGTCGCAGGGACAGATCGCTGATGTTTTGCACGACTCTCTCTTTTTGATGCGCAAGCAGTGTGAACGAAGCGGCATTCAGATTGAAGAACATATCGATACCGGGTTGCCGCTGATTTCATTGGATGCCAGCCGCTTGAAACAGGTATTTCTTAACCTGTTCAGTAACGCTATTGATGCCATGCCAGAAGGGGGTACGTTGTCTCTGGTGGCTGAACCGCTTGGTCAGGGGGTTCGTGTTATCGTGTCGGATACCGGCATTGGCATTGAAGCCGACAAGCTCTCTCTCGTTTTCGAGCCTTTTTATACCAGTAAAGGGCAGGGAACCGGTCTCGGATTGGCAATCAGTCACAATATTATTTCTGACCACGGCGGAACCATAAAAGTAGAGAGTTCCCCTGAAAGTGGGGCTATATTTACTATAGAGCTACCTGCCGAAACAGTGGTGTAGAAAATATCGGGTCTTGTCTTGGCCAGATTTAGCCACTTTATCTATTTATTTCTAACCTGTTTCGTCCTGATCAACAATCCTCAATAGCTTTGTGGCGAAAATTCACCATTATTTGTTGCCTCGATGTATACAACAAGGGTATATTCCCCGTTACTGGTGAATGAAGACATCTGTTAATTGCTTGTATAAGCATAGTTGGAGATAACAATGGAGAGAATATTAATCGTCGATGACGAGGCATTTATTCGGGAGAATCTGGAGCGGATTCTAGCCGATGATGGTTATCGTCCAATCTCTACCGGTTCGCCGGAGGAGGCGGTTCAGATTGTTGGTGATGAAGAGATCAGTCTTGTTCTTTTGGATTTGAACCTTGGAAATCAGAGCGGACTCGACGTTCTCAGAGCCTTAAAAGAGGTCGATCCAGAAATTCTGGTTATTATTATCACCGGATATGGCACCGTTGAGAGTGCGGTCGAAGCGTTAAAGATTGGTGCCTACGATTACATTAAAAAACCGTTCAAGGCTGATGCTATACACCTGATCGTCAAGTTGGCGCTGGAAACCCAGAACTTACGGCGCAAGGTCAAACGTCTGTCGAAAGATGGCGAATCAGTCATCAATATGGTCGGGACCAGCCCGGCACTACAGCAGATATTTCATCAGATTCGAGAAGTCGCCAAACATGAAACGGCAACGGTTTTAATTACCGGCGAGAGCGGTACCGGCAAGGAATTGGTTGCACAGGCGATCCATAATCTTTCGCCCCGCGCTGAGCGTCCGTTTATCGAAATCAACTGTGGCTCTCTACCATTCAATCTGCTGGAGAGCGAACTGTTCGGTCATGAACGGGGTGCATTTACAGACGCAAAGAATCGCAAACTGGGTCTTTTCGAGGAATCGGACAGTGGATCAATTTTTCTTGATGAGATCGGCGAGATGGATATGAACCTCCAGGTTAAATTGCTCCGGGTGCTGGAGGATCGCAAAATAAGACGCCTCGGCGGTAATCGTAACATCGATATCAACGTCCGGATAATTGCCGCGACCAATGCGGAACTGAAAGATTCCATTGAGCGCAAGGAGTTCCGCGAGGATCTCTACTATCGACTCAATGTTTTTCCGATCCATCTTCCACCGCTTCGTGAACGCCGCGAGGACGTGCCCTGTCTGCTGGAGTACTTTCTGAACCGATTCAGCAGGGAGTTTAATAAGGTCATGAGCGGGTTCACCAAGGAATCTCTCGATCTGATGAGTCGTTATCACTGGCCGGGAAATGTCCGTGAACTACGGAATGTCGTTGAGCGAATCTGTATCATGCACAATGTTGACCGGATCAAGCCTGAGCACCTGCCCAGAGAGATTTGGGGAGAGGCACCGCAGAGCGAAGTTTCTTTTGACTTTGAAATTCCACCAGAAGGGATTGTTCTGGATGACGTGGTCGGTCAGGTAGAGAAAGAACTGGTCGAAAAAGCGTTCCGCATCACTGGTGGCAATGTGGCAAAGACTGCACGGATACTTAATGTGCCGCGAGGAACACTGCGTTATAAACTTGAGAAATACGAGTTGTCAGGGGATCTGTTTTTTTAGAATCCTGTATTTTTTTCAGACTTGGGGAGTTGTATCAGGAGTAGAATACTCAATTTAGATTTTTGTTGAAACGTCGAGCAAGCTGGCCGTAATTGGCCATTTTTCTCGACGTTTTTGCATTTAAACGTGCAGAATATTCATATTTAAAAACACTTATATCACAACGTTTCGTATACAACATGCTGAAGTCACGTTGTTTATTTACTAGAGGCTGGTCCGTTGAATTGTTTCATGCATTTTTGGCATCGTCGTTGCTCATACTGACTGTCGATTATTACCGAAACAAAACAGGTTGTCTCTCATACATTGGATGAGTAGCAACAATCTAACCGACAGGAGAGAGTATCAATGATTGAGAATGTATGGAATCGGCTTTGGGTCATGCACGATGACACCAAGTCTCTGTTTGCCGTCACACCGAAAGCGATGAAACGTCTGCTGAATCGCACACATCTGGCCTTTTCCAGTAAAGATACAGAGCATGATGTTGATCTGGCCGATGAAATGTCCGAATCACCTGCTGAGCATACTCAGCGGCTGAAAACTTCCCCTGGTGGAGTAGATGAAGGCGAGCCGCGCGAATATACCACCCGGCAAAAAATTGGTTTGGTTCTCGGACCAGTATTATTCTTTTTGATGCTGTTTGTTCCTGCACCCGCCGGAATGGAACCCGTTGCGCAAAAAATGGCGGCCGTCGCATTGCTGATGGCGACCTGGTGGATGTGTGAATCGATTCCGATTCCGGCGACCAGTCTGCTGCCGATTGCTCTGTTTCCGCTGATGGGGATTATGCACACCAAACAGGCGACCGCGCCCTATGCCAGTCACCTGATTTTCCTCTTCATGGGGGGCTTTATCATTGCCCTTTCGATGCAACGCTGGAATCTGCATCGGCGAATCGCCATGAATATCGTCAAGGCGGTCGGTTTTTCACCCGCGCGATTGATCTTCGGCTTCATGATGGCAACCGCTGCCCTGTCAGCGTTTGTTTCAAATACAGCTACGACCGTGATGATGATGCCGATTGGTTTGGCGATCATCAGCCACGTGGTTGAAGAAGGAAAAAAGGAAGGTCTCGACCAACATATCGATTTTTCCCCTGAACAGTTTGCTTTCGGTCTCAACCTGATGCTCGGTATCGCTTATGCCGCGTCGATTGGCGGAATTGCAACCTTGATCGGAACCCCCCCGAATACAGTACTCGCCGGTTATTTGCAGAAGACCTACGGTTATGAAATCACTTTTGTCGATTGGATGAAGGTTGGTGTGCCGTTGGTTGCTGTAATGTTGCCACTGTGCTGGATTTGGCTGATCAAGGTTGCCAACCCGATGAAATTGAAAAAAGTTCCAGGCGGTCGTGATCTGATCAATGATGAGCTGCGAGAAATGGGTTCAATGAGCACAGGAGAGCGTTGGACTGCAGCAGTTTTCTCCCTCACCGCGCTGGGCTGGATTTTCCGCAAAAACCTCGGGTTCATTTTTCCCGATCCTTCGCTGGTTACGGATGCCGCTATCGCCATGACCGGAGCATTGATCCTGTTCCTGATTCCAATCAACATGAAGAAAAACCAGTTTGTCATGGACTGGCACTGGGCATCCAAGATGCCCTGGGGTGTTCTGATTCTGTTTGGTGGCGGCCTTTCGATGGCAGGTGGTTTCAAGGCTTCCGGTCTGGCTAAGTGGCTCGGTTTGCAGGTCGGTCAGCTGGAAAATGCACCGGTTCTGCTGTTGATCCTGGCGGTGACCACACTGATCATCTTCCTCACTGAACTGACCTCCAACACTGCAACCTCGGCGATGGTGATGCCGATCCTCTCTGCTGTTGCTATCGGTCTTGGACAGAGTCCGTTACTGCTGATCATTCCGGCGGCAATAGCTGCATCTTGTGCCTTCATGCTGCCGGTTGCTACCCCACCGAACGCCATCGTTTTCGGCTCCGGTTACGTCACCATTCCACAGATGGCAAAAAGTGGTTTCGGTCTCAATATCCTGGGGATCATACTGACCGTGGCTATTACCTATGTGCTGGTCTTTCCGGTCTTTGACGTCGTGATCGGTGAAATACCAGCCTGGGTGGCTGCAGCAAAGTAACTTAATAGTAAGTCTCTCCGATCCATAACCTGGATCGTTTTGCCCCGTTTCGGTCTCCTCTGAAACGGGGCCTTTTTTTGCCCAGAGACCTGGCATGAAATAGATTCATATTTTTGCTAAACTGAAAATATCAGCACTGAAATCACAGGTCATCTGAATTTAGCCATAGTGAGATTTTACTGGTATGTCGCTACTGTTTGCCACGTTGAGAAAAATGCTCATTCCTGTCGTCCTGATCTTTTTTGCTCTGCTTATTCCCACGATCGTATTTGCTGCGGAATCGGAAGCCGTGGTCGATTTTGACCAATGGCTGGCTGAATTCAAGTCTGAAGCGATCAATTCGGGAATTTCAAGTTCGCTGTTGGACAAGGCCTTTGCGGGTGTGAAACCACGAGAGAAAATTATCAAATCAGATCGCAAACAACCAGAATTTACCAGAACCCTGGACACCTACCTGGCAAATGCAATTAACGAGGTTCGGATCAAGAAGGGCAAAAAACTTCTGCGAAAATACTGGAAATTGTTTGACCGAACAGACGCCGATTTTCAGGTTCAATCCCGAATTCTCGTTGCCTTGTGGGGAGTCGAAACCGACTTCGGCCGAAATATGGGTTCTGAATCGGTTTTTCAGGCGTTGGCGACACTCGCTTACGATTCGAGGCGCGGGGCATATTTCAGAAGGGAACTATTAGATGCTTTGCGGCTGGTCGATCAACGGTCTGTTCCTCTGGAACGGATGAAGGGATCCTGGGCTGGTGCCGTCGGGCAGGTTCAGTTTATGCCTTCGGTCTTGTTGACGTACGGCGTCGACTTTGACGGCAGTGGGGACATTGATATCTGGACCTCGGAGTACGATGCGCTGGCTTCAGCGGCAAACTATCTGACCCAAAGAGGCTGGCAGAAAGGCTGGACCTGGGGGCGCGAGGTGACCCTGCCGACTGCCCTCGACACGAACTTGTACGGGCTTGATGTGGAAAAAAGTCTGTTGGACTGGCAAAAGATCGGCGTCAGGGGCGTAGGAGGTGCGGATTTGCCCAATGTCGATATTATGGCGTCACTGATTCGGCCGGATGGCGATTCCGGTCGCGCTTTTCTGGTTTATGATAATTATCGGAAACTGTTGGTCTGGAACCGTTCGCACAAGTTTGCCATCGCAGTCGGTTTACTCGCGGATCAGATTGGACAGCCATGAAGTTCAGTGAGAACGGTCACGACTCGGGGACGTAGAGTTGAAGGGCAGGTGAGCCTCCAAATTCATACCAATAAAGGGAGTGGCAGTTGCACTCCCTTTATTGGTTCAGTGTCGTATTTCAGCCCAACAGGTCGACAATTTTAGACGCCATGCCGACATAGTTGCCGGGGCTCATGTCGAGTAGTCTCTGTTTGTCCTCGGCCTCCAGGTCCAGCCCTTCGACAAAGTTGCGGATCGTCTCGCGGTCGATCTTTTGCCCACGGGTCAACTCTTTGAGCTTTTCGTAAGGTTTCTCAATCCCCGCTTTACGCATAACCGTCTGGATTGGTTCGGCCATAACCTCCCAGGCGTTGTCCAGATCGTCCGCCAGGTTCTGCTCGTTCAGTTTCAGCTTGCTGAGCCCTTTCAGGGTCGATTGGTAGGCAATCATGCTGTAGCCGAAACCGACACCCATATTACGCAGAACGGTGGAATCGGTCAGGTCACGCTGCAGGCGGGAGATTGGAAGTTTGGCTGAAAGATGATTGAAGATGGCGTTGGCCAGACCACAGTTCCCCTCAGAATTTTCAAAATCGATCGGATTGACCTTATGCGGCATGGTCGAGGATCCAATTTCACCCTTGATCGTCTTTTGGCCGAAGTATGCCATGGAGATGTAGGTCCAGATATCCCGGTTCAGGTCGTTGAGAATGGTGTTCCAGCGGGCCATGGCATCGAAGAGTTCAGCCATGTAGTCGTGTGGTTCGATCTGGGTTGTGAACATGTTCTGGGTCAGTCCCAGCTCGTCCTCAATAACAGACTTGGTCAGTAGCGGCCAGTCGACAGCAGGGTAGGCAGAGAGATGGGCGTTGAAATTGCCAACGGCGCCATTCAGCTTCCCCAGCAGTTCGACAACAGCAATTTTTTCACTCTGTTTGTTCAGGCGCGCGGCAAAGACCGCCAGTTCTTTTCCGATCGTGGTCGGCGATGCCGTCTGCCCATGGGTGCGAGCCAGCATCGGCACATCCTTGAATTCCAGGGCCAGCTTGCTGAGCTTGGTAATGATCTCCTGTTGCTGTGGCACCAGAGTGGAAAGGCCATCTTTAAGCATCAAGGCGTGAGAGAGGTTGTTGATGTCCTCAGAAGTACAGGCAAAGTGGATAAACTCAGACAAATCCGACAGGCTGGATTCTTCGATCTGATCTTTCAGGTAGTACTCGACCGCCTTGACATCATGGTTGGTGACAGACTCGATCTGCTTGATCTTTTCCGCTTCTGCCGGAGTGAAGTCGGCGACGATCTGGCGCAGTTTCTGTTCCTCGTCCGCAGTTAATGCACGGCATTCGGCAATGCCTGGCTCGGCACAAAGGGCAATCAACCACATGACTTCGACTTTTACCCGATTTTTCAGTAGGGCGTATTCCGAAAAGCATTCACCCAGTTCTGTGACTTTCGATGCGTAACGCCCGTCGATCGGGCTGATAGCGGTAATCATAGGGACAACTCCTTTGTTTTTGAATTGGTCGGCACTATAAAGCAGGCTCGTTTTAGCTGCAACCCTCAATGAGAAAATCCCGTCAGAACGGCGCGGGTTGCTTGAAACTCAGTAAGCGCTGGTTTGAAGGGTGGGCAAACGCAAGTGATTCGGCGTGAAGTAATAATCGATCTGCTTTCTGCAGGGTGGCATCATCGGCATAGAGATCATCTCCAAGAATCGGATGGCCCAGTGCCTGCATATGGACACGCAGTTGATGAGTGCGACCAGTGATCGGTTTTAACTCGATCCGGGTTGAATTTGCTGAAGCATCATAGTGCAACGTACGATATTCGGTCTGAGCCGATTTCCCCTCTGTGTGATCGACGATCTGCCTAGGTCTGTTCGGCCAGTCACAGATCAAGGGCAGATCGATCGTACCGATTGCCGGATCGACAGAACCATGAACCACGGCAATGTAGGTTTTCTCAACCCGTCTTTGCGCAAACTGACGATTAAGGTTTCGATGGGCCTCTTTGCCACGAGCCATGACCATCAGGCCGGAAGTCGACAAGTCGAGTCGATGAACAATCAGTGCTTCAGGATAATCGAGCTGAACGCGTGAAATCATGCAGTCCTGGTGCTCTGGTGCACGTCCCGGGACCGAGAGCAGTCCTGCTGGTTTATTGATCACCAGGATATCGTCATCGCAATACCGGATATCGAGCTGATTGTGGGGTGGGGGCTGATATGAGAACAAGCTGGCTCCTTAAAGTTATAACAGTACTGACAGTTACCGAAATTGTAGCGGCATACTCTGCCATGCGAAAGAACAAACTGTGTTGATTGCAGAACCTATTGATCTTGAACACTGGCTCTTCATAATTAGTTGTCTGTATACGTGATTGTGCATAGCTTCCGTTAATGCCACAATGTGGACACGATAATTTCAGGAGTCACATTGTCGATATGCTGCGTAAACAGATCAGAATAGAAGGGATCGTTCAGGGGGTCGGTTTTCGGCCGTTTGTTTTTCGGATTGCGACTGAAAGGGATCTGTCCGGTTCTGTGTTCAACGACAGTCAGGGTGTGCTGATTGAGATAGAGGGCGCGCCTGAGGTTCTCGATTCCTTCTTCTGCGCACTGTCAGACGAGCTTCCCCCGCTGGCCTCGATCAGTCGTTTGCTGGTTACTGATCTTGCCGCCACCGGGCAGAGTGGCTTTGCCATAATCGAAAGTCAGACCGGCGCTTCCCGCGCCGCCCAGATCGCACCCGATACCCATGTCTGCCCGGATTGTCTTAAGGAGCTTTTCGACCCGCTGGATCGTCGTTACCGTTATCCCTTCATCAATTGCACCAACTGTGGCCCTCGCTACAGCATCGTTACCGATATCCCCTATGATCGACCCCTGACCACGATGATCGATTTCCCCATGTGTGAAAACTGTCAGCGGGAATACCAGGATCCGTTGTCTCGCCGTTTTCATGCTCAGCCGAATGCGTGCTCCGCCTGCGGTCCGCAGCTTGGTTTCTGTAATGGGCAGGGCGAGTTGACTATCGGTGCCGACCCGCTGGCAAAAACTATCGATTATTTACGACAGGGCAAAATTGTTGCAATTAAAGGTCTGGGAGGCTATCACCTTGCGGTTGATGCGACCAGCACGGCAGCAGTTGCAAGACTGAGACAGCGGAAGCACCGGGACGAAAAACCATTTGCCCTGATGGCCTTCAGCGTGGAGAGGGTGATGCGGTTCGCCCGACTATCAGCTCTTGAGAAGCGGATGATCTCCGGTGTGGAGCGGCCGATTGTCCTGCTTGAACAGTTGCCGAATTCTCACATCTCTCCCGAGGTCGCGCCCCGTAACCGTTTTTTCGGGGTGATGCTTCCCTACACGCCGCTCCATTATCTGTTGCTCGAACAGTTCCCGGCGCTGGTGATGACCAGCGGCAACCAGAGTGACGAACCTATCGCTTTCGAGGATAATGATGCAATCAGTCGGCTTGATGGAATTGCTGATGCTTATCTGGTCCATAACCGTCGTATTCATATCCGTACCGATGATTCCATCGTCCGCTCCTTGGGGGGAGAGCCCCTGATGCTGAGACGGTCTCGTGGCTATGTTCCGCGAGGAGTGGTTCTTCCAAAAGTGCAGCCGTCAGTGCTGGCCGTAGGTGCCGAGCTGAAAAACACCATCTGTATAAGCCGCGCTGATCGCGCCTATCTCAGTCACCATATCGGAGATTTAAAAAATCAGGAGGTGGTCGATTCTCTGCACCAGGCCATCGCTCATCTACAGGGGATTCTCGAAGTGCAACCCACGACTGTTGTCCACGATCTGCACCCTGACTATTTGTCGACCCATGTTGCGCAATCGCTGTCGGGAATGCAAACCGTCGCTGTTCAGCATCATCATGCCCATCTGGCGAGCTGTATGGCCGATAACGGAGTCGATCAGGAGACTATCGGCGTCATCTTTGATGGAGTCGGTTATGGCAGTGACGGGCATATCTGGGGAGGGGAGTTCCTGCTCGGTGATTATCGGGGTTTCAAACGGGTCGGACAGCTCGATTATCTGCCGATGCCCGGTGGCGATGCCGCCACCAGGGAACCCTGGCGAATGGCGGTCAGCTATCTGGTTCAAGCATTCGGAGATGAGATTCCTGAATCGATTCTTCCGTTCGAGGTCAAACCTGCGCAATTGAAGCTCCTGAAACAGATGATCGCCAAACGGTTGAATTCACCTCTGACCTCTAGCTGCGGTCGACTGTTTGATGCCGTCGCCGCCTTGGCAGGCATCCGGGACGAAGTCAGTTTTGAGGGACAGGCAGCCCTTGAGTTGGAGATGGTCCTGAAGACCGATGCCGCGCAGGCCGGAAGTTATCCATTCGCACTTCACAGGGATCAAGGATTGTTGCTGGTTGATGCCGTGCCGATGATCCGTCAGTTGATCATAGATCTACAGAATGAGGTGAAGATATCACACATAAGTGCTCAATTTCACAATGGATTATCTCGAGTAGTTGTCGACGTCTGCACTATGATCAGAGAAGAGGTCGGAGAGCGTCCAGTGGCCTTGTCCGGCGGTGTTTTTCAGAACCGATATCTTACTGAACGAACAATGGAGCTGCTGCGAGAAGAGCAGTTTGAAGTTCTGGTTCATCGGCAGGTTCCACCGAATGATGGTGGGCTGTCGCTTGGGCAGGCGGCTGTTGCCGGGCGGACGACAGGGATATAATTTACGGACACCGTCTCCGGTAGAGGACCGCTTATGATGAAGAAAAATATCTCGATTCAAGGGACCGATCTCTTCTACACTTTTTATCCTGAAGCATATAAGCAAGAATGTCCACTTGGCTCTGTGCCCCTGATTTCCCCCTTTTTCATTTATCTTTCTTTGTTTCCGCTAATGTGTGACAATGTTTTATTATACAAGTGTTGCAAATAAATCCTGATGTGCAGGCAACAATACAGCAGGTATTTTTGCAATGATTTGAGGATCGTTTGTATTATACCCGTCCCTCTTTCAATCTGAATGACAAATAGGAAGATCAATGAATGTGGAATCGATACAGAGCCTGAAGCTGGAAAATTCAAAGCTTCAAAAAGAGCTTGATTTTACCCGTGCCCTTCTTGAATCCGCAAACAGTATCGTTATCCGGTGGGGTAAGGATGGGATCATTCTTTATATGAATGATTTTGGTCTTCGTTTCTTTGGCTATTCTTCTGCAGAGTTAATCGGTCAGCACCTCATGACAATTGTTCCAAAAGTCGAAAAAAGTAGCGGCCGGGATATGTCTATGCTTGCCAAAGACATAGTAAAAAATCCTGATCAATACAGATCTGTGTCGAGTGAAAATATCACCAGGGATGGCCGCACTGTCTGGGTCACCTGGACCAATAAAGGTCTTTTTGACGAGTGTGGAAATACTCAGGAAATTCTTGCCATCGGCAACGACATCACTGCTTTGAAGCAGGCTAAGATGTCTCTCTGGGAGACTCAGGAAAAACTCAATGCTGCTTTAGAAAGCATGAATGAGGCGGTATATATTTCGGACAGCCAGGGCAATCTGGTTCATTTCAATAACGCTTTTGCATTATTTCACAGGTTTAAAGACAAGGACGAATGCACTAGCCAACTTGAAGAGTATGCAAAAGTTCTTGATGTGTTCTTTGCCGATGGGACGCCAGCTTCCTTAGACCAATGGGCCATTCCCAGAGCCTTGCGAGGTGAATCGGGATCAGACTTTGAGTACACCTGTT